>JAUNJB010000173.1 GCA_030535375.1 Clostridia bacterium | reverse complement strand
AGATGCGAGCCGGAGAATCCCTGCTCGCATCTTTTCTTTTTCAGGCCCAACGGCCCTTCATCTTTTGTAAAGCGGAATCATGAAGCGCTGCTTACTGGTTGTCCGCATTCACAGCCTGCGCAGCGGTGCGGCCGGAGACAAAGATCTCGACGATCGCGTTGCCGCCCAGACGGTTGCCGCCGTGGATGCCGCCGGTGACCTCGCCCGCCGCATAGAGGCCGGCGATGGCGTTGCCATCCGCATCCAGCACATGGCGCTCGGTATCCACCACGAGGCCGCCCATGGTGTGGTGCGTGGACGGAGCCATCAGGCGGATGCGCAGCGTGGTGTTCTCCAGATCGTAGGTGTCAACCTTGTAGGTGCCATCCTCGTTCTGCTCGACGTCTCCGATGGTGCGGGAAGCGATGGCCTTGCCCACATCCTCGAATTCGCCCTGGCCCATGACGGCCATGTCGTACTTCCTGATGGTATCCAGAACAACCTCGGGATCCGCTTCGACGCCCAGCTGCGCGAACAGATCGCCCAGCTCGGTCGCCTTGCGGGTGTAGTAGCGGCCCTCGTAGTCGCCTTCACCCAGCTGGATCGGGCCCGGAATCGGCTCGGTGACGTTGTAGATCTCCAGGAACACGCCCTTGGTGCCGTTGACCTCAATGCCGTTCTTGAACTCGGCCAGGGAGAGCACGTCGCGCTCGGAGCCCTCGTCCACGAAGCGCTTGCCGGTGGTCGGGTTGATGTAGACGGCATAGTTGCCGCCGCCGAAGGCCAGGTTGCCATTGTCCACCCAGGAGATCGGCATCAGCTGCGTATAGCCCATGCCGGTGGTCGCGGCGCCCACGGCCTCAGCCATGGTGATGCCGTCGCCCATCAAGGAGGAGCGGTTGGTCGTCTTGGTGGCCGTGGAGAGGTACTCGCTGGACCAGTAGACGTTGCTCTCGACCACCTCGCTGATGTTCGCAGCATAGCCGCCGGTTGCCAGGATGACGCCCTTGGTGGCATTCGCAGTCACCTCGGTGCCGTCGTAGCGGGTCGCTTTCACGCCGGTCACGCGGCCGGTTTCATCGGTGATGAGGCTCTCCGCGTTGGTGCGCAGCATCACCTGGTTGGCCTCATTGGCCTGCAGGAACGCGGTCATCGGGGCCATGAAGTACGTGCCCCAGCGGCCGCCGTAGGTCTCCACAGTGCCGTCGCCGTCGGCATCGACATTCGCGCCGACGAACTCATTCTCTCTGTACCACAGCGCGCCGATGAGGGTCGGCTGGGTGTCCTCCACGAAGGTCGCGCCCATGGACTCGAGCCACGGCTTGAGCTCCTGGCCGTCCACGATGAACTGCGTGACCAGATCGATGTCGCCGTAGATCCACTCGGAGCCGTCGGCGCTCTGGCGCAGGCCGCCGTAGTAGGTCTGGAAGATGTGCAGGTTCAGCGTGGAGAACAGGGTCAGATGGTTCTCGGCCACGCCCGCGTCAAGCTGCGGCTGCGCCCAGTCAAGATAGGCCTGAATCTCCTGCTTGAGGGCCTGGAGGGTCGGCAGGTAATCCGCGTGCACGCCGTGCTTGGAAAGCTCGGCGATATCGCCCGCCACATACTCATGATCCTTGTAGTAATCCGCGTCGAACGGCTCCTCGCTCCAGGCAAGGATGGTCTTCAGCTGATCGATACAGCCCTGCACGGAGCTGACCTTGTTGTAGGTGTTGCCGTCAAAGCCCACGCCCGTGGTGGCGTCCGGATCGTCCGCATCCCACACGAGGTAAGGCATGACGCTCTGATACTGGCCGCCGGAGACGAGCGTGTTGCCGCCCACCTCGGCGTTCTTCTCGATGACGAGCACGGTATTGCCGTCCTGCGCGGCCTGAGCCGCAGCGGCGATGCCCGCGCCGCCCGCACCGACGATGACCACATCATAGGTCACTTCGATCGGGGCCTCGGCCTCCACCTCCACAGTGTTCGCCTGGAAGGCAGCCATGTTGGTGCACGCAGCCTGCTCCGCGGCCGCATTCACGGCGTTGCGCAGCGCGCGGCTGGTGAAGGTCGCGCCGCTGACGCCGTCCACGCCGGTGCCGTTCGCGGCGATCATATCCGGAATCATGATGTCGTACGCCACGTCGCCCACATGCTCGGTCTCGCCGCTGGCATCGACGGTGATGTCGGTCACGGCAGAGTCGCTGAAGGTGACGGACACCGTCACATCGCCGTTGTAGCCGGCGGCGGTGGCGGTGTAGGTGCCCGCCGTGAACGCGAGCGCCTCATCGCTGACGACGGCCGTGCCGGCGGCCTGCGCGAGCGCATTCGCCACGGCATCCTTCACGGCGGTGCTGGTGAGGGTGGCACCGGCCTTGGCATCGATCTCCTCGGCGGAGGTGATGCCCACCAGCGCGGTATTCCACTCCGCGATGGCCGCGCCGCCGATCTCCGCGGTTTCGCCCGCGCCCTCGATCTCAATCGCGGTCACCTTCTCCTCGTCGACGGTCACCTTCACGGTGACGGCGCCGCCGAAGCCCTGCGCGCTGGCCTCATACGTGCCCGCGGTGTATCCCTCGGCCCCGGCCAGAGAGCACACGCAGGTCATCATGGCAAGCGCCAGGACGACAGAAAGAAACTTCTTCATGTCTTTCTTCTCCTTCTCTGTATTTTCGATTGACATTTAGCTGTCAATCATATATCCATATTATACAACCCCAAGCCGCTTTCGAATCAAGAGGCTTTTTGCAGCTTATCCGCCATTTTTGCCACGTTTTATGACGAAAGGAGGACCGCACATCGCAGTCCCCCTTGTGGCAAAAATATCGTTTGCCGCGCCGTATCAGTCAATGATCATGTAGGTATCGTAAAAGTGACGCCGGATTCCGCCGGAGCAGTCCACAAACAGCACATTGCCCCACATCGTGCCCTTTTGCGTAAAGCGATGCTCCCTGGCGAACGCCTCGATCGGGCGGAAAATCACGTCGGGATTGTCATACTGCTCCTCGCCGCAGTGCGTGACGGCATGCAGCGCCATGCCGCCCCGAACCGCGTGCACCGCGCCGCCATCCGCTGAAAAACCGAACTCCTTAGCGCGCACCTCCGGCATCATCAGCGCAAAGCCCGCGCGCGCGTCGCCCTCCCTGCGCGCGATGCTCAGGCTGACGGCGGGCATCGCCTCCAGCCAGCGCTGGGCAACGGCCTGCTCCCCCTTGTCTCGCGGCACAAGCCCGCCGGAACTCGCCCGGAACATCAGCATATCCGCCATCGGTCGGATATCCACCTGCTCTTTCACCGAAAGCCCTGTCTCCCCCAGCTCAATCAGACGCTCGATGTCCCGCGCCAGCCCGTCATACTGCCGGGCCAGGCGCTGCGCCTCGCTCCTGCGCTCGCGCATACGCGCCAGCACCTGTTCGCCGTTCATTCCATTGTGGCCAAACTGCTGCGCAATATCCCGCAGGGGTACGCCCATAGCGCGGTATTTTTTTGCGCTGATGAGCCTGTTGACGTCCGCCTCCTCGTAATAGCGGCGGCCGGACTCCTCCTTGGGCGTGTCGATGATGCCCTCCTTTTCATAAAAATGCAGTGCGCTGGTCGTCATGCCCAGCACGCGCGACACATCGCCGATCGAATAGCTCACTCCACGCATCCTCCCGAAACCAAAAGCCGCTTTCGAATTTTTGCCGAATCTGCACGAAGCGTTCCTCAAAAATTCACACTGTGTTTAAATTTTTTTCCGATGTCGAATTTTCTTTTTTTATTGTACATAATCGGCGCCAAAAGATCAAGAAAAAGCGCTTCTTCTCCCGCGGGGCAAAATCATCCGTTTCCTATTTTCGCGCGATGTGCTATAATAGCGGAAGCTTTCATGCTTTTTCACACGGGAGGACCGCCATGGATCGCTTTGATATCGTGATTGTCGGCGCGGGACACGCCGGCTGTGAGGCCGCGCTCGCCTGCGCGCGCATGGGGCAGCGCACGCTGCTGCTCACCCTCAATCTGGACGCCATCGCCCTGATGCCCTGCAATCCCGCCATCGGCGGCACGGGCAAGGGCCATCTCGTGCGCGAGATCGACGCGCTGGGCGGCGAAATGGGCCGCGCCATCGACGACACGTTCATCCAGTCCCGCATGCTCAATACGGGCAAGGGGCCTGCCGTCCACTCCCTGCGCGCGCAGGCGGACAAGCGCGCCTATCAGCAGCGGATGAAGAAGGCGCTCTTCGCGGAACCGAATCTCGAGGTACGCCAGGGCGAATGCGGCAGCATCCTCACCGAGGCGGGCGCCGTCACCGGCGTCCTCACCACCACGGGCGCGCAGATTGCCTGCCGCGCCGTCGTCGTATGCTCCGGCGTGTACATGGACAGCCGCATCATCATCGGCGAATGCAGCTGGCAGGGCGGGCCGCAGGGGCTGCTCTCCTCCTCGCATCTGGCCGGCGCGCTGCACGGGCTGGGCATATCGCTGCGGCGGTTTAAGACCGGCACGCCGCCGCGCGTCGACGAGGCGTCCATCGACTTTGACGAGATGGAGCCACAGCCCGGCGACGGGACGATCACCCCGTTCTCCTTCCTCACGGACGGCCCCATGGCAAACCGCGCCCAGTGCTACCTCACCTACACCAACGAGGAGACGCATCGCATCATTCGCGAAAACATCCACCGCGCGCCCATGTACGCCGGTACGATCCATGGCACAGGCGCGCGCTACTGCCCCTCCATCGAGGATAAAATCATGCGCTTTGCGGATAAGGATCGCCATCAGCTCTTCCTGGAGCCCGAGGGGCTTGATACCAATGAATGGTATGTCCAGGGGCTGTCGACCTCCATGCCGGAGGACGTGCAGATTGCCATGCTGCACACCATCCCAGGCCTGCGCCGTGCCCGCGTGCTGCGCCTAGCCTATGCCATCGAATACGAGTGCATCGATCCCCTCCAGCTGCGCGCCGATCTCTCGCTGCGCGCCGTGCGCGGGCTGTACTTCGCGGGGCAGATCAACGGCACCAGCGGCTATGAAGAGGCGGGCGCGCAGGGCATCCTCGCGGGCATCAATGCCGCGCGCTTTGTACAGGGACGGGAAAGCATCATTCTCGGACGCGATCAGGCGTACATCGGCGTGCTGGTGGACGATCTGACGACCAAGGGAACCAACGAGCCCTACCGCATGATGACCAGCCGCTGCGAATACCGCCTTCTGCTGCGTCAGGACAATGCCGATCTCCGGCTGACAGAAATCGGCCACGCCGTCGGGCTCGCCTCGGACGCGCGCGTCGAACGCATGCGCCAAAAGCGCGCGGATACCGCCGAAGCCATCGCCCGGCTGAAAAAAACCTGGCTTCCCAAGAGCGAAGCGCGGGACGCATGGCTTGCCGCCCGCGGACAGGCGGAGGCCGCCGGCAGCATATGCGCGGCCGACCTTCTGCGCCGTCCGGGCATGGCATACGCCGATCTGGCGGGCATCGACCCCGGCTTCCTTCCCCTCCCGCCCGCCGTGCGGGAGCAGGTGGACATCTCCCTGCGTTATGAGGGATACATCGATAAGGAACGCCGTCAGGTGGAGGCATTCCGCCGCGCGGAGGAACAGCTTCTGCCCCAGGGCTTTGATTATATGACGCTGGACGGCCTGCGCATCGAGGCCCGCCAGAAGCTCACCGCCCATCAGCCGCGCTCTCTGGGTGAGGCCGGACGCATTTCCGGCGTCTCTCCGGGCGATATCAGCGTGCTGATGGTGTGGCTTGAAAAGCTGGCGAGGGAACGGAAGCCTCAGTGATGGACGTCCGGCGCATGCCGCGGTCTTTTCGCCCCTATCATTTTCCGCGTGATTGGGCGAATCGACATCCTCCATCGTTCCATCCACGGCACTCTTTTGCCGACAGGCTGAAGCGGACGAACCCGTCCGCTTTTTATTTTACAGGAGATTGCGTAAAAATCGGCCGCGTTCGCCCTCATCGGGCAATTTGCAGCGATTTTCGGAAGGGGG
>JAUNJB010000172.1 GCA_030535375.1 Clostridia bacterium | reverse complement strand
GCGAATCGGCCCCGGCGATCTCCGTGATGTCCAGCGCCTCGCAGCCCAAAAAGGCCCGGCCTTTGTGACCGGGCATGTGCAGGCGGACGGTTCCCGAGTCCGCGTAGCGCCTGACGAAATCGGCGATGGGCGTATTCATCAGCGGCTCTCCCTGCGAGCGTCCTCGGCGACCTTCATCATGATGGCGCACTCAATGCGCTTGCGGAACAGCTCACAGCCGGGCTTGTAGATGCCGGTGATGGAGCCCGTGGCGTGGTGCGCGTTGGCCGCGCAGCCGCCGGAGCAGTAGAGCTTTGCCCAGCAGTCGGCGCACTCCGGGCGGGAATAGGCGTTGCAGGCGCGGAACTGTTCGCGCAGTGCCGTGTTGGTGACGCCGCTCCAGATATCACCCAGCTTGTAATCCTCCTCACCCACGAACTGATGGCAGGGATAGAGGTCGCCCCAGGGGGTGACGGCCATGTACTCCGTACCGGAGCCGCAGCCGGAAATGCGCTTGTAGATGCAGGGGCCGCCGGTCAGATCGAGCATGTAGTGGTAGAACGTGAAGGGACGGCCTTCTTCTTCGCGCCGGAGCATTTCGCGTGCCAGCGTCTCGTATTCCCTCTTCACGGTTTCGATATCCTGCGCCGTCAGCGCGGCGGGATCGGCAGGATCGCAGACGACGGGCTCCATGCTCAGCTCGGTGAAGCCCATGTCGGCCATGTGGAAGACGTCCTTGGTGAAATCGGGATTGGCATGGGTGAACGTGCCGCGCATGTAGTAATTCCTTCCGCCGCGCGCCGCCACCAGCTGCTTGAATTTGGGCACGATGCGGTCATAGCTGCCGTTTCCGGCGTAGTCGACGCGCAGCCTGTCGTGAATCTCCTTGCGGCCGTCCAGGCTCAGCACGACGTTGCTCATCTCGCGGTTGGCGAAGTCGATCACGTCTTCGTTAATCAGCATGCCGTTGGTCGTCAGTGTGAAGCGGAAGCGCTTGTGATGCGGCTCCTCCTGCGTGCGGGCGTAGGCGACCAGCTGCTTGACGACATCCCAATTCATCAGCGGCTCGCCGCCGAAGAAGTCCACCTCCAGGTTGGTGCGGGTGCCGGAGTTTTCGATGAGAAAGTCGAGCGCGCGCCTGCCGACCTCAAAGCTCATCAGCGCGCGGTCGCCGTGATATTTTCCCTGGCTGGCAAAGCAGTAGGAGCAGTTCAGGTTGCAGGTGTGGGCCACGTGCAGGCACAGCGCCTTGACCACATTGCCGGAGCGCGCCTTGAGCATGCCGGCCATGGGCGCGAACGTGTCGGGGGAGAAGAGCTTGCCCGCCTTGATCAGGCGCTCCACATCCCCGATGCACGCGCGCAGGTCCTCCTCGGTGACATCCTCACGATCCGCGTATTTGACGAGCAGCTCGCGCACGATGGCGTCCGCCGGCTTCTGGCCGTACATGGCGATGATGTCGTAGGCGACCTCGTCCACCGCGTGCACGGAGCCGGAGCAGGTGTCCAGCACGATGTTGTATCCGTTGAGCTTATACTGGTGTACCATGAAAATCCTCCCAATTGATGAGGGCATGAGATGTGAATCGGTTTCCCGTATCGAAAAAAGTGCCGCCCTGTAAGGCGGCATCTTTCTTTCAAAAGAGGCTTACTTGTCGGCGTTCTCGCACTGCTGATTGGCCACGCCGCAGCTGGTCTTGCAGGCAGACTGGCAAGAGGTCTGGCACTCGCCGCAGCCGCCGTTCTTGGCGCTCTCGCACATGTTGCGGGTCTCGAGCGTTTTGATTCTCTCCATGATCACGATCTCCCATCTCATTAAAATTGATGCGTCTGCCCGTCGGCATAAGCGCCGGCAGGAGCCGGATAATCGTAAAAAAGTATAGCACAGGATGGATATGAAGTCAAGCAATCCCAGCAAAGTATGGCAGGATTTGCGGCCGCGGGCGGCGAATACGTCACCAGCATATGACAAAGGAATGGATCGGCATGTTCAGCATCACGTTGGATCGGATCAGTCTGAAGCAAATAGCAGGAAGCGGCCAGTGCTTCCGCTGGAAGGCGCTGGGGGATGGGCGGTGGGCCGTGCCCGTATACGGCGCGGTGTTTGAGCTTGAGCAGATTTCCCCGGGCGAGGTACGCGTGAGAACGGATGCCGCGCTCCGGGCGGAGGCGCTCATGCGCGCATACCTTGACGCGGAGACGGATTACGGTGCGATTTTTGCGGAGATTGATCCGGACGACGCCTATCTCATCGCCGCGGCGCGGGCGGGGCGCGGTATCCGCATCCTTCGCCAGCCGCTGTGGGAGACGACGGCAAGCTTCATCATCAGCCAGAACAACAACATCCCGCGCATCCGCTCGATCATCGCGAGGCTGTGCGGAGGGGAGCTGGCGCCCTTTCCGCCGGCGGAGAGGGTCGCGGAGATGGACGAGGCGCAGCTGCGCGCCATAGGCTGCGGATACCGGGCGGGATATCTGCTGCATGCGGCCAGGCAATTCGCGGACGGCGACGAGGCCCGCCTGCCGGCGATGGACAGGATGAACGCCCGCGCGCATCTGGTGAGCTACAAGGGCATCGGTGAGAAGGTGGCGGACTGTATCTGCCTGTACGGCCTGGGACACAAGGATGCCTTTCCGGCGGACGTGTGGGTCAAGAGGATTCTCGCTTCGCATTATCCGCAGGGTTTTTCGCAGAGGACGAGCCGCTTCGCGGGCGTGTACCAGCAGGTCATGTTCGAGTACGAGCGAAGCCGGGCGATGCCCGCCGGGAAAGCGGGCGGACATGCGCGCGAAGCGTGAGACATGATGAACTGAAGCGCTCGCAGAAGAAAGGCCTGGTCAAGCATCCTCATCGGGGATTCCGGCGCCGCGGCGATGGGCAGCCGTCACCAATCGGCTTATTGTGCCGCTTGCGTATTGAGCGGCTGTTCAAAATGCGGATGAGCGCGGAAGAACGCAGCCATCCTCTGCCGCTACAGGATGCATCTTTTTGCCGCGGCTCGCTCAATTCTCCAGCTCTTCTGTGGAAAGACGCTGCGAGGATTCGACCTCGCCGTCGGAGGCGCGCAGGGTGATCAGCGCATAGGTCTCCGGCAGCGTATCGGTGACCTCGTCGGTGAAGGCATAGACCTGATAGCGTGCGATGCCGTCGCTGAACGAACGCTCGGAGTAGAGGACGGTGTACAGGAAAATGGAGCCCTTGTTCTCCGGCAGAAGCGAAAAGGCGATGTCGACCGCATGGGCCTCGGCATCGGAGGCAGAGATTTCGTCCCCGCGCGCAAGGCGCAGCGTGCAGCCCTCATAGCGGCGGGAGAATTCCGCCTGATCCTCGGATGACCAGGTGAAGATGTACGGGCCGTTCTTCTCATACCAGGACTGCACCTCTGCGGATTGGCTGTTCAGATGGGTGGGCACGGTCGCCAGGCGCGGGGTGGAGGTGGACAGGACGCTGCCGTCCCGCGAATCGATAACGACGCTGAAGCTGCACCCGTTGTCGTAGATGCTGTTCATATTCACGACGTATTCCGCGCCGCCGTCCACTTCGACGTAGTCGGTGCTGACGGTGTACTCCTCGAAGGTGAAGACAGTGGTGTCGCACAGCTCATTGAAGCATTCGCGGGCGATGCGTATGGCCTCGCTTTCGGTGAACGCGTCGGATGCCGGCGGGGCAGCCGTCGCCGGAACGGGGGTGAGGATGACGTCCTCGCCGGGCTGCGCGGTGGAGGCGGGCACGGAGGCTGCCTGCCCGGGCGCGGCGGCGATGTTGGTCGTGCGCGCGCTTTGTGCCTTGAGTGCAAAGACGGACAGCGGCGCGATGACCATGACGGCCATCACCATCGCAAAGGCAAAGTCGAGCCGCCTGTGCCTCTTGGCGGATACCCTGCGGCGCTGCGGCTGGGCGTCGCGCATCTCCTGGCTGCGCGTGACGCGCAGCACGCTGCGCATATCCTGCGCGTTAAAGCGAATGCCGTAGAGGCTTTCGTCGATGGCATCGCGGATGGGATTGTCTTTCTTCATCGAAATCAGCCCCTTTCTTTTCCAAAATCGTTTTCGAGCTCACGGCGCAGCTTTTTCTGCGCCTGCTGGAGCCTTCGGGTGGCGGTGGCGGGAGAGATGCCCAGCGCCTGAGCACAGGTGCGCAGGTTCATGTCCTGATAGTAGTGCAGCAGGACGATCTCCTTATACTTGGGCGGCAGCTTCATGATGGCTTCGGTCAGTGCGAGGCTGTCCTCGCCCTGGGGCGCGGCGCAGAGCGGCAGCTCCTCGATGGTCTGCCGCCTGTCGATGTGGCGCAGCCAGGAGGAACGCAGCGCATCCTTGCATGTGTTGATGGCGATGCGCGCCAGCCATGCCTTCTCGTTGGCGATTTCGCCGCTGAGAAGCTGATCGATGTGCTCGTATGCCTTGATGAATGTCTCCTGCGCCGCATCCTCCGCCGCGCCGAGATCCTTCAGATATATGCAGCACATGCGCTTGATCCCGTCGCCGTATTGCTGCATCAGGCGGATGAGCAGCTGCTCGCCCATTTCTTCCGTATAAGCCGCCATGGCTCCCTTCACCCCCTTACCTTTGTAGACGAAGCAAAAACAGAAAAATTTCACCTTTTTGAAAATTTCATCAAAAAAATTTTGATGCGAAAAAATGGCATTGACCGTGAGGAGTTTTCACACTTGCGCCCTTGCCTTTGGGCGCGGGCGTGGATACAATAAGAAATGAAATCGAAGACGGCAGGCGATTCCGGCCGCGGATCAAAGCATGTCTCCTCTTTTTGGGAAGGAGACCGCGCCCCGGCGATGGCCTTAAAAAGGCAATTCTGCTGCGGGCGGCGCGCGGAGATGCCGGCAGGACGGAGGACGGCCGGTCTTTTTGGAGGATATGTATATGGGCAAAGTGATTGGCATTGACCTGGGCACGACCAACAGCTGCGTCGCCGTGATGGAAAACGGCGAGCCTGTGGTCATCCCCAATTCCGAGGGCGGAAGGACAACCCCGTCCGTCGTCGGCTTTTCCAAAAACGGAGAGCGCATCGTCGGTGAGGCCGCGCGCCGGCAGCAGGCGGTCAACGCCGGGCGGACGGTGCTCTCCATCAAGCGCGAGATGGGCACCGACAGCCGCGTGAAGATCGACGGCAGGGCGTATACGCCGCAGGAGATCTCCGCGATGATTCTTCAAAAGCTCCGCCGGGATGCCGAGGCATTCCTCGGCGAGCCGGTGGACAGGGCGGTGATCACCGTTCCGGCGTATTTTACCGACGCACAACGCCAGGCGACCAAGGACGCCGGACGCATCGCCGGGCTGAACGTGCTGCGCATCATCAACGAGCCGACGGCCGCGGCGTTCGCCTATGGGCTTGACCATGGCCAGGCCCAGAAGATCCTGGTGTATGATCTGGGCGGCGGCACGTTTGATGTGTCGCTGATCGAGATCGGCGACGGTGTGATCGAGGTGCTGGCCACCAGCGGCGACAACCACCTGGGCGGCGATGACTTTGATAAGCGGCTGACGGATCATCTCGTCTCCGAGTTTAGGCGCACGGAGAAGGTCGACCTCACGCGCGACGGCGCGGCGATGCTGCGCGTGCGCGAGGCTGCGGAAAAGGCGAAGCGCGAGCTGTCCGGGCAGATGAGCGCGCAGATCATGCTGCCCTTCCTCACGCAGGACAAGGACGGTCCGCATCACATGGACATCACCGTCACCCGGGCGCAGTTCGAGGGCATGACCCGCGATCTGGTGGAGCGCACGTGCGGCCCTGTCAATCAGGTGATGACCGACGCGGCGCTGGCCATGGGCCAGCTCTCGCAGGTGCTGCTGGTCGGCGGCAGCACGCGCATGCCCGCCGTGCAGGAGCTGGTTAAAAGGCTGACGGGCAAAACGCCCAGCAAGACCATGAACCCGGATGAGTGCGTCGCCATGGGCGCGGCGCTTCAGGGCGGCAAGCTCGCCGCGGCGGATACGGGCAGCGGCATGGTCGTCTC
>JAUNJB010000171.1 GCA_030535375.1 Clostridia bacterium | reverse complement strand
AGAGAAGGACGCTGACCTTGCGAAATTGTGAAGAATGGGAGAAAGTGGAGAATATCTATTGCAAAACACAGGATGGGTGCGGTATAATATAGTGAACGTTTTTGAAAGAGAAGCAAAAAACGCTTTCGAAAGGGGATTTTGCGCCCTGTAGATAACTGAGGGTTATGCACAAAACATGAACATGGGATGGAGCCTGTTTTCCTGATGCGAATGGATTAATATAAATGGATTAAAAAGGGAAGGCGAGGCTGAATCAGATGGCTGTGTTCGGTTTGGTCTGCTTCTGATATAACTTATAGTTATTGATTTGCTGCGCGGTAGACGTGTCGGGCGCATGAATGAGGGCAGGTGGAAGAAGACGGATGCCCATGCTAAGGAGATCAAAAACGGATGATATTAGATCGAAAAACAGCGGATCAGAGCAATCACCATAAGCTCAAGCTGATGCTTTGTGATTGGCTGCTGCTGCTGTTTGTGGATGTTTTGATGCTGGCGATCTATCCCAGCGAAGATGAGCACCTGCCCATGATGGCGGTGCTCGTTCAGGCGCTGATTGGCATGGTCAGCATCTTTGGATGGAGGTTGGCCGGCGGCGTATATCGGCAGATCTGGCGCTATGGCGGCACGATGGCCTATTTGCGGATGATTCTGCTGGATGCCTTTGCCGGGGCGACATGCTACGTGACGCAGACAGCCTTTCTGCCGCAAGTGTGCAGGATTTCCTTCGTGCGGACGATGTGCATCGTGGCGCTGAACCTGCTCGGGTGCATGACGATCCGATTTATATACCAATACCTATACGAATACAACGGCCAGGGCAGCAGAGCGATTGCCGTGCTGCGCAGGGTGACATCCGGGTTGACGGATCTCAAGGACAGGCAGTCGGCTCCGGGAGCGCATCAGTGCATCGGCCAGAAGATCAATATCGCCGTGGTCGGCGCGGGGCGTGTGGGCGTGATGCTCGCGGAGGAGCTTGCCAATAACCCGCGCTCCTCCTACTGGCCGTGCTGTTTTATCGACATCGACAAGGAAAAAATCGGCCGCAGCATCAATGGAATCTGCGTGCTCTCCGAAGCGGAGGCGACACAGGAACGGTTGATGAGCTTCCCGGTTCAGGAGATCGTCTTTGCGCTGCCCAAGATGCAGGCGGAGCGCAAGAAGGCGCTTTACGACCATTATAAGCAGACAGGCTGTAAGATTAAGGTCTATGACTATCCATTGGCCCAGACTGTGGAAAACGGCAAGCGCAGCCTGCGCGAGTTTGACATCGAGGAGCTGCTTTTCCGCCAGCCGATGAAATTCACCGATGCGCGCACACGGGCTTACTACCACGGCAAGACGGTGCTGATTTCCGGCGGCGGAGGTTCGATTGGAAGTGAGCTTTGCCGGCAGATCGCCCAGATGCAGCCCAGAAAGCTGATCATCCTGGATGTGTACGAGAACGGCGCATACGACATTCAGCAGGAACTGTCCATCGCATACGGCGTCACGCTGGACGTAGCGGTGGAGATTGCCTCTGTATGTGATGTGAAGGCGCTCGAGCAGATTTTTGCCCATTACAAGCCGGATATCGTGCTGCATGCGGCGGCGCACAAGCATGTGCCCCTGATGGAGCATAACTGCTGTGAGGCTGTCAAGAACAATGTCTTCGGTACGCTGAACATCGTGAACATCTCGGAAAAATACGGCGTAGACAAGTTTACCATGATCTCCACGGACAAGGCGGTAAACCCGACGAATGTGATGGGCGCTACCAAGCGCCTGTGCGAGATGATTGTGCAGAGCCGCGCGGACGGTGCGACGAATTTCAGCGCGACGCGGTTTGGCAATGTGCTGGGCAGCAACGGCTCGGTAATTCCTCTGTTCAAGCGTCAGATCATGGCCGGCGGCCCCGTGACGTTGACGGACAGAAGGATCATTCGCTATTTTATGACGATCCCGGAGGCGAGCCAGCTTGTGCTTCAGTCCGGTGCGATGGCTAAAAGTGGCGAGCTTTATGTGCTGGATATGGGCAAACCGGTTCGAATTCTTGAGCTGGCAGAGAGCATGATCCGGCTGTCCGGCCTGGAACCCTATAAAGACATCAATATTGTGGAGACCGGTCTTCGTCCGGGGGAGAAGCTCTATGAGGAACTGCTCATCAAGACGGAGGAGCTCAACAAGACGGAGAACAGCATGATCTTTGTCGAGCGGGACAAGCCGCTTAGTCGAGGGGAGATCGACGAGAAGCTGGAGATTCTTCGCCGCGCGGTGGCCGTGGAAAGCGACGAGGCCGTGCGCGAGGCGATGAAGCAGGTGGTGCCGACATATCATGCGCCGGAAGAGGTCAACAGAAACGCGGTGGATGCTCAGGAGATGGCAGATGCGCGTGTGGAGCGCGCGGGCTGAATGAGACATGAAGGGGGCGTGCTGCGATGGAACAGGGTGGATACACCAACATCGAGCGCACATTGTTGATCTTGGGTGCGGGGAGCCTGGGACAGGTTGTGGCGGAGATGGCGCAGATGAGCGGGCAATATACCAAGATTGCCTTTCTCGACGATGCACCGACGCCGGAGAAAGAACGGCAGTATACCATTGTGGGGAAGACATCGGAAGCTCAGCGCTTTGCGGAGAGCTTTGAATGCGCGATTCCTGCGGTGGGCAGCAACGCAGCGCGGCTGCGCATGCTGCGGCAGCTGAGGGCGTTCGGATTCAAGATCCCGCGAATCATTCATCCGACGGCATACATCAGCC
Source organism: Clostridia bacterium (assembly GCA_030535375.1). Lineage (GTDB taxonomy): Bacteria > Bacillota > Clostridia > Christensenellales > Aristaeellaceae > Ventricola. The sequence goes on along the minus strand of JAUNJB010000171.1, from coordinate 3,263 downwards.
CCATGGCGGAGATTGGCGACGGCACGATTGTGCGGGCCAAAGCTGCCGTCAGCCGGTATACTCGGATCGGCGAGGCCTGCCTGATCAACATGGGCGCGCTGATCGATCATGGCTGCCAGATTGGAGATGGAACGCATATTCCGATGGGCTGCGTGGTGCGCAATGAAGTGAAGCTGCCGCCCATGAGCGTGTTCATGCCCAATCAGGTGGTAGAGTGAAGGGAGAAGGTCATGTATCAGCGTTTTGTGAAGCGTGCGTTGGATATTGTGATTTCATTTTGTGCGATGGCGGTGCTCGCTCTGCCGTGCCTGCTGCTGGTGATATGGATCAAGCTGGATTCGCCTGGGCCTGTGCTTTTCAAGCAGAAGCGCGTGGGCAGGGGAAAGACCTATTTTGACATTCTCAAGTTTCGCACGATGCGCATCGATGCGCCGCACGATATGCCGACGCATCTGCTGGACAATCCGGAGGCGTTCATCACCAGAAGCGGACGCTTTCTGCGCAAGACGAGCCTTGACGAGCTGCCGCAGCTTTTCAATATCTTTGTGGGTCAGATGAGCCTGGTTGGCCCGAGGCCGGCGCTTTGGAATCAGGATGACCTGCTGGCGGAGCGAGACAAATATGGGGCCAACGATGTGACGCCCGGTCTCACCGGATGGGCCCAGGTCAACGGCCGTGACGAGCTTGAGATTGAGGAAAAGGCACAGCTGGACGGAGAATACACGAGGAATATTACATTCAAAATGGATGTGACCTGCTTTGCGATGACGATTGGCACCGTGCTGAAGCACAAGGGTGTTGTCGAGGGAGGCACGGGGGCGATGCTCCCGCACCTGGAAGCAAGGCAGAACGAGATTATGAGGCAGGAACAACAGAAGCATAAACCGGCAGAGGAGAAGGCCGGATGAATCGCGCGGGAAAGGGGAAACGGATGTGAACCAAACGGAGACGGCGCAGCCAAAGAGACTCCTTTTGGTGGCCAATGTGGTCAAGGAGCACGTGCTGAAGTTTCACGTGCCCACGATCCGCCGCCTGAAGGAGCTGGGGTGGACGGTAGATGTGGCCGCCTCCGGTGAGGAAGAAGTGCCGTATTGTGACCGGCAGATTCACGGCGTGTGGAAGCGCTCTCCGTTTACGCTGGATACCCTCCGAGGAATTCGGCAGCTTCGCCGGGTGATCGAAGAGGGACATTATGACATTGTGTACTGTCACACGCCGGTGGGCGCATTGGTGGCGCGGCTTGCCGCGAAAAAAGCGCGCAGGCGTGGCACGAAGGTGGTCTATTTTGCGCATGGATTCCACTTTTTCACCGGTGCGCCGCTGATCAATTGGGTGCTTTTCTATCCGATTGAAAGGCTTCTGGCGCACCATACCGACGCGCTGATTACGCTCAACGACGAGGATTATCAGCGTGCTCAGAAGGTCTTCCCGAAGAGCCTCCCTATTTATCAGGTGCCGGGGGTGGGCGTAGATTTTGCACGGCTTGACGTGGCGGATAGGGAACAGGCGCGCAGGGTGCATCGCGAGGAATGGGGAATTGAGCAGGATGCGCTGGTGCTTATTTATATCGCAGAGCTGATCCCCAACAAAAACCAGGGGATGCTTTTTGAGGCCCTGAAAGAAATTCAGAAGACGAAGACCGACACATATCTGGTGTGCGTAGGCCCGGACCATGCTCATGGTTCCTTTCAAAAGCTGGCCAAGCAGATGGGTGTGTCGGATTCTGTGATATTTACGGGATGGCGAACGGATATCGGCGAATGCCTCGTTTCGGCGGATATTGCCGTGGCGAGCAGCATCAGGGAAGGGCTCGCTCTCAATATCGTTGAGGCGATGTACTGCGGGCTGCCCGTTGTGGCAACGGATAATCGCGGCCATGTGCCGATTATCCGCGATGGAGAAAACGGCTTTCTCGTTCATGTCGGAGAGAGCGAAAAGATGGCCCGGCGCGTGCTGGAGATCGTGGGGGATGCGAAGCTCTATGAGCGGCTTGCGCATACCCAGGTGAGCCAGTATAGTGCGGAGGCCGTGACAAAACAGATTGCACAGATTCTCAAAAACGTGTAAAGGATGGACGATGCAATGGTTTACTTGCTGCCGCTCGTATGGGTGGCGTTTACGGGATTGATGGCGCATTCCGGCGGGATGATGCATCGCGAACGGGTGCTTGGCAAGGAGGAACGGCGCGCAACGTGGCTGTATGCCATGATCGTGATGCTGCCGGTCATCCTCCTGGCGGGCATGCGGTCGAGTTATTTCGCGGACACTTACGCGTATGTCAAGGGATATCTCGCGCTGCCGGATTTCTGGAGCGAGAAGTTGGAGTACATTAAGAACCTGACAAAGGATAGAGGCTTTTATACCTTTGAGGTGCTGATCAGTGTGGTGGCCCCCGGCCGTGCGCGAGTATTCCTGATGCTGATTTCTCTCATCCAGGGCTTCTGTCTGATGAAGACATATCGCAGGTATTCCGAGGATTACTGGTTTGCGATTTTTGTGTTTGTTGCGGTGACGGACATCTATTCCTGGATGTACAACGGTATCCGGCAGTTTATGGCGGTAGCGATCATCTTTGGGGCCTCGGGGTGGATATTTAAAAGAAAATATGTTCAGGCCATTCTTGCGATTCTCTTTGCCTCGCTGTTCCATCAATCGGCGCTGATCATGATCCCCATCATTTTCTTTGTGCAAGGCAAGCCGTGGAACTGGAAGATGCTGTTGATTCTTGTCGGGGCTTTGGTTGTGATGAATTTTTCAGGGCTATTTACCAGATTTTTGGATAGCGCATTGCAGGAGACGCAGTACAGCGCGATGGTCAGCGATTGGACGAGTTGGGGAGATGACGGAACGAATCCGCTGCGTGTGCTCGTTTATTCGGTGCCGACGATCATTTCGCTGTTCTGCCGGAAGAAGATTCAGCAGTCCGGGGATCGCGTGGTGCAGATTGCCTGCAACATGGGCATCGTCTCCACGGCGCTTTATCTGGTCAGCATGGTGACATCCGGTATCTTCATGGGGCGCTTGCCGATTTACTGTTCACTGTATTCCAATGGCATTTTGCTGCCGTGGGAGCTGAAGCATGTGTGCGGAAAGACAGTGAGAACCGTAGCGAACATTTGTTATGTGCTGTTCTTCTTTGTACAAATGCACTTTACGTGGGGATTGATTTAAGATGTTCAATGGTAGGTCAGAAGATGCAAAAAAGTAGTTTGGTTACTGTGTCACCTAAAATTTCTATTATTTCTGGAATTTACAATTGTGAA
>JAUNJB010000170.1 GCA_030535375.1 Clostridia bacterium | reverse complement strand
CGCATGTGACAGAAGCATTATACGGGATGCGGAAGAAAAATGCAATGCATCATCGACATTTTTTAAAAAGAATGCGCGGCGGCCGCGTGCGGCTTGACAGGAGCGGGCGATGGAAGTATGATCAGGGGAATCACGGACGGGAAGAGGAGGACAAAAGACATGGTGATTGAAACGGAGAGGCTGATCCTGCGCCCCTGGGAGGAGGCGGATGCCGCGGCGCTCTACCGCTACGCGAGCGATCCGCGGATCGGGCCGATTGCCGGGTGGCCGCCGCACACCAGCGAGGAGAACAGCCTGGAGATCATCCGCACCGTATTGTCCGCGCCGGAGACATATGCCGTCGTGCTGCGGGAGACGGGGGAGAGCGTGGGCAGCGTGGGGATCATGCGCGGGACGGCGGGCAGCGCGCCGATGGCGGAGGATGAGGCCGAGATCGGCTATTGGATCGGCGTGCCCTATTGGGGGCGGGGGCTGATCCCGGAGGCCGTGCGCGCCCTGCTCAGGCGCAGCTTTGAGGAGCTTCACTGCGCGGCGGTCTGGTGCGGGTATTACGATGGGAATGTGAAGTCGAGGCGCGTGCAGGAGAAGTGCGGATTCCTTGATCATCACACCGGGGAGCCCGCGCCCTCGCCGCTCGGCGACGTGCGCATCGAGCACTTCACACGCATGACGCGGGCACGGTGGGACGCGCTGCAAAATGCGCAAGATTCATGAAGACGCGGCGCTGGACGGCATGATAGACTCTCCCCAGGAAGGGAGGGAGTGCGATGCGTGAGGCATGGCGCGCGAGCGCGCTGGCCGCGGCGTATGTCGAGGAACATCTGACGCAAAAGCTGAGCCTTGACGCCGTGGCGGGGGCGGCGCACTACTCAAAGTTTCATCTGCACAGGCTGTTTGCCGCCGGGACGGGCATGACGCTGCACGAATACATTCGCAGGCGCCAGCTGACCGAGGCCGCGCGGCGGCTGACGCAGGGCACGGAACCTGTGGCGCGCATCGCGCTGGAGGCGGGCTATGAGAGCCAGCAGGCGTTCACAGACGGTTTTTGCGCGATGTACAAGCTGGCTCCGGCGCGGTACCGCGCGGCGGGAAGATTCTATCCGCTGATGCTGCCGCTCGATTTCGGCGAAGATGCGCCGGAGGGGCCGTTTGGCGAAGCGGATATCGCATACGCCTCGGCGAGTGATGCGCCGCGCGTGGGCGCGCTTGCGCGGCTTTGCGTGGACGGGTATCCGTACTGGGCGCGGGATGAATTTGACGAGGCCGTGCGGCGCGGCATCGCGGCGCGTGAGGCGCTGATCCTGGGCGCAGGCGAAAGGATCGCGGGCGCGATGCTGTTTTCCCGCGAAAGCGGAAGAATTGCCTATCTGGCCGTCCATCCGCGGTATCGCCGCTTGGACGCGGCTGCGCTGCTCGTCGGCGCGCTGGCGGATACGCTTCCGCGCGGGAGGGAGATCAGCATCACCACGTTTCGAAGCGGAGACCGCGCCGACCATGGCTACCGTGCGGCATATGCGCGGATTGGCTTTGCCGGGGCGCAGCCGCTGGTGGAATACGGCTATCCGACGCAGAAGCTCGTGCTCCTTTCCCGGAAAGGAGAGGTGCAGCGATATGAAAGCGGAAGATAATCAACCGCTGGGGCGGGCATTCACGGCGCCGGGGCTGCTGCTGTTTGCGCTGCCGACGATGGCGATGATGGTGTTCATGGGGCTTTACACGTTCGCGGACACCGTTTTTGTGTCGCGGCTGGCGGGCACGGATGCGCTGGCGGCGATGAATGTGATCTGCCCGGTGACCCAAGTGGCCGTGGGGCTGGGCACGATGCTGGCGGCTGGCGGCGGCGCGATGATTGCACAAAGCATGGGCAAGGGGGACGGCCTGCGGGCACGGGAGCTGTTTACGGCGTTTGCGCTCGCGGCGGTGGTGCTGGGGGCGATTCTGGGCGCGGCCGGGCTGGCGGGCATGGAGCCGCTTCTGCGGCTGCTCGGCGCGCGCGGTGTGCTGGCCGGCCATGGGCGCGCGTATCTAGCCGTGTATCTGGGCTTTTTGCCCGCGACGATGCTGCAAACGCTGTACGCCAATTGGTTTGTGACCGCGGGGCGGCCGGGGCTGGGCGCGGCTCTGGCGGCCTGCGGCGGGCTGCTCAACATCGCTTTGGATGCGCTGCTGATGGGCGGGTTTCACATGGGTATCCGGGGCGCAGCGCTGGGCACGGGCCTGGGGGCGCTGATGCCCGCGGCGGCGGGAACGGCGTTTTTCATTCTGCGCGGAGAGGGACTGCGCTTTGCGCGTCCGCGGATTCGCCCGGGCGAGCTTTTGTGCGCGCTGGGCAACGGCGCGTCCGAAATGGTCGGTCAGCTTTCCAGCGCGGTGACAACCTATCTGCTCAACCGCGCGATGCTTCGCTTTGCCGGAGAGGATGGCGTGGCGGGCATGACCATCGTGGTCTACGCTCAGTTTTTGCTGAGCACGGCATATATCGGCTTTTCAATGGGCGTGACGCCGGTGATCGGCTATCTGTGCGGCGCGGGAAAGCTCACGCGGCTGCGGCGCACGGTGAGAATCTGCTTTGGGGCGATTCTGGGCAGCGCATGGGCCGTGTATGTGTTGGCGCGGGCTTTCGGGCCGGCGCTGATCGCGCTGTACACGGGCAGAGATACCGCCGTATATGCGCTGACTTTGGAGGGCTTTGCCGTGTTCTCGGCGGGCTTTCTGTTCTGCGGGGTGAATATATTCACGTCATCCATGCTGACGGCGCTGGGCGAAGGGCGTGCCTCCGCGCTGTTATCCTTCCTGAGGACATGCGTATTCCTCACCGCGGGCATCCTGCTGCTGCCGTGCGTGTTCGGCGTGCGGGGCGTGTTCCTGGCCTCGCCGCTTTCGGAGGGGCTGGCGTGCGTGGCCGCGGCGGGCGCGCTGCTTGATAAACAAGTGCGCAGGCGGCTTTTTTGAGGTTCAATTGTTTTTAAATAAATGATTTTGCACTGGCCGTATCACCGGATTGTCCGGGGATTGTGCCGCACAGTCGCCAAAATAATTGACTCCCCGCGCGCGGTGCGCTATAATGAAGGACGCAACTGAATACGCGCATGCGGGGTGTCCGGGCGCTTTGCGCGGCCCGGGTGAAAAGGGAAGCCGGTGAAAATCCGGCGCAACAGCCATTACTGTGTGTGGTGAAGGCGGGAAACATGCCATTGGGCCGTCGGCCTGAGAAGGCTTTCCGCCGGAAGAGTTTTCTTCGCGCCATGAGCCAGGAGACCTGCCCCGCCTGCGGGATACGGATTTCTTGGGCAATGGAGAATGACGGCCAAGCGGGGCGGGATATGCCGCCGCGCGGCGAATGGCGGGACGCTTCTTTGCGAAAGCAAAGGGGCGTTTTTGCGATGGAGGCTGAGATTGCGGCAACGCGCGCAGTCGGGCTGTTTTTTCCCATGCCCGGACAAGGACAAAGGAGGAAAAAAACATGAAACGCGTAACCTGCCTGCTGCTGACGCTGCTGCTGGCGCTGCTGACCTGTGCGGCGCTGGCCGACGTGCCTGCCGTCGAGCGCACGATGGCGCTTGACTACGCCAAGAATTTTTCCGTCGACTACTGTGAGGGCGGCTATAAGCTGATCACCATTTCCGACGGAACGCGGTTTCTGACGGTCCCGGAGGGCGCGCAGGCGCCGGAGAATCTGGACGCGGATATCGTGCCGCTTCAGCTGCCGCTTGGCAACCTGCTGGTCTCTTCGACGCCGACGACGTCGCTGATCAACGCCATCGGCGCGCTTGACGCCGTCACCATGACCACCACGGATTACGACACCTGGTATATCGACGAGGTGAAGGCCGCGATGGACGAGGGAAAGCTCACCTATATCGGCAGCTACAAGGAGCCGGATTTTGAGCGGCTGATCGCCGCACAGCCGCCGTTTGCCGTGTTTTCCACGATGCTGCTGAGCGTGCCGGACGTGGCGGAGAAGCTCACCGAGCTGGGCATTCCGTACATGCTCGACCAGTCGACCTATGAGGATCATCCGCTGGCCCGCGTGGAATGGATCAAGCTCTACGGCATCCTGCTGGATCGCGAGGAGGAGGCCGAGGCGGCCTACGCCGCGCAGAAGGCGTTGGTGGAGGGCATTGCTGCCAAGGAGACCGGCAAGACGGTTGCCATGTTCTATATCACCTCCAAGGGCGCGCTCTATGCCCGCAACGGCGGGGATTACATGGCCAAGATGCTGGAGCTGGCCGGCGGCGAATACGTGCTCTCGGGGATGAATCCGGAGGAGTCCGGCACGCAGCAGATGGAGATGGAAGAATTCTATGCCGGTGCGGGCGAGGCGGATTATATCATCTACATCTGGAGCCTGGGCGGCAAGCCCGAGACGCTGGCGGACTTTATCGCCCGCAACGAGATCCTCGCCGAGTTCAAGGCCGTCAAAGAGGGGAACGTATGGTGCACGACGCCCGACTTCTTCCAGATTTCCAACACGCTGGGCGATATGATCGTGGACATGAACAACATGCTGGTCAATGAGGACGAGAGCGTGGACAGCTTCACCTATCTGTTTAAGCTCAAATAAGACGGCGGTGTCCGGGCGCATGGCGGGGCTTCCTCTTTTAAGAAAGAGAAGGGGCGGCCCGCGCCGGTGTGCCGGGAAAGAATCGATGTACTTCCTCCTCCCGGTGGGGGAGGAAGCCATTCTGATATAGGTGGAGCTGCGATGAAAAGAAAGAGCTTGCGCATTGCCGGCGTGTTCGCGCTGCTGGCGGCGCTGTTCGTGATGCTGATCATTTGGAATGTGAACACGGGCAGCGTGAATATCTCCGCGGGGGACGTGCTGCGCATCGTATTTTTGAACGATCAGGCGGGCACGCCGCAGAGCAATGTCGTTTGGAAGATCCGGTTGCCGCGCCTGCTCGCGGCGGCCCTGCTGGGCGGGGCGCTGTCCGTGTCGGGCTTTCTGCTCCAGACGTTTTTCAGGAATCCCATCGCCGGGCCGTATGTGCTGGGCATCTCCTCGGGGGCGAAGATGTTTGTGGGCATCGTGATGATCCTGGCGCTGCGCCGCTTTTCGGGCGTGCCGTTTGCCGTGACGATGCTGGCGGCGTTCGCGGGCTCGATGCTGTGCACGGGGTTTGTGCTGCTGTTTGCCCGGCGGGTGCGCAGCATGGCGGTTTTGCTGGTCATCGGCGTGATGGTGGGCAATATCTGCTCGGCGGTGACGGATTTCATCATCACCTTCGCGCAGGAGGCCGACGTCGCCAATCTGCACGGCTGGTCGATGGGCAGCTTTTCCGCCATCTCGTGGGACAACCTCACGATGACCGCCGTCGTGATCGCCGCGGCGCTTGTGGCGTCGTTCCTGCTCTCCAAGCCGATTGGCGCGTACCAGCTGGGCGAGGGATACGCGCAGAGCATGGGCGTGAACATCCGCCGCTTCCGCGTGGCGCTGATTTTTCTGTCGAGCGTGCTTTCCGCGTGCGTGACCGCGCTCAGCGGGCCGATTTCCTTCGTCGGCATCGCCGTGCCGCAGATCACCAAGATGCTCTTTGGCACGGCGCGGCCCATCGTGGTCATTCCGGGCGCGTTTCTGTGCGGCGGCGTATTCTGCATGTTTTGCGATTTGATCGCGCGCACGGTCTTTTCCCCGGCGGAGCTGGCGATCAGCACGGTCACGGCCGTATTCGGCGCGCCGGTGGTTATCGCGCTGATGCTGCGCCGGCAGAAGGTGAATTGATATGGACAAGACTTTTGCGTTTACCGCCTCCGGCCTGACGGTGGGCTACGGCGGCAGGCCCCTGATCAGGGAGATTGAGATCGCGCTGCGTCCGGGGGAAATCTGCGCGCTGATCGGGCCGAACGGCGCGGGAAAATCGACCATCCTGCGCTCGATCACGCGGCATCTGGCGCCCATCGCGGGCACGGTGCTGATCGGCGGGGAGGATGTCCGCGCGATGAGCTACGGGGATCTGGCCAAGCGCCTTTCCGTGGTGCTCACCGAGCGGCTGCGGCCGGAAATGATGACCTG
>JAUNJB010000169.1 GCA_030535375.1 Clostridia bacterium | reverse complement strand
TGAATAGATGCCGACACAGACCATAATGAAAAACCCCTGAAACGCCAGGGCGCACGCGCTGCCCGCGCGGAGTCCCTGATGCTGCGGCGCGGCAAAGCGCGCACGCGCACCCAGCCGCTCCCGGATGGCCCCCTCAAACGCGGCCACGCCGTCCCCCAGGAACAGCGCATCCTCGCCGGTTCTCTCCACCCCGTCAAGAAACGCCGTGAGCTTCATGGCCCCGTCCTGCGTGAGCCGCTCGGGATTCTCCCCGGCGCGGAACATCGCGCCGTAAACCTGCTGCGCGCGCGCGTCGAGAATCGGGCAGACCACGCCGTCGAACGCGGCGACGTTTGCCGCCAGCGCCCGCAGGGCATCAATGCCCACACAGGGCTTTCCGGCCGCGTGCGCCATCGCCTTCACCGTCGAAACGCCGATCCGCACGCCGGTAAACGATCCCGGCCCCACGACCGCGCCAAACAGATCGATATCCGCGACGGTCATATCGCTCATGGCCAACGCCTCGTCCACCATCGGCATGATGCGCTGGCTGTGCGTTCTGCCGCCGGTCAGCTGCGCCTCGTAGACGAGGCGTCCGTCGCGCATCAGCGCCGCGCCGCACGCCGGGCCGGACGTATCAATCATCAGGATATTCATGGCAATCCTCCAGCATTTTTACGATTTCCTCAATTCGCGCGCCGTCAAAAGCGCCCCGGGGCTCAAGCTCGATCCGCCGTGCAAGCCCGTCCTGCGCGTAATGCAGCATGATCTCCAGCGCATCCTGCGGCATGGCCTCCCACGCCATCTGCGGCCACTCGATGAGCGACGCGCCGTCGGCCGCCGGAATGTACTCCTCAAGCCCCATCTCGTAGAGGGCGTCGGCATCCTCCAGCCGGTAGAGGTCAAAATGGTAGAGCTTCATCTCACGCCCCTCGTGGATATTGAGGATGGTGAACGTCGGGCTGGGCACGGGGCCGCTCACGCCCATGCCCCGCGCCGCCGCGCGCGTGAGCACGCTTTTGCCCGCGCCCATCTCGCCGCTCAGCAGCACCACATCGCCCGGACGCAGGCAAGCGCCCAGGCAAAAGCCGAGGCGCTGCGTCTGTTTTTCCGTTTTGCAGTCATAGGAATACACGGTTTGCTCACCCGTTTTCGTCGTTTTCGCGCGTCAGCGACCGGCGCGCTGGTGCAGCAGCGGCGAAACGCGCTTGTAAATCAGATAGGTCACCAGGCTGAGCACGAATCCCTTAAGGATATTGAACGGCCCGGTGATGAATACAACCAGCTTGACCGTGTTGTCGATATAGCTCCACACGGCGGCGCCCATGCCCACGATCACCTCAAGCGGCAGGTTCATCAGCGTCTGATAAGCCGGGATGAGGATCAGGTAGTTGACCAGCACGCCCGCGATGGTCATCATCACGGTGCCGGCCGTCATGCCCAGCAGGGCGCTCTTCCTGTTCTTGCCGCCGCGGTAGATCAGGCCGGCCGGAACGACAAAGCAGCTGGACATGATGATATCCGCAAGCTCGCCCACGCAGGCTGTGCTCGTACCGAGCATGTGCACCAGGTTCTTGACGATGACGACCGCCGCGCCCTGCGCCGGGCCCATCGCAAAGCCGGCCAGAATCGCGGGCAGCGTGGACAGATCGAGCTTGTAGAACGCGACAATCGGGATCTCAATATAGTACAGGATCACGGCCATCGCGGCAAGAATGCCGCAGCGCGTCAGCGTGAACAGCGCATCGGAGGATTGGGTTCTCGTATTTACAGCAGACATCAGCTTGCTCCTTTCGCGCCAGGCGGCGCGCGTTTTGCCGATAGCATACAGCCCCTGAAAGCTGAGCGATCAGGGGCCGATTTCATATCTGCAAAATCAAAAAGGAGATACGCTCTTCTTCCATCCAGACTCTACTGTCGGCTTCGGACTCACACCGAATCAGCCATGACGGCTCGCGGGCTGTACCGCCGGTCGGGAATTCCACCCTGCCCTGAAGATCTCTCAAAGGGATGCGCACTATTCAGTTCGTCTCCATTATAGTCATGGGCCGGTCATGTGTCAAGTCACGGGCGCATCTTTTTTGCCGACGGCCGCACGGCGTGCGCAGTACGCCGCAATCGCGCGGGACATGCACGCCGCCGTGCCCTCGCCAAATTGGTCGATGTTCCCGGCAAAGCGCGCATCACAGGCGTACAATTGCCCCAGGCCGCTGAGAATTTCATCCGTACACGTGTAATCATGCCGGGTGATGCACGCCTGCCAGCGCGCCACAAGCGCCTGGACGCGCGCATCGTCCGGCATAAGCCCGCGCACGCCTGCGAATTCTCGCATCAGCGCCTCCATCTCCTCCCGTGCGGCGAGCGCCTGAGTCTCGTCCCGCACAGCGTCGCGCCGCAGGCTCTCCTCATAGGCGGGCGTGCCGCCCCAGCGCTCGCGCACCTCGTCGGCATACTGCCGCTTCATCCGCTCTATCTCGTTCATATCAAATACCTCCAATTCCGCCCGGCCGTCCCCATCCATGGCGCGCTCCAGCCTGGCGATCATCGCATCGAGCCGCCTGCGCTTTTGGCAGAGCAGCCCGTGCTGACGGCGCATGGCCTCCCGCATATCGTAAGAGGGGCTCTCCATGATCCGCCGGATCTCGCAGAGCGAAAAGCCCAGCTCCCGAAAAAAGAGAATCTGTTCCAGCCGCAGCAGCGCCGCCTCATCGTAAAGCCGGTAGCCCGCCTGCGTCACGCGGCTGGGGGCTAACAGCCCGATGCGGTCGTAGTGCCGGAGCGCGCGCACGCTGATCCCCGCGCGCCGCGCCGTCTCGCCGATCTGCCATCCATCCCTTCCGATTCTCCCGTCATCCTGTGCCATAGGGTCTGCCTCGCTTCCAGTCGTCGTGTTCATGGGTTCTGCATCGATGCGCATCCAGCATACACCATGACGCAGCGTCAGGGTCAAGCGGTTTTTGAAGATTTTTTATTGCCCGCGCAGGCGCCCGTCATACCGGCGGAATTCACGCCGCCGTTCCTCGCGCCTTCCCGGTTCCGCCTGTCCGTTCTCCGAAGCGGACGCTCTGCCCGGCGGTGGGCCTCCTCCAATCGTTTCTTCGTGCACCCCGGAATCATCCCTGCTTTCCAAAAACCCGGTCAAACAGCCGGTACGTCCACGCCGGGCGGCCCTTGCCCTCGTCCTGCCAGCCCATCAGCAGATCGAACGTATATGCCCACTCCTTAAGCCTGAGCACGCGCCATCCGGCATCCCTTGGCAGCCTCGCGCCGGTGCCCCGCGCGCGAAACCCCACACGCCTGGCCGACAACACCGCGCGAAGCCTGTGATAGTCGCTCGTCACCACCAGAACGCGCTGCCCCTTCGCCACGCCGGGCAGGCGGGCGGCAAAGCGCAGGTTCTCCATCGTGTCCTGCGAGCGATCCTCCCGCAGAATGCATCGCTCCGGCACGCTGTGCCGCTCGAGCAGCGCGGCCATCACATCCGCCTCCGCGCGCCCATGGCCGGGCAGCACACCGCCGCACACGACGATGCGCTCCGCCTTCCCGTCTTCAAACGCGGCGGCCGCGGCGCGCACACGCGCATGCATCTCCTCCGTCGACTCATCTCCGGCCGCGAGCTCCACGCCCAACAGCACAATCGCATCATATTTCCTATTCACAGCGCCTCCAAAATGGTCAAAAGCTCATCCGGCGTGGCCGCGATATGCTCCGCTCCCGCCGCGCGCAGGCACGCCTCCGAGCGGAACCCCCAGCTGACCGCGCAGCAGAGAATCCCGGCGTTTTGCGCCGTCCGCACATCCACATCCGAATCGCCGACGTAGACCGTCTCCTCCGCCGTAACCCCAAGCTGGCGCATGGCCTCCAGCACGCTGTCCGGCGCGGGCTTCTTGCGCCTCAAGGGATCATCGCCCACGGCAACCTGCATGCGATCGCCGAAATATGCGCTGCTGAGCTCCTTGACCGCAAAATCGATCTTGTTGGAGACGATCGCCAGCTTTACGCCTCGCTTGCCCAGCTCATCCAGCAGCGGAATGATCCCCTCATAGGGACGCGTGCGGTCCCTGCTGTGCGCGCCGTAATGCCGCACAAAGGCGTCGTACACCTGCTGAAACATCGGGTTTTCCGCTCCGTCTGGCACCGCCCGCTCGATCAGCAAACGGATGCCGTTGCCCACAAAGGCGCGCACCTCGTCCTGTGTGCGCTCGGGCAGCCCGTTTTCGCGCAGCGCCGCATTGGTGCTCGCCGCCAGATCCGCAAGCGTGTTAAGCAGCGTACCGTCCAGATCCCAGATCACCGCTTTGATTCTCATATATGCCGTTCCTTTGCCTTCCATGGATTTTTCATCCGGCGCCACACCGGCTGATCTGCCGTCTATTGTATCGCGCGCCGCGCCCGGCGTCAATTGCACCTGCTGTGGTTTTTTGCTTTTCTGCCGATGCGCGGGGCGCAAAGCCCGGAGCATACCCGACCGCAGGCAGCTCCTCATATATCCTCATATCATGGAAAGCTCCCGCCCACAGTATCCGAAGGGCGGCAAAATACGAAAAACGGCCTCACTCCGTTTGAAATACGAAGTAAGACCGCGCGATGCCGCGCCATCCCGTAACGCTGTTTTCCCTGTCCGTTTTTTTGGACGGTCCGCCGCCCTTCCTGCGTTCAGGTCATGGCCTTGCAGGGCTTTGACAGAAGCGCTTTGCGGCCGGGGATTTCCGTATTTTCAGGTATGGCGTTCGCGATTGCATGGCAAAAATCAGCCATTTCCGCTCGGAATAAAGTCATCGGGATCGGTACGATCAAATGGCTCGTAAAACCATGAGCCTTCAAGCTCATCGCCGGTAGGGTCACCTCTTTCGAACTTGGGCGCCGGCGACAAGCTCTCCCTCAGCATAAATCCGACATTTCCATCCTCGGTCTGCACATGGCACCAGGTTTCGCCCACGCCATATACGCGAACCGTCGATCCATTCGGGTACAGGCCAAGAGAAGGCGAACCCGTCGATTGTCCCCGACGCAGATTCAGGCCCGTCCCCACTGCATTCTCTATTTTCACGGAAGGGATGGCATAACCGACCGTATACTGGTCCTGACCAAACACCAGGTATTTTGTCATCATATAGCCTTCCAGTGTATCGATGCGAACCTTCGTCCAGCCGTTTTGATCGCCGCCCAACACCTCAACCGTGGTGCCGCTGTAATACTTTCCCAGCGTGGGCGCGCTTTGGCTCGGCTCCGTTCTCAGGTTGAGGCGGTCGATGGAATTCGGGTTATCCACGACGGCGCTGCTGCCTCCCGGCTGAGAAGAGCCTGTGTTCGTATGGGTATTTGCATTGCCGCTTTTTTGGTACTCGGGCACAGGCGAGAGCCGTTCACGCAGCATAAATCCAACATTTCCGTCTTCTGTCTGCACATGGCACCAGGTTTCGCTCACGCCGAATACGCGAACCGTTGATCCGTTTTGATACAAACCGAGTGAAGATGAATTCGTCGATTGCGCCTTGCGCAGGTTCAAACCCGATCCGCCCGAATTCCGGATTTTCACGGTGGGCACTGTCGCGGCGCCGGCTTGAAGCTGATCCGGATACACCAGATATTCTGTCATCATGTATCCTTCCAAACCAAAGATCCGAACCTTCACCCATCCGTCCTTCTCATCGCTTAAAGCCTCGGGATAGGTGCCGTTATAGTATTTTCCCAGCGTGGGCGCGCTTTGGCTCGGCTCCGTTCTCAGGTTAAGCCTGTCACTGGAATCCGGATTGTTCACGACGACGATTGTTCCAGCCGTGATCATAGACGCCCCGTTTTCCGCCGATGCGGCTGACGCAAACGCCAGCACAAGCATTATGGACACCAGAATTGACAGCATACGAATTCTCATGATGGTTTCTCCCTCCCAGATCATCCTTTGAGTCCCTGCCTGCTTTTCCCTCCATGGCCCAGAAATTACCTGCTGTTACTATAACGATTCTCGCGCTGCTTTTCATGCGGCATAAAAAAATTTTATTTATACCAATGGATAATTTGTGCAGAAATACATCAAAAATCCGCCGGAAGGAATGACATCTGAAGACAT
>JAUNJB010000168.1 GCA_030535375.1 Clostridia bacterium | reverse complement strand
CAAGCGCGGGAAGCAGATGCCGGTTCATCTGGTTGAGATAGGTCTGATAAGAGGAGTCCTTGACGCTGCCCAGCAGTTCGTTCTCCATCCAATACATCATCCACGCATTGAGCGTTCCACGGCAGGTAAACTCGCCATGATCTGCGCGATTCAGCAGTTCTGACTTCCTTTGAACCAGGAGTCTGCGCACTTCCGAATACTGATGGGCATAGATATAGCCAAATCGAGTCTTTCCGGACAGGGTCTTTCCGATCACATATCTCCCCTCGTACCTTCCATCCTTGCGCTTATAGATATTCTCACCATGTCTTGCCATAGTTCTTCCTCCCTTTCATGCGCGGCGAAAATTCGACGGCGTTTTCGACGGCTTAAAATTCAGCGCTCCATCATGCGGAAATTTTGCCGCTCCACTGGGAATAACCCCTGTTCATTCCCGGCGGTATCCAAAAATAACCGTCCTTAACCCATTTTTAGTAATAGAAAACAATTGACATTTCTTGTGAGCGACTTTATAATAGATACTGTGATCGCTGTACGCGGACAGATTGTTCTCTGCCTGCCTCAGCAGTCACAGAATTGCAAATTTTACGACCATCTTAGCGTTTCCCTCATTCCTTGCGTCTATGCAGCTTAAAAAGGTGATAATCCCGGAGGTAGTCGGATGAGCATTGCGGCTGTCGTTTCAAACGCTTTGACACAAAGCGGCATGTCACAAATGGAACTGGCCAGTTCCATTGGCGTTACACAGAGTTACGTCAGTCAAATATGCTCGGGCAAAAAAACTCCTACGTTCGGGACACTGTCCAGAATAAGCCGCTCTCTTGGAATTCCCATGAAGGAATTCGTCAGAGAGGATGATATTTGCGAGGGATACGGACTGCCGGATCTGTCTTTAACTGAAGACGAGATCCACATGCTGCTGAGCTATCGTAAAATGAGCGACAAAGATCAGGGATTGGTGCATGCCATGGTGGATCGGATTGCCGACAGCACAACGCAAAACAAGTATAGCAGAGCAAAATCTCGCATGCGTGTTTAGCTCCTGATTCACATTGAGCAAGCCCCCTGGCCTCGATTTTTTTCGGGGGGGGGTTACGCTTTTTGTATGACATGAAGCAGCCCACAACGGACCACAAAGGATGCGGAAACATCGATTGCTGAGCCGTTCGCACGATGGATACACATCCGCCATAAGATGGATGGTGGTAAATATCTACATGCTGTTTTGTACCCTTTGCAAAACTCACGTTTCACGCGATCCAATTCATTATATCCGAAAAGAGTGATGAACATAACTGTGCAGTTATTTCCCCATAATATGCGGGCATATCACGCAATGAAAGTGATGCTGGAGAAGTCATCAAAGGCCGCGGTTATCCATCCGACGGGCACGGGCAAGAGCTTCATCGCGTTCAAGTGGATTGAGGAACGGGCGGACGAGCGTTTTGTCTGGATTTCCCCAAGCGAATATATTTACAAGACGCAGTTAGAAAATGTGATGCGATCGTCTTCGGATTTCCCTGTGGAGCGGATTGTGTTTATGACCTATGCGCGGCTGATGATGATGACGGATGAGGAAATTGCGGAGCTGAAACCTGATGACATTATTCTTGACGAGTTCCACCGCTGCGGAGCAAAGTGCTGGGGCAACGGCGTTATGCGGCTGCTGGGGGCTTATTCCCATGCGCGGCTTCTGGGACTGTCCGCGACAAAGATCCGCTATCTGGACGGACAGCGTGATATGGCTGAGGAATTGTTTGAGGGGTGTATCGCCAGCGAGATGACGCTGGGTGAGGCCGTTGTACGGGGGATTCTGCCCGCGCCGACATATGTGACGACGGTGTACCAGATACAGCGGGAGCTGGAGAAGCTTCAAAGGCGGGTTGACGCGGTGAGTCCGGCGGCACTGCGCAGGAGCAGTCAGCAGCGCATGGATGCGCTGCGGGAGGCCGTGGAAAACGCTGAAGGGCTGCCCGCCATTTTTACGCGCCATATCAAAGATAAAACGGGTAAGTATCTCGTGTTTTGTTCCAGCCAGGCGCATATGAAGCGGGTGATGAGTCATGCAAAGGAATGGTTTGGAGAAATCGACCCGGACATGCATGTTTACTCAGCCTATTCAGCCGACCCGGAGACGAGCCGGGCTTTCAAGGCGTTTGTCAGAGATGACAGCGCACATCTCAAGCTGCTGCTTTCGATCAACATGCTCAATGAGGGGGTGCATGTACAGGACGTAAGCGGCGTGATTTTGTTCCGTCAGACGGTTTCGCCCATCATCTACAAGCAGCAGATTGGCCGCGCGCTGACAACGGGCATGCAGAGTACGCCGCTGATTCTCGACGTGGTGAACAATTTCGATGGCCTCAGCAGCCATGGCACGATTCAGGCGGAAATGGATGAAGCGGTGAAGCATCTGCGCCGGAAGGGGCGAGGCACTGAAATTCAAACGGAAAAGCTGACCGTCATCGAGCAGGTGGAGGATGCCGCAGGCCTGTTTAAACGGCTGGAGGACAGCCTGAGCACGACATGGGATTCCTATTTTGAGGCAGCGGCCTCCTATTACAAAGAGTATGGAAATCTTCAGGTTCGGCGGAGATATGTGACCCCAGACGGCCTTTGCCTGGGCATATGGATTCAGGGGCAGCGAAGCCTTTTCAGATGCAAGGATGCACATCTGTCTTCAGGACAAATTGAGCGGCTGAACAGCATCGGCATGGTTTGGGAGGACAAGACATCCTTGGCATGGCAGGAGGGTTTTCGCCATGCGGAGCATTTTTTTGAACAGAATGGCCATTTGAACATCGAAGCTGATTATATTTGCACAGACGGCTATGCGCTTGGCGCATGGATTCGCAGAATGCGCCAGCAAAAGAACGGAAGCGCAAAAAGTACGGCTCTTACACAGGAGCGGATTGACAAGCTGGAATCCATTGGGATGACCTGGAGCGTATATGCCGATGGATGGAGCTGCGGTTACCAGGAGGCAAAGCGCTTCTTTGAAGAATATGGGCATTTAGATGTGCCTGGAAGCTATGTATCGAAAGATGGATTTGCCCTTGGACACTGGATCAGTGCGCAGCGGCAGGCCAGAAACGGTCAGTATGGACGAATGCCTCTGACGAAGGAACAGTGTGCAAAGTTGGACGCTATCGGCATGCTGTGGGAGACGAGAAAAGAAAGAATGTGGCAGGAATCCTACGCTGCTGCGAAAGCGTATTTCGATCAAAATGGAAATCTGAAGGTGCCTGTCGCGTACGAAACGCCGGATGGCATCAAGCTCGGCGCATGGGTCAGGCGGCAGAAGCAATGCTGGAAGAATGGAAAGTATACGGATCAACAGATGTATGAAAAGCTGAGTGAGATTGGCATGTTTGCCGGAAAGAGCCCGGCAGATTAGGAAAAAAGCGATGCAGGATAATCGTATTGAGATTCTGATGGCGGCCTATCAAGGAGTATCTTATATTCGAGAACAACTCGATTCTGTTCTCAGCCAGACCGATGAGAATTGGCACTTGACGATTTCGGATGACGGTTCGACAGATTGCACGGATATG
This sequence comes from Clostridia bacterium, assembly GCA_030535375.1. Lineage (GTDB taxonomy): Bacteria > Bacillota > Clostridia > Christensenellales > Aristaeellaceae > Ventricola. The sequence continues at coordinate 2,508 of JAUNJB010000168.1, read as the reverse complement.
ATCATTGATGAGTACGTTCGGAACTATCCTGACAGAATACATCGTGTGTATGCTGCACAGAGGTTTGGAGGGGCTAAGGCGCATTTCTTCTGGATGACGGAAAACTGTAATGCTTCCTATATTGCTTATTGCGATGACGATGACGTTTGGTGTTCTAGCAAGCTGGAACGGCTCAGACAAAACATGCTGGAGGCGGAGAAGCAGGAGGGAAAGGACACGCCGATCCTCGTTTTTTCAGACCAAACGGTGACGGACGAGTATCTCAAGCCCATCGCGCCGTCCCTGATGCGCTATCAAAAGCAGTATTTTGAGCATTTTGATTACCGCAGCATCCTGATGCAGAACGTCGTGACCGGCGGAGCGATGATGATCAACCGGGCGCTGGCAGATCTGGCAATGCGGTGCGCGGATACGTCTCAGGTCATTATGCACGACTGGTGGATGGCTGCGGTGGCTGCGCGGTTCGGGCGGATCGTGTATATCGATGAATCGCTGGGAGCATACAGACAGCATGGGGATAACAGCGTAGGGGCGAAGGACGTGGGCAGCGCGGCGCATATCCTGCGCAAGCTGAGCCATATCAGCGAGATTCAAAGCACAATCCGGGCTAAAAAAGCGCAGACCTGTGTGTTTGAGCAGACGTACTCGTCATCGCTGTCGCAGGAAGATTTGCGCTTCTTGCATGGATATATCAAGAAGCGCAGCGGGTCGGCTTTCTATTGGAGGCAGCGGGCGCAGATTCACGGGTTGCACCGCCTTGCGGGCATGATGCTGTTCGGATAAGAAATTGGGAAGAAGGAAGAAATACAGATATGGATTTCAAAAAATCAAAAAAGCTGCTGGGCGTGCTGGCGGCGTGCTATTGGGCGCTGGCGCTGCTCGTGTATCTGGTGGCGGGCGATCAGTTCCGCTACACCGTGGTGGAGAGCGACGCGCTGTCGGCGAGTGCGGTCATCGGCGAGCTGGTGGACGGCATGACTGTCACCCAGACGCTGACCGCACCCGCAGAGCAGACGACGGGGCTTGAGCTGCTGGCGGGCACATACGGGCGGGTAAACAGCGGTATGCTGCACATCGCCCTGACGAACGAGGCGGGCGAAACCCTACTGGCGCAGGACGCGGAGTTGGCCGCGCTGGCAGACGGGAAGTACACCTCCATACCGTTTGTCGCGCCGCTAGTGATAGAGCGCGGTGAGACACTGACCCTGACGCTGACGACGACTGGCTGCGCGCCGGGCAACGCCGTGACGCTCTACTACGGCAACATGGTCACCGCGGGACGGTTTGACATCGCGCAGACCATCGCCGACGCGGATCGCTACACGGTCGACGGCACGCCGGGCATTGGCAAGCTCTGCGTGAAGGTGCGCGGCGTGCGCACACTGACCTTTTATCGGGATTACTGGTTCATCGTCGCGGGCGCGTTTGGCGTCGCCACGATTTTTTGCGTGCGCTGGTGGAAATTGGCGAAGCGGGAGAAGAACAACCCGCTCGTCGCTATCTGCACGCTGCAAACGCGCTATGCGTTCCTCATCCGTCAGCTCGTCTCGCGCGACTTTAAGACGAAGTACAAGCGTTCCGTGCTGGGCATGGCGTGGAGCTTCCTCAACCCGCTGCTGACGATGAGCGTGCAATACGTCGTCTTCTCCACACTGTTCAAAAGCGACATCGAGAATTATCCTGTGTACTTGCTGACGGGCATCGTGTTTTTCAATTTCTTTAGCGAGGCCGTCTCCATGGGCATGACATCCATCACGGGCAACGCCTCGCTGATCAAAAAGGTGTACATGCCCAAGTACATCTATCCGGTGTCCAGGATCCTGTCGTCGCTGGTCAACTTTGGCTTGGCGATCCTCCCTTTGTTCATCGTCATGCTCTTTACGGGCGCGGCGTTCAGGCCCGCCCTTTTTCTGCTCGTCTTCGATATCCTCTGCCTGCTGGGCTTTGTGACGGGGATGAGCCTGCTGCTGACCACGGCGATGACCTTTTTTCAGGATACGCAATTCCTCTGGAATGTGCTCACCCTCATTTGGATGTATCTGACGCCGATCTTCTACCCGGAGAGCATCATCCCCGCGCAGCTTTTGACAGCCTACCACATGAACCCGATGTATCAGTACATCACCTTTGCGCGCATCTGTATCCTCGACGGCGCATCGCCCGAGCCGATGGCCTATCTATGGTGCATCCTCTCCTCGCTGGCCGTGCTGGGGCTGGGCGTGGTCGTCTTCAAGCGCAATCAGGACAAGTTTGTACTCTATCTGTGAGGTGAAACGCATGGAAAACATGATCGAGGTCAAAAACGTCTCCATGCGCTTTCGCATGGCGAACGACCGCATCAGCAGCATCAAGGAATACGCCATCGCTAGGCTGCGTAGCAAGCTGCAATACAACGAATTTGAGGCGCTCAAGGATGTCAGCTTCGACGTGCGGCGCGGCGAGGTCGTCGGGCTCATCGGCCACAACGGCGCGGGCAAGAGCACCGTACTCAAGGTGGTCTCCGGCATT
>JAUNJB010000167.1 GCA_030535375.1 Clostridia bacterium | reverse complement strand
GGGAGCGCGCACTGCGCGCTTTTTTGCCGCTTCCCGCTTGACAAGGGCAGGGCATGCATGTATAGTGATGGGGTCATGAATTTGGCCCTGCTGCGCCACGGCGGCGGGGGAAAGAGGAAACATATGAGCGAGAAGAAGCCATTTTTGACGCTTAAACAGGCGCGCGAGATCGTCAAGGCGTATCCCACGCCGTTTCATATCTATGACGAGGCCGGCATTCGCCGCACGGCGCGCGCGCTGAACCGCGCATTTGCCTGGAATCCCGGCTTTAAGGAGTATTTTGCCGTCAAGGCGACGCCCAATCCGTTTATCCTGCGCATCCTGCGTGAGGAGGGCTGCGGGGTGGACTGCTCGTCCGAAACCGAGCTGATGCTCAGCCAGGCGGCGGGCTTTTCCGGGAAGGAAATCATGTTCTCTTCAAACGACACGCCGGAGGCCGAGTTTGCGCGCGCGCACGCGCAGGGGGCGATCATCAATCTCGATGATTACACGCTGATTGAGACGATGGAGGCCGCCTGCGGCGTGCCGGAGACGGTCTGCTGCCGCTATAATCCGGGCGGCGAATTCTCCATCGGCAATGAGATCATGGATCAGCCCAAGGATGCAAAATACGGCATGACGCGCCAGCAACTCACCCAGGCATACCGTCTGCTGATGCAGAAGGGCGCGCGCCGGTTCGGCCTGCATGCCTTTCTGGCCTCCAACACGCTGACCAACGCGTATTACCCGACGCTGGCGCGCATTCTGTTCACCACGGCGGTCGAGCTTCATCGGGAAACGGGCGCGCATATCGAGTTTATCAATCTGTCCGGCGGCGTGGGCATTGCGTATCGTCCGCATGAGGCGGAGAATGATATCGATGCCATCGGCGAGGGCGTGCGCAAGGCGTATGAGGAGGTGCTCGTGCCCGCAGGCATGGGAGATGTGGCCATCTACGCCGAGCTGGGCCGTTTTATGCTCGGCTCGAATGGTGCGCTGGTGACGGCGGCCTGCCATGAAAAGCACACGTACAAGGAGTACATCGGTGTGGACGCCTGCGCCTGCAACCTGATGCGCCCTGCGATGTACGGCGCGTATCATCACATCACCGTGCTGGGCAAGGAGCACGCGGAGGCGGACCACGTCTACGATGTCGTGGGCGGGCTGTGCGAGAACAACGACAAGTTTGCCATCGACAGGCGCCTGCCCCAAATCGATCGCGGCGACCTGCTGTATATCCACGATACCGGCGCGCATGGCTTTTCGATGGGCTACAATTACAACGGCAAGCTGCGCAGCGCGGAGCTCCTTCTGCGCGAGGATGGCAGCGTCCAGATGATCCGGCGCGCTGAGACGCCGGAGGATTACTTTGCGACATTTGATTTTACGGGGATTGAATTTAAATAAAAAGCGGGCCGAACCCGCTTGCGGACTGACGGAAAAGGGATTTTCCTTCCCGAAAGGCAAGAAAAACTCCGGGCATAGGGTGGCAAAACCAACCCCTGCCATGGATGAAGCCGAAGCCTGAATCCGCCTGCGCTGCCGATGTAAATCTGCCGCGCATTTTTACATGGACGAGCGAATGCCCAGGGCGGAAATGGAGACGCAGGCCTTTGCTTCAGCTGAGCCAGCCCAGCTCGCGCATGCGCCCGGCGACGGGGGCGTGCAGCCGCGCGTCCTTGAAGTAAACGTAGCGTGCGGATGAGGGCACGCTGCGCCCGTCCGGCCAGGGAACGCAGCCCACGCCGTCGGCGTCAAGCCCGTAGTGCTCGAACGTTTTGCCCTCGGGCGGGACGATGTGCGACACATGCGCGTGGCACCGGTTGCCCAGGAAGAGCACGAAGCGGCTCAGCTGCGGATCGATGGACAGGTGATTGCCGGTAAAGCCGCTCAGGCCGATGGCGTGCGGCCCCATCCAAGCGGGCACTTCGCTCAGGCGCTGAAGCGGATGCTTGGTAAAGCAGAGATAGCCCAGGGACTGGCGGTAGGTGCCGTCGCCGTTGGCCCGTCCGGTTCGGTCGGTGCCGATCTCGAGCAGCGCCTCGCGGGCGAGCAGCTCTCCGCCAAGAAGCGCCTGGGCAAAGCGCACCATATCCCGCCTGGTGGAGAAGAGCCCCGCGTGGCCGCAAAGATCGAGACCGTCCCGCGAGAGGATGAGCGCCTTGGGATCGTGCGCCACGCCCGGCGGCGTGTCGGTGCGCAGGATGTACCGCTCTGCGGCGATGCGGTGCTCGTAGTTGTAGCAGACGCAGCGGCTGCGCCAGTCCTGCGGCACGTGGGAAAAGGTCTGCGTCAGACCGGCGGGAACGAAAATGTGCTGTTTCAGCGCATCCGCGAAGGACATGGCGCACTTGGCCTCGATCACATATTTGATCACCATGGCGTTGATATCCGAATAGACGCGCACGGCGGGCGTGTCGCAGACGGAGACGGCGAACAGACGGCGAAGGGCCTCCTCGCGGCAGGGGGCATCGTCGATGCGTCCGGGCGTTTGCAGGCTCACGCGGAAGCCGAGGACGTCGCCTACGGAAACGTCTTTCAGGTTTGCAAAGCGCCGGTCGGCAGCGCCGACGCGCTCGTCAAGCGACAATCTGCCGCGCGAGACGAGGATCATCGCCATCACCGCTGTGAAAAGCTTGGTCAGCGAGGCAAGGTCAAAAAGGCTGTCCTCCCCGAGCGGCCGGATGCGGGGAATCAAGCCGTCCTCGGTGAGGAGGACTTCCTGCGCGCGGCCGAAAAGCGCGTGCTCGCTGTCCGTCTGCGTGCCGTAGGCGACCGTGATGCCGGTGAGCATGCGCGCCTCGTCGCACAGAAAGCGCATGCCGGAGAGCAAAGTCTGCATGGGTTTTCCTCCACAGGGTCAACTTCAGAAAGGGTGATTTGTCAAATGAAAGCCGTTCAGCTCGAAGAGCGCGTTCTCAGGGATATCGAACGGATGCAGCCGGATGTGATCGCGCTGCTCAAGATGCTCTGCGCCATTCCCGCGCCCAGCCACAGGGAGGAGCGGCGCGCCGCGTTTGTGTGCGATTGGTTCCGCGCGCGCGGCTTGTCCGCCGAGATCGATGCGGCGAAAAACGTGCTCTGCCCGATGGGCCTTGACAGGCACGAGGATATCGTCGTGATCATGGCGCACATGGACACCGTATTCCCCGACATGGAGCCCATGCCGCTTCGCGAGGAGAACGCCAGGCTCTACTGCCCGGGCGTGGGCGATGACACGACCAACCTCGCCGCGATGATGATGCTGGCCGATTATCTGCACAGGGAGCGGTATGAGCCCGCGTGCGGCGTGCTCTTTGTGGCCAATGCCTGCGAGGAGGGGCTGGGCAATCTGGAAGGCTGTAAGGCTATTATGAAGGCGTTTGGCCCGCGCGTCAAGGCGTTTCTTTCGCTGGACGGCGGTTCGCGGGATATCTGTGCGCAGGCGGTCGGCTCCTGCCGCTATCAGATCACCGCGCGCACGCAGGGCGGCCACAGCTTTGCCGGCTTTGGCAATAGGAACGCCATTGCCGTGCTGGCGAAGCTGATCGGTGCGTTTTACAGCCAGCCGGTGCCGCACATCGGCGGCAGCATCACGACGTACAATGTGGGCGTCATCCAGGGCGGCACGTCCGTCAACACAATCGCCCAGCAGGCGCAGATGCTCTATGAATACCGCTCGGACAGCGCGGCCTGTCTGGCCGTGATGGAGCATCAGATGCGCGTTATCCTGCGCGAAAACGCGTTTGATGATGCGCAGGTGGAGGCGGAGCTGCTCGGCGAGCGCCCGTGCGCGCAGGATGTCGATCCGCGCATGCAGCAGCGGCTGGAGATCGCGTGCTGCGAGGCGCTGCGCCGCTATGCGGACGCCGATCCCGCCGTGTGCTCCGGCTCCACGGACTGCAATATTCCGCTGTCGATGGGCATTCCCTCCGTCTGCTTTGGCGTCTATGTGGGCGAGGGGGAGCACACCCGACAGGAGTGGGTGGAGCTTGATTCCATCTGCCCGGGCATGAAGGCCGCGGCCAGCGTGATCCTGAACTGGTTTGAGGAGACAAAGCGATGAATGGTATAGCCGTATGCACGCCGGTCGGGACGATATCCGTATGGGAGGACGAACGGGGGCTTTGCGGCGTTCACCTCCTGCGTGAAGGAGAGGAAAGGCCGCGGGGCGAGGCGACGCCCCTGCTCGCCGAGGCGGAACGCCGGCTGCTGGCCTATTTTGCGGGGGAACTGCGTGAATTTGATCTGCCGCTGTCCATGGCGGCGGGTTCCGCGTTTGACCGGAGCGTTTGGCGGGCGCTTTTGCGCATTCCGTACGGCGAGGTGCGCACATATGGCCAGCTTGCGCGCGAATTGGGCAGGCCCGGGGCCGGCCGCGCCGTCGGCGGCGCGTGCTCACGCAATCCGCTGCTGATCGTGGTGCCGTGCCATCGCGTCGTCGCGGGTACGGGCAGGCTCACGGGCTTTGCCGCCGGGCTTCAAACCAAGCGCGCGCTGCTTGAGCTGGAGGGCCGGCGGATCGAAGGGGACCGCATCGCGCTGCCGTGACGGACGCCGGGAAACCGGGCCGGCGCCGTACGGGACGAAGCGGAGAACAATCGGATAGCGAAGAAGAGGGCCTGACTCTGCTGGCGGCGGGGAACGGGCCCTTTGACTTTGCCCTGATTGATGATGGGCGCGGCACGGTGGTCGGGCGGGACGACCGGTCAGGGCGGTGAAAAATCCCATCCGTCATCCGGCAAAGAATGCCGCCCGACGGATGGGACGCGTTTTTGGACGAGAGCCCCCTGGCGAGCGAGGACGCTTGCGGACGGTTTTATTCGTCGACCAGGTAGGTGTAGCGGACGGTGAGCCTGGGCATGGTGTCATACAGGCCGTAGGCCTCGCCGAAGATCTTGTATTTGGTGCCCACCACCCAGGTGGTCTTGGAGCTGTTTTCCAGCATGACCAGCTTTTCGATGGAGTCGGTGCCGATGTCCATGATCGCCAGCTGCGGCGTGGTGCTGATGATGCGGGTGATGGTGCCGGTGCCCATGTAGATGGTGCCCTTGCGTATATTGATGTAGTTGATCAGGTCAGTGTACTGGGAGGACAGATCCCACGCCCGGCGGGTATAGATATCCTGATTGGGGATGTAGTAAACGGTGTGGGTGATGACGGAATCCTCCTTGCCGTCGACGGAGGCGCGGATGACGACGTCGTTATTGCCCAGCGTGGAGAAGAGCGGATGGAAGCTGAATTTGCCCGTCTCGTTGTCCACCTCAAGCCCCCAATGCGGGAAATCGACGGTGACGGACGCGCCGGGAAGCGTTGTTCCGCTGATGGAGGGGACGTTCATCTTGGCGCGTTCCTCGTCGGTGGCGCTGTTGTACTGCTCCTCGGTGATCGGCTCGTAGTTCCACTCGACGATGACCGTCGCGTCGAGCTCCAGCGGGATATCCTGCGGGGCACGGTAGAGGGTGATTTCCATCTTGTTTTCGCGGCAGTATTTGCTCTTGACGGAGATGGAGATGGTGTTGTCGCCCACCGGAAGCACCTGTACGTTCTTGGAGACGTTGCCCGTCTCGGCGCGGATGAGGGTGGAAACGTTTGTGCCGTCGATAATGACGGTGGAGCCCAGCTCCACGTTGATGCGCACCTCGTAGATCGATACGCCGACGTCCATGCGCACGGTGGACGGGCTGATCAGCGTGATCGGGGAGAGCGGCACGTCGATGGTGAATTCGACCGGATCGAGCTGGTATTGATCGCCCTCCTGGGAATAGCGGATGAAGGGCGTGATGGTCACGTCCATGGTGTCGGTTTCCACCGCCGTGGCGAACGTGGAGGACTCCGTGTCATACCACATGTAGTCCGGCACGGTGATTTCCACCTTGCCGTCGGCGATGACGTAGGAGGTCTGCATCTCGCGCAGGTAGATGGTGGCGTTCTCCTTGCCGTAGATGGTCAGCGTATGGGCGGGATGATCATCCACGGTGGTGGTGGTGACCTCCACGCGCGTTTCGTTGTCCTGACGAAGCTGCAAGCCCTGCTGGAGCACGAAATGATGCGCCGCAAACACGCCGCCCACGCCCACAAGCGCGCAGCAGGCGACGACGAGCAGCACCTTGAGCAGCACC
>JAUNJB010000166.1 GCA_030535375.1 Clostridia bacterium | reverse complement strand
TCGGTGTTCTCATCCTGAATGACGTCGACGATATCGTCGATGGTGATGATGCCGACCAGGCGGTTTTCCGTATCGCACACGGCGATAGAGGTCAGATCGTAGCGGCGGAAGTCGTCCGCGACGGCCTCCTGATCGTCCGTCGTCGCAGCGCTGACGATATTGGTGTCCATGATATCACGGATATACGTATTCTCCGGCGCGATGATCAGCTTGCGCAGGGACACCTGCCCCACCAGCTTGCGCTGCTCGTCGATCACGTAGCAGGTATAGACGGTTTCCTTGTCGATTCCGGTGCGCCGGATATAGTCCATCGCCTTGCGGACGGTAAAGTAATCGTGCAGGTCCACATATTCGATGGTCATCAGGCTGCCGGCGCTGTTCTCCGGATAATTGAGGAATTGATTGATGACCTTGCGCGTGCCCTCGTCGGCATTCTGGAGCACCTTCTTGACGACGTTGGCCGGCATCTCTTCAAGAAAGTCCACCGTGTCGTCCATGAACATGTCGTCGACCAGGGCCTTGATTTCAGCATTGGTCGCGCTCTCCGCGATCAGCTGCTGCTGCTCGCTGGTCATATAGGCGAACACGTCGGAGGAGATGTCCTTGGGCAGCATGCGAAACAGCTTGATCACGTGTCCGCTGTCCTCGACCTCCTCCAATCCTTCCGCGATATCCACCGGCAGGCATTCATATGCCTTCTTCTTGAAAGCCTGAATGTTGCCCTCTTCCATGAGCCTGACCAGCTCCAGAAAATCTTTGCGGATTTCTTCTTCCATCAGGGTTCCCTCCTATCATTTTCAGTTGTGAAAATGCAGGCTTTCCCTTAAACACGGCGCAAAAAAGCGCACAGCAACAAGCTGCGCGCTTCCATCCTCAAATTGATGCATCAAACGAAGATGAAAGACGCAGCCAACGGCACGCACTGCGCCCGCCGTTCTCGGGGCTTGCCCGCAAGACTACCGGGGTAATCGTCCACGTCTTTCACCTCCACAAATTGTGCGGTTTACCGCCTTGCGCATATCGCAAAGCCACGTTAACAATACCGCCATTTATGCGGTTTGTCAACCCCTGAAAAGGCGATCTCAGACAAATTTTATTGAAAGCTTTCCCGCGTCATACGTTGTATCCCACACCGCTTCGCACCAGATAGAGCACGCGCTCGCGCACGGGCATCGCGGTAATCGTCTCGAGCGCGTCGGCATAAATCGCCAGCTGCGGCCGGTGGCGCGCTATCGCGCCCGGCACATCCCCGGGGGAATCGGTCTTATAGTCGACCAGCACCCACTGTCCGTCCTCGACGAAGCAGCAGTCGATCACGCCCTGTACCAGCTGCTCCTCCTGCCCCGCCGCACGCCGGTATGTAAACGCCCATTCCCGATGCACGCACGAACCGGCCAGCATCCGCACACCGAGCGGGCCGGCAAAGAAGCGAACCAGCATCCGCGCGGGCACCGCGTCGTATTCCGCCTGCGTCACCACGCCGTTTTCAAGCATGCGCTCCGCCTGCACAGCGATCTCCCGGGCCAAATCGCGCGTTTCTCGCAGCGCATCCAAATCGAGCATGCGCATCATCCTATGGAAGACCGTGCCGATCTGCGCGCCGGTCATCCGCCTTTCCTGCATAAAGCGCGGCAAGCGCTGCACCTCGACATCGCGCTGATGAATCTCGTCATCCGCGGCGCGCTTTTCGTCCCGCACGACGGCACTGACACTCGTTTTGCGCACGGCAGCCGCGCTCTCCGGCGTGAAATCCATCAGCCGCGCAATCTCCTCATCCTGAAGCGGCGTGCTCTCCAGCTGAGCGATCAGCCGCCTCACCTGCTCATCCGTTCGCCGGACAAGGGGAGAGGCCGCCCCGCCGCGGTGGGCAAACACCTGCCAATGCGAGCCTCCCGCCGTCACCGTCTCCTGAGAGTCGATCATACCGGCGCCCGCACCCATCAACATCGGACAGACCATGTCAAGCCCCGTGCGCATCGCGCGAATCCGGCTCTTCTGCTCCCCATGCCGCCATGCCTCCGGCGGCTCCGCAAGGCCGGCATCGCCGATCAGGATCAGCCTCTCCCGTGCACGCGTCATCGCCACATAGAGAATACGCACCTCCTCGGCCAGCTGTTCCCTCGCCGTCTGTATGCGGATAGCGCGGCGTATCAGCGTATCGCGATCGCTTTGCAGCGCCATATCGATGCACGGCAATCCAATGCCCAGCTGCGCATGCATCAGCAGCCGCGCATTGCGCGCGCGCGTGCTCATCCTGCGTCCCATGCCCAGCACGAAAACGACCGGGAATTCAAGTCCCTTGCTCTTGTGCGTGGTCATAATCCGAACCACGTCCTCGCTCTCGCCGATGGCGCTGGCGCTCATGGAGTCGCCGCCGGCACGCAGGCGATGGGCATAGCGCAGGAATGCGCTCAGCGATCCGCCCTGCGCCTGCATAAACGCCCTCGCCCTCGATGTCAGCAGATGCAGATTGGCCTGGCGCGCCGCGCCGCCGGGCAGCGCACCCACCTGCGAAAGAAAGCCCGTCTCCGCATAGATGCGCTCAATCAGCCTGTCCACGCCCTGATGCCGGGCGCAAAGCCGCCAGCGCGCAAGCTTTTGCTCAAACCCTGCCAATTTCACCGCCAGTGCGTCGTCCGCTTCCTCCCGGTATCGGCGCACGGCCTCGTGATAGGCGACATGAACGTCCGGCGTATGCACGCGAATCTGCGCCAATTCCCCGTCCGTCAGCCCCAGCGCCGGGCCGCGCAGCGCGGCGAGAAGCGCCTCATCCTGCGCGCCGTTGGAAATCGCCTGCAGCAGCGCCATCATCGCGCGGATCTCCGGGATATCAAAATATCCCTCGCCGGCATCGCAGAATACGGGGATTCCCTCTCTCCACAGGATATCCGCCGCCAATGGAGCGCTGGCGCGCGCCACACGCATCAGCACGGCCATATCCCGGTATGCGAGCGGGCGCTCCTTCCCGCTCTTCGCGTCATAAAAAGGGGTGCCAACCAATTCGCGGATGCGCTGCGCCGCTATCAGCGCCTCCCGCTCGACCGCGGCCAGCTCGCGCTCATCCTCCCGCACCTCGTCGTCCGGCTCGTCCTCCCGTGCGGCATCGTCCGCATCCTCATCCTCCTGCGCGCTCTCCTCGCCGCGGTAGATCACGTGCAGCTCCAGGGGCGGATCGTCCTCCCGCGCGCCGAGGCCGCAGATCAGCCTCTCCCGCTCATCGTATTCAATCTCCGTCAGATCCGCCCGCATGATGCGCGCAAACACCGCATTGACGCCCTCCAGCACGTTTGCGCGCGAGCGGAAGTTGCGCTGCAGGTCGATGCGCCTGGCGAGGGTTTCCTCCTCCCGATCATAGCGCGCCGCCTTTTCAAGGAAGAGCGAGGGCTCCGCCTGGCGGAAGCGATAGATGCTCTGCTTGACATCGCCCACCAGAAACTGTCCGTCCTCCCGCGCAAAGCTGCCGAGGATCGCCTCCTGAATCGCGCTGGAATCCTGGTATTCATCCACAAAGACATAGCGATAGCGTTCGCGCATCGCCTGACGCACATCAGGATGCGCAAGCGCCTCCAGCGCGCCGTGCTCCAGATCGTCAAAGTCCATCAGCCCGCGCTGGCGCTTGAGCGCGGTATACAGCGCGTCATACGTACGCACCAGCTCGCACAGGCCCTCCAGCGGCGCGCGAGTAAGACCAATATCCGCCGCCGCATCCTCGAGCGGCACGGCGAATGCCGCCGCCACCTCGCGCAGCGCCCGCTTGAATCCATCCCGCCGCGCCTTGACCTGCTCCGCAGCGTCCTCGTCAAAGATATCGCCCTTCTTCTTGCGCCCCAGGGCCGCAAACGACAGCGCACCAAACGCCGCGTACAACGCGTCATAGCCCCGTCCTGCGGCTTCCTCCAGCGCATGGGTCAGTGCCACATCCTCAGCGCATGCCTGCGCGTAATGCCCAGGCCCATTCTCCGCCCGGCACAGCGCCAGCGTATCCATGCAATCCTCGCGCAGCTGGGCAAGCCTTTCCTGGGCATCCTCCAGCAGCAAGCGCACGGCCAGGCTTCGTGCCAGCTCATCCGCCTGCGGCGCGCACTCCTTCTGCGCCTCGGCGAGCCACGTCCATGGGTCCGGTCTTGTCATCATGAAGCGGTGGATTTCACCGGCAAGTCCGGCGAGCTCCTCCTGCGTGTAACACGCATCCGCCGCCAGAAAAGCCTCGCTGCCCACCTCGTAACAGGCATAGAGCGCATCCTCCATCGCCTGATTCTTCAGCACGCCGCACTCCTGCTCGTCCCCGACGCGAAACGCGGGGTCGATCCCCAGCGCCTCAAAGTGCTCGCGCAGCAGATTGCCGCAGAACCTATGCAGTGTGGAGATGCTCGCGCGGGGGAGCGCCATCATCTGCGTGCCGAGCTCGGGTCGCTCACGCGCGGCCCGCCCCAGCGACTCGCCGATGCGCAGGCGCATTTCGCCCGCCGCCGCATTCGTGAACGTGACCACCAGCATCCGTTCAATCGGGCATCCCTCGCACACCAGCTGCACGATGCGCTCCACCAGCACGGCCGTTTTGCCGGAGCCCGCCGCCGCACAGACAATCAGGCTATGTCCCCTGTCAGCGATGGCGTCGAGCTGTTGCGGTGTCCAGTTTGGCATGCGTCATCCTCCTCAAATCGTGATTCCCTTTATTATAGCACAAGTCCGCGTGATGCGGCGCGCAATCTCATGACGGAGCAAGGCCCATGCCGCTCCATCAGCCGGTATAACTTAAAAGGTGCGGACAGCCAAGGCTGTCCGCACCGTAAGGAATCCCCATCAGTCCTCAAGCTTCGTGAAGGTGTACGTCTTGCCGTAGGTCTGCACGCAGACCTCGCGCATCACCTGGTCGCTCATGGGCTTATCATTGCTGTTGGTGGGCACAGAGGCGATCAGATCGACCGTCTCGATGCCGCCGATCACCATGCCAAACGCGGCGTAATCACCGTCGAGGTAATCATTATCCGCATGCATGATGAAGAACTGGCTGCCGGCGGAGTCCATCGCGGAGGAGCGCGCCATGGAGAGCACGCCGCGCGTATGGGACAGATCATTGTCGATGCCGTTGCTGCTGAATTCGCCGCGGATCGCATAGCCCGGGCCGCCGGTGCCGTCACCGTTGGGATCGCCGCCCTGGATGACGAAGCCCGGCACCACGCGATGGAACGTCAGCCCGTTGTAGAATCCGCTCTGTGCGAGCGAGATGAAATTGCCCACGCTCTCCGGCGCGACATCGGGATACAGCTCGCCATAGATCAAGGAGCCGTCGTTCATGACGATGGTAAAGGTCGGCAGCTTCTCCATCTCCTCGCAGGCCGTGACCAGCGCGGTGTTGTCGATCGCAAGCGCAGCTTCCTCATCCATATCGGTCATGGACGCTTCGTTGATAAAGCCCTTGAAATCCGTGCCCGGCACGGCGACAAACACATACTCTTCCCCGTCGATGCCGATGCGGCCCAGCACATCAAGCGATGTGCCGGCTGCCATCACGGCCACCGCGTCGCCGGAAGGCATATCCATCAGTTCCGTTTCGGCCTCCACCGTCGCATAGGCGATGGTGGCCTCCACCGTCTCGCCCACGTACACGTGGTAGAGCGCGCTCAGATCGCCCAGAACGATGTTCGCCTCTGCGATCATGGTATCCACATATTCGGAATAGATCTCGTCCTTCTTATTGGACAGCGCTTCTTCAGTCTCCTGCTCCTTGCGGGGCTCAAAATCCGCCTCGCCCGGCGTGAGATCCTGCGCATAGCAGAGGATAAAGTAGCCATAGTCGGTCACGATCACGTCGGACACATCGCCCACAGCCTCAAGCGCCATCGCGCCCGCCTTGAATTCGTCGCCGTAGAGCACGGAATCCTCGGAGATGGGGTAGCCCTTCTCCATCTGCTCCTGCGTAGAGCTGTCCTCATTGTAGGCATTCATCAGCTCGGAGAAATCCTCGCCGCCGCGGATCGCCGCCACGATGGCCTTCGCCTTCGCATATCCAGCCAGCTCAGCGATATTCTGCGCTTCTGCCGGGGTAGCCTCCATATCCGCCTCTGCCGGCGTGGTCTCGTCCTCCGTTCCGTCCAAAGCAGCCTCATCCGAAGTGGCTTCCT
>JAUNJB010000165.1 GCA_030535375.1 Clostridia bacterium | reverse complement strand
TAAGCCCAATCGGCCGTAAGACGCCAATCGCGTCACCGGAACGGACGGAGCCAGGAATGAGGTTTCAAGCGCAAAAAAGTAGCCAGTGACACTTCCGCTTCCACAAATCGCTGCAAATCACCCAATTAGGGTAAACGCTGCTGAGTTTTACACAATCTCCTATAAAGCAAAAAAGCGAATCATGTACGCTCCCACTGCCGAAGCACTTCACACTCCAAAGTGTTTCCGTGCTCGCTGTCCGATTTTTCGCACAATTTCCTATAAGTTAAAAAAGCGCACTGTACGCGCTCCCACTTCCACAAATCGCCACAAATCATTCGATTAGGGCGAGCGCAGCCGATTCTTACGCCATTTCCTATAAAGTCAAAAAGCGCGCCGTGCGCGCTCCCATTTCTGAAACACTTCACATTCCAAAGTATTTCTGTGCTCACTGCCCGGTTTTTCGCGCAATTTCCTATAAAGTAAAAAACCGGGCGCGAAGCTTTACCTTCGCGCTCGGTCTCCTTCTAAACGGGCAAGGCCCGTTTTTTGCTGTATAGAAAACTGTGTAAAAATCGGCCGCGTCCGCCCTCATCGGGCGATTTGCGGCGATTTTCGGAAAGGGAAGCGGCCACCGCCAGCTTTTTACAGGCAGCAGAACATCGGATAATAGAACATCCGTCCGCCGCCGCAGCACATGCAGCACAGCTCCAGCGCCATGATCGAGCAGCAGAAATTCGGCCGGCCAAACGTCTGTCGGCCATAGCCCTCGCCGCGCTGGCCATACCATGCGCCTCCGCTTTGCAGCTGGCTGAGCAGCTGCTGATACTGCATATTGCCCGGTTCCATGGAGACGGCCTGCCTGGCATATTCCATGGCCTGCGCGTTGTTGTGCAGGCCGCTCTGCGCCAGTGCATTGAGATAATACCAGCGCGCGTTGCGCCTGCCCGGCTCCACGCTGTTGAGCGCGTTGATCGCCTCGGCATAGTGGCCGGTATCGATGTAGTTCTTCGCCGCGCGCATCTCGACACTGGTGTCCTGATACTGCTGTTGCTGCTGGCCGTAGCCATACGCACCACCCCAGAAGGCCGAGAAGGGGTCCTGCTGATAGCCGCCCGCCTGCTGCCGGCCGCCGTTGTAGCCGCTGCCCGCGCGCGCGCCGCCGCCCTGGCGTCTGTGCATGATTTCCTCGTAGGCCTGCTGGATCTCCATAAATTTCTTTTCCGCCTGCGCGGCGTCCGGCTTGCCCACGTTCGCGTCGGGGTGATATTTTTTGCACAGCTGGCGATATGCCTTTTTGACCTCGTCGTCGGTCGCCGTCGGGGATACGCCCAACACCTGATACGGATCTGTCATTGCTCGTTTTTCGCCTTTCTTCGCTCGCTTGCGTTTTCAAATCTCAGCCAGATGCCTGAGTAGAGGATGTTGCGCATGATCTCCGCGTCCTGAATCAGGGGCAGGCGCTCAAACGCCTGCGCCGCGCGGGCCATCATGTCGCTGAGCATCTGCTCGCACGTCACGGCAAAATCCGGATGTGCGCTTCTCTCGATCAGCGGATTGTAGTTTTTCTTTCTGACATCGCGCTCGATATCCTCGTAGCAGTCGCACAGATAGATGAACTTGCCCAGATAGAAGCCCAGCTCGCGCAGATCCCGCTCATAAACGTCTTTTTTCATGACGTACAATTCGCCGAGCATGTCGCCCGTGAGATTTGCCGCCGCGTCAAGATTCGGATCGTTCCGCCGCTCGATGTCGTGCAGCGCGATGACATAGCGCTCCACCGCCTCGCGCTGGCGCGGCAGGGATTCCCCCGCCCTGTGCGCGGCGCGCTTTAAAACCGCACTCTCCGCCAGCCGGTCGACGCGGCGCTCATCCTCCCACCCGTCGCGCAGATCATAATAGGAAACGATCGCGCTCAGATCGGCGCAGTAATCAATCGCCTCGTTGGCAAGCATCAGCCGCTTCTGCAGGGGATGGAACGCGCAGCGGCGCATCTGCCGTGCCGTCTCCGGCTCGTAGAGCGATGTCAGCAGGAGCGAGAGGAACGTCATCTCAAAGCTGAGCGCCATGCGGCAGGCGCCGCCGCACCGCTGCCCGATGGCGCGGCACAGTCCGCAGTAAAAGCCGCGATACCGGTCAAATTCGCGGAACCTGAGTTCATCCTTGCGCACAGTCATCACGCCCAGCAACGCGCTTACCTCCTCCTGCAAATATCATGCAGATTATACCATATTCTCCGGCGCGCTGCCAACCCATCCGGGATGAAATGTCGTTTCTGGCGTTCTATCTCCTCAAAATCGCGTCATTTGCGGCGCAGCGGAAGCGTTACAAAGTACACCGCCGCGCTCACCAGCACGACGGCCGCGCCCGCGGACGTGTTGAGGTAATAGGAGAGGATCAGCCCGGCCACGCCGCAGACAAGCGCAATGCCGACCGACAGGCGCATGTAGCCCGCGGCGCTGCGCGCCACATTGCGCGACGCGGCCGCCGGCAGGATGAGCAGCGAGTTGATCAGCATCACGCCGACCCAGCGGATGGACATCATCACCGCCACGGCGACGAGGATCGTGAAGGCATATTCCGTCGCCCTGGCGCGCACACCCCGGCTCTTAGCCAGCGGGGCGTTGACGCTGGTGATCATCAGCGGATTAAACAGGAATATCCACACCACCACCGTGACCGCGAGCGTCGCCAGCAGAGCCAGCAGGTCGCCCTCCGTCACGGAGAGCACGTCGCCCACCAGCACGGAGGAATACTTGGCGAACGCACCGCCGCGCGAGAGCACCACCAGCCCCAGCGCAATCGACGTGGAGGAAAACACGCTGATGATCGTATCGGCGCTCATCTTTGAGTTGTGCTTGACGAACGTGATGAGCATCGCCCACAGGATGCCGAACAGCAGCATCGAGGCCATCTGGCTCTGCCAGCCGAGCACCACGCCGATGGCGATGCCCGTCAGCGCGCTGTGCCCCAGCGCGTCGGAAAAGAACGCCATCTTATTATCCACTGCCATCGTGCCCAGCATACCGAACAGCGGCGTGATCAAAAGCATCGCCAGCAGCGCGTTTTTCATGAACGTGTAATGTAGCCACTCAAAGGGCAGCAGCGCGTCCATCGCCGCATACACCGCACTCATGCGCGCCCTCCTCTCGCGTAAAACACCTGCTCAAACTCCGGCGAATCGAAGACGACCTCCGGCGAGCCCTGCTTGATCACCGTGCCCTGCATCAGCACGACGCGGTCCGCGTAGCGCTCCACGACATCCAGATCGTGCGAGACGAGCAAAATCGCCATGTGATTCTTGTGCTTGAGCTCGTCCACCGTCTGATAGAACGTCTCCAGGCCGTTTTGATCGACGCCGGAGACGGGTTCGTCGAGGATCAGCAGATCGGGCTGCGGCGTCAGCGCCAGGGCCAGCAGCACGCGCTGAAGCTCTCCGCCGGACAGCGCGCCCAGCGGCCTGTCGCACAGCTTTTCGCAGTGCGTGCGCGCAAGCGCGGCCAGCGCGCGCTCCCGCGTCTTTTTGGGAATCCCCAAAAACACCGCGCGCCTGGAAAGCGAGCCCGCCATGAAGTCCATCACCGTCACCGGGGACGACCGGTCGAATTCCAGCTGCTGGGGCACGTAGCCCGTGCGGATCTCGGCGGCCGGCAGCCCCTCGCTGGTCAGGTGACGAATGGTTCCCTTGTATTCGATCTGCCCGAGCAGCGCGCGAAGCAATGTCGTCTTGCCCGCGCCGTTGGTGCCGATCAGCGCGGTCAGCTCGCCGCAGTGGATGTGCAGGCTCACATCCTTGAGCAGCGCCTGCCCGCCGAGCACGACATTCAGCTGATCGACCTCTATGCGGCAGAGCCTGCACGGCGTATTTTCCCGGCAAGCCGCATGGTCGGCGCAGGCGATGTGCTCCTCGCCCGCGTGATGGGCTCCCGTCACGGGATGCGGACATGGTTTGTGTGTCACTTTGCAAACGCCTCCGTCAAAACGCGGGCATTCTCCCGCATGATGCGCTCATAGCTGTCCTCCGCGCCGTCCCCGGAGACGACCGGATCGAGCGTATAGATCGCCGCACCCGTCTCCCGCGCGATGGTTTCCGCGGATTTCTGCGGGTACTGCGGCTCGACAAACAGCGTGCCGATCCCCAGCTCCGTCACCAGATCGCAGGTGTCCGCGATCTCGCGCGTGCTGGGCTCCTCGCCCGGCTCATGGGCGATCACGCCCGCCACATGCAGGCCGTACGCCTGCGCAAAGTAGGTGAACGCCTCGTGAAAGGTGATCATCTGCGCCCCCGCAAACGGCGCAAGCTGAACGCGCAGCTCCTCGTCGAGCTCGCTGAGACGCTGCGCATATGCCGCCGCGTTCGCCCGGTACGCCTCCGCGTTCGCCGGGTCGGCCGCGGCCAGCCCCGCCGCGATATTCTCCACCTGGCGGATCGCCAGCGTCGGATCGAGCCAGACGTGCGCATTCAGCTCCTCCTCGTACTCCCCGCCGTCATGCCCGTCGTGCTCATGTCCCTCGTGCTCGTCGCAGAGCATCTCGATGCCCTCGCTCGCGTTGACCACCGGCAGATCCTCCCGCAGGGAGATCACCTTGTCCATGAACTGCTCCATCCCGCCGCCGTTGATCACCAGCACGGACGCGCCCTCCAGCGTGACCATGTCCCGCGTCTGCAGCTGATAGTCGTGCAGGCAGCCGACGCTCTGGTCCGCCATATTCGTGACCGTCACGCCGGGCACGTCCTTCGCCACATTCTTCGTAAACACGTACATGGGGTAAAACGTCGTCACGATGACCTTATCCCCCTGTTCCTGCGCCGTGCACCCGGCCGCCATGCCGGCGAGCATCAAAAGCAGCAGCGCCGCAATTCGTTTCTTCATTATCATAAACGTCCTTTCCCGAAAGTATTTGAGTCATATCCTGACAGGCATATGCCCGCAAATATTTTCTTTTCGTGCTTCTCTCCGTTTTTCCTGCCGGATTCGCGGAAAAAGCAATTTTTCCCCACGCATTTGTCGAATGGTTTTTCTTGTATATTTCTTCACAATCTGCTATGCTTGTGGAAGAACCGCCTATCATCTTATATATAAGGGAGGTTTTCCCGTGGCCTCAGGGAAAAATCCGCCTCTGCCCGGCGTGGACACCGACGCGGGGCTGCGCTTTGCGGGCATGGACGCCGAGCTGTACCGTGCCTTTTTAAGACAATTCCCGCAGGACGACAGCGTCCTTCGGCTGCACGATGCGCTCGAGCGCGGCGACGTCGCCGACGCTTTTTCCTGCGCGCATACGCTCAAGGGGCTCAGCGCGCAGCTGGGCATCACAAGGCTCGCGGAGCTGGCCGCCGAAATCTGCGACCTGCTGCGCGCGCAGAAGCCGGAGGCGCTGCCTGCGGCCCGCGCGCGCTTTATCGTGCTGCGCAGGCATCACGCGCAGATCGTGCGCGCGCTTGGCAGGCTGTGAGCCTCCCCCATTTTTCCACATCCCCGGGCCGATCATGAATGTGCGTTTGTAATTCTCGTCTCTTTGTGGTATCATAAGGATATCTGTTTTGTCAAGGAGATCGCTATGTCTAAGCCCGAAGTTTTTGTCATCGTCGATGGCAACAGCCTGATGCACCGCGCGTTTCACGCGCTGCCGCCGCTTTCCAATGAGGACGGCGTCTATACCAACGCCGTCTTCGGCTTCCTGTCCATGCTGCTCAAGGTCGTCGCCGACGTACAGCCGGACTACCTGGCCGTCGCCTTCGATCTGCACGGCCCGACCTTCCGCCACAAGGATTACAGCGAATACAAGGCCGGCCGCAAGCCCACCGCGCCGGAGCTGCGCCCCCAGTTTGATCTGGTGCGCGAGTGCCTGACGGCCATGGGCGTGCGCCAGCTGACCTGCCCCAGCTTTGAGGCGGACGACATACTGGGCACATTTGCGCGCCGCTGCGAGGAGGCGGGCATCCACGCCCTGCTGGTCACGGGCGACCGCGACTCCATGCAGCTGGTCACCGAGACGAGCCACGTGCTCTACACCAAGCGCGGCGTCAGCGATGTGGTGCGCTACACGCCGGAAAAGGTGCAGGAAGACTTCGGCGTCACCCCCCGGCAGATTCCCGACCTCAAGGGCCTGATGGGCGACGCGAGCGACAACATCCCCGGCATTCCCGGCATCGGCGAAAAGACGGCGGTTAAGCT
>JAUNJB010000164.1 GCA_030535375.1 Clostridia bacterium | reverse complement strand
GGCGGCCACTGGCCGCTGCGCGAAAAACCGGGCAGCGAGCACAGAAATGCTTTGGCGTGTGAAGTGCTTCGGAAGTGGGAGCGCGCACGGCGCGCTTTTTCAATCCTTTTTATCGCCGTACCAAACCGCCGGGCATACCGCAGCCCGCCTCCTTTTCCTCACGGCTTTGTATGGCGCGGCCGTCTGCCGCTCACGCGCATCATGTGGGATAGCCGCTCGCCGTCCCACAGCAGTACGCCTGTGGAATCCGCCAGCTCGCGCGCCGCCCGGGTGAATTCTCCCGGACAGACGACCACAGCCAGATCACAGCCGTAAAACTGCGCTCCGGCAAACGCCTCCTGCACGGCGGCGTTGCCCACCGCGCCCGCGTAATTCTTGCACTGGACGGCATAGGATTTGCCGTTTCTCTCCGCGAGAATATCCACGCCCTGATCGCCGCTCAGCCGTGTCACCTCAACCCGGCGAAAGCCGTTATCGCGAAGCACCTGCGCCATGTAGATTTCAAATTCCTCGCCCGTCAGCCGCAGGCATCCGGACGCGCGATTGCGGCGCCCGGTGATTCTGCGCAGCAGCCACGCAAAAGGCGCAAGCAGCGCCCTGATGAGCAGCATGACGAGCCTGCCCAGGGCGTGAAGCAGCAGCAGAATGCCCTTACCGATTCCCCGGAGCAGCGTCACCGCCGCACCCGCAAGCGCCTCGCAGACCCAGTCCACCAGCGTGAGCAGGCCGTCGGCCAGCGCCTCCAGCGGTCCTCTCTTCTTTCTTTTTTGCCTCTTTTTTGCCAAATTTAAATGCTCCGTTTCACATGCGCTCGATACAGGCCACCGCATGGCTGGAAATTCCCAGCCCTTCTCCCTCGAATCCGAGCTTCTCGGTGGTCGTCGCCTTGATGTTCACGCAGCCCACGTCCACCTTGAGGTGTCCCGCAACGCAGGCGCGCATATCCTCGATATAGTCCTTGAGCTTCGGGCGCTGGGCGATGATCGTCACATCCACATTGCCCACGCGGTATCCCTTCTCCTCCAGCAGCGAAACGACATGATCGAGCAGCTTCGCGGAATCCGCGCCCGCATAGGCCGGATCGGTATCCGGGAAATGCCGCCCGATGTCCCCCAGCGCCGCCGCGCCCAGCAGCGCGTCCATCAGCGCATGCAGCGCCACATCCGCGTCGCTGTGGCCAAGCAGCCCGAGCGTGTGCGGCACCTCCACGCCGCACAGGATCAGCCTGCGCCCCTCCACCAGCCGGTGTACGTCATATCCGTGTCCGATGCGCATGTGTCGTCCCTCCCTGGTCTCTCCGCCCTCGCGGCGCAGGATCACCTGCTCCGCCAGCAGCATGTCCTCCGGCGTCGTCAGCTTGATGTTCTCCACATCGCCCTCCGTCAGGCGCACCGCATGCCCCATCCGCTCGGCGAGCATGGCGTCGTCCGTCGCATGCTCACCGCGCTTAAAGCGCTCGTGCGCCTCGCGGATCAGCGCAGCGTCAAATGTCTGCGGCGTCTGCACGGCGCGCAGGGTATCCCGCCTGGGCGTATCCACCACACGGCCGTCCCCGTCCACCTGCTTCACGGTGTCCTTGAGCATCACCGCCGCCACGCCGCTGCCGTACCTCCCGGCGCTGTCGATCGTCCGCTCGATCACCTCACGCGTGACCAGCGGACGCGCACCGTCGTGAATCGCAATGATATCCGCGCGCGGATCGCAGGCCGAAATGCCGTTGTATACGCTCTGCTGTCTGTCCTCTCCGCCCGCAACCAACGCTGCGCGCACGTTCGCGCGCTCAAACATCGCCCGCATATCGTCCATATCGCACGCGCTGGCGACCACGACGATGCCGCCGTCGAAGAATCCCGTCGCCTCAAACGCGCGCACCGTGCGCATGATCACCGGCACGCCGCACAGCGGATAGAGCACCTTGTTGCGCTCCATGCCCATGCGCGATCCGCGGCCGGCCGCCACGATCACCGCAGCTTTCATCGCATTCCCTCCCCGCCGCATCACAGATCGCCGTCGCCCGCGAGCAGCTCATACATCATGCCCGCCTCGTTTTTGCGCACCACCTCGGCAACGGAGAGCACGCGATAGCGCGCCAGCTTCCCGCCGAAGCGGATTTCAAGCACGTCGCCCTCCCTGACCTCGGAGGACGGCTTCGCTGCTTTGCCGTTGATCGTCACCCGTCCGCCCTCGGACGCTTCCTTCGCCACCGTGCGGCGCTTGATGATGCGCGACACCTTCAGATACTTGTCCAGTCTCATGATCAATCCTCCTCCATTCTGTCCTCCGCCCGCGTGCTGATGCCCGCGCGGCGCGCCTGTTCATGCTGCTCGCGCCGCGGCACCCGGTATACGCGGCCATCCTTTTCAAATACCGCGCCCGTCTGCTTGAACCAGAAGGGCACGCCGGCGCGCCCGCACTGGCGCGCGATATCCCTGATCCAGTCATAGCGGCACAGCCTGGCCTCCGGCCCGGACTCTCCGCCCGCCGTCACGCCCTCGATCCGCGCGTCAAGCCACGGCGTCAGATCGACGGCCTCCAGCAGCGGCTCACAGATGATCTGCCTGTGCCGGATGGGCTGGCCCAGCAGCAGCGGCAGACGTTCCTGCGCTTTCTGCTGGTTTTCACATGTCGCCGCGATGGTCACATTCGGATATCCGTCGCCCCAATCCTCCGGCAGGGAAACCGGCAGCCGGGCGATCCGCTTGGTGATGATGAAAAACATCACATCCGGGCGTGTGCGGATCATCCGCCAGGCGCGCACACGCCACTCGTCCGCCTCCTCGACGAAAAAGTCGCTCGTCAGGCAGGTAAACACCGTCTCGCCCGCCGCAATTGCCGGCCCGCCGCCTCGCCGCCCGCGCACGGGCAGGTCAAATTCCCCCGTACGGTAAACCTTCGACGCATCGCGGCCGTAGCGCGCATCCCCGCGATACACATAGCAGTTTTTGCAGCCCGGGCTGCACTTGTGGCATCCATGCCACGGCCTCCACGCCGTCATGTGCGCACCGCTTTCGTCCCGCTCGCCAGCACCGGAAGCGCGCAGACAAACGGATAGATATACCGCCCCGCCATCACCGGGCCCAGCAGATACGTGCCCCACAGCAGCACCGGCAGCAGCGCCGCGGCAAAGCGCCGCCACGCGCCGAGGTATGCCTCCCTGAGCACAAAGTACAGCATCACCCAGACGATCAGCCCCATGTTGAACGCCCAGCCGATCACGGGAATCTGCATTGCGCCCTTCGCGCCGAAGCGCCAGGCGAGCGATTCCCGCACGCGCGGCAGCAGGCTTTGATCGTGAATCCGCTCAAAGTCGCACCACTCGTAATATGAATCGCTGATGCCCATCTGCAGGTAGTAGCCCGACACGCCATATTCGCTGTACGGGTAGAAGAAGGAATATGTGTGCATGAGAAGCGCGTCAAAATACGCCGCGGGGCACTTCGCACCGACGGACAGGTACACCTGCGCATACTTCTGCGGATCGTCAAGCAGCCTCTTGGTATCGAATTCAAACTTCACCGGGTCGGAGATCGTCGGATCGTAGAGTCGCCAGGCCTCCCCGGGCATCAGCTCATCGATCGCCGCGCGCTCCCCGTCCGTCATCCGGTCGCCGTCGAGCACACGCGCGCGCGCCAGCTGCTGAATCGGCCAGGAGAGCATCTCACAGGGATCGCCCGCCTGCGCGCCCGTCACCGCCGCCAACAGGCCATTGATTCCGCAGGCGAGCGCGGCAGCCAGCGCAACCGTCGCCGTCAGCCTCAGCCCGCGCCGCCTGAAACCCAGGAGCAGAAGAATCAGCCACACCGCCACGGCATAGACCGCGTTGTTGCGCAGCAGCATCATGCCCGCGCCCGCCGCAGCGATGCCGAACGCGAGGGCGCGGCTCATGCGTTCTCTCAGCGCCGCCTCACGTGTGAGCGCCAGCGTCAGCGCGAACAGCCCGGAGAAGAGCACATCCTTCGTCGCGTTGACCGCAAACATCATGTGCAGCGGATAGAGCGCGAAGAACAGCGCCGCGCGCCGCGCGGCCCGCGCGTTCGCCTGCCTGGCAATCGATGCGCACGTCAGGGCAAAGCACGCGGACAGCCCCGTCATCTGCAAAACCGTGTAGAGTGCCGCCCCCAGGTTGATCTGTCCCAGCGCACGTCCAAGCTTCGCGCATCCGCCCAGCAGCAGCGTATGCAGCAGCGGATGATGCGAGGAATACGCCCCTGTAAACACCTGCTCCAGCTGAAAGGGCACATCATACGCAAACGAGCCGGGAAACAGGATCAAAAACATCGGCACATCACAAATCAGTATGCCGGCAAACGCGCGCCAGGCTGAAAAGCGCCGGACTTCCGGCCCGTTCTCATCCCGGGCCCGGCGCTCGGACGCCCTCAGCAGCAGCGTCAGAATCACCGCCGCCGGCACAAAAAGCACCGCCGTCCACAGCAGCGCACGCGGCAGCTCGCTTCTTTGCAGATGCTCCGCCTGCCAGCCAAACGCGGCAAAGAGCGCATACATCAAGCTTCCGATCGCGATCACTGCGCGCTTTCCCGCCCGGTTCTGCGTCATGTATGCCCCTCCTCATGCCCTTATCCGATGCCGCGTTTGTATCCCGCGGACTTTTTTCATTATATCATTTCATCCGCGTCCTGTAAATCGGAACTGCGCCGATCTCCCGCTCACGCATAAAAGCATGTCCGTCACATATGCAGCTCATATCACCAATTCTTCGTCTTTTACCCCATTCTTTTCCCTTTTTCAACATATTTTCGCCACATTCACGCGCTATAATCATACCCGTAAAGGTTGATCGAGCGATTCTCCTTTACGACACCTTCGCATTCTCCCCTCCACAGCGAAGGTGAGTATCTTCCTTTTTCTTCCCCTTCCTCATTTATTTCCCTTCCACACGGAAAGCGCCGCACCCGTCTCACACCACGGGCTGCGGCGCTTTCCTCTTGCGTTTTCAATCAGGGCGAACGCGGCCGATTTTATCCGATTTCCTAGCAAGCAAAAAAGCCGTCCGCAAACGGCTTTTTCTTTATTCCTGTGTGTCCGCATCCTCCGCCTGGGCCTCACCGAGCTGCTCCATGATCGTCTGATACAGATAGGATGCCCGCTGCGGCCACCTGGCGCAAAAGCGCTTGGCCTGCGTCTTCGTCGCCGCCGTCAGCGTCATGCTGAAAAACTCCGCGCCGGATTCCAGCGCGCGCAGCGTCACGATAAATCCGCCGTCGGTCTCCTTCCAATCGGCCGGCATCTGCAGCTCATCGCGAATGCGCCGACGCCACACCGCTCCGTTCTCCTCCAGTTTTTCCTGAAGTGAGGCGCGGATGCGCGAGGCGAACATCTCCATGCTCTGCCGTCCCTCCGGGGTCAGGATGAGGAGCATCCCCTCCAGATGGCGCGACTCGCGGACAAGCCCCGCCTCCTTGAGCCCGCCAAGCGCCAGATAGAACTGGAATTGATTCTGCAGCGCATTCTCCACCATAAAGCGAAGCAGCTGTTCCTCGGTACAGCCCCCCAGCCGGTCAAGCGCGCAAAGCAATACGAGCTTATCCTCTTCTTCCGTGGCATGCACATCAAACACAGGCGCACCTCCCTTTTCAGGCGGAAACAGGGCAATCACTCCTGCGCGGAGTCATCCTTGACCAGGTAACCGTCCAGCTCCTTGAGCAGGTCATCGCAGTCGTCGCTATAGATATCCATCCGAATCGGGCGGGAAAGATCAATCGAAAAGATGCCGAGTATGGACTTCGCATCGACCACATAGCGGCCCGAGCGCAGATCCATGTCATACGGGTACCGATTGACAAGGCTCACAAAATTCTTGACATGATCGGTCATCATCGTCAAGCGAATATTCACGGACTTCATGCCGGGGGTCATCCTCCTTTTCACTGTCTTCGTTTATTATACTCGAAACAATTCATGATTGCAAGCATCCGTCCCCTTCGTTTTGCCCGTCCGGCCAGCTCCCGCCAAGCCTGCTCCCGTTTACGTTTTGCTTCACGGATCCGCTTTCTCGTTCTTTCATCGTTTTACCCATTGACACACCATGTTTTTTCGTTCTTCCTCATAATATATATGCTTGCAGTTAAGCTGCAATTAACACATCTCTCATTTTGCTTAAACATCAGCAAAGTCCCTGCCGGAAGACGGCAGGGACTTTGCAATTTAGAAAAACGGAC
>JAUNJB010000163.1 GCA_030535375.1 Clostridia bacterium | reverse complement strand
TTGGATTCAAAGAGCAGGAATGGGAGACGGCACTGGCAAAGTGAAAAAAGCGCATTCAACCGCTCAGGAGCGGGGGATGCGCTTTTTTGCTTTATAGGAAATCGCGTAAAAATCGGCTGCGTTCGCCTGAATTGGGTGATTTGCGGCGATTTTCGGGAAGGGTGAGCAGCCACTGGCCGCTTTTTGCTTTATAGGAAATTGCGTAAAAATCGGGCGCGTTCGCCCGAAGAGGGTGATTTGCGGCGATTTTCGGGAAGGGTGAGTGGCCACTGGCTGTTTTCTGCTTTATAGGAAATTGCGTAAAAATCGGGCACGTTTGCCTGAATTGGGTGATTTGCAGCGATTCTCGGGAGGGGTGAGTGGCCACTGGCCACTTTCTGCTTTATAGGAAATTGCGTAAAAATCGGGCGCGTTCGCCCGAATTGGGTGATTTGCAGCGATTTTCGGAAGTGGAAGCGGCCACTGACCGCTTTTTGCTTTATAGGAAATTGCGTAAAAATCGGGCGCGTTCGCCCGAAGAGGGTGATTTGCGGCGATTTTCGGAAGTGGAAGCGGCCACTGGCCGCTTTCTGCTTTATAGGAAATTGCGTAAAAATCGGGCGCGTTCGCCCGAAGAGGGTGATTTGCAGCGATTTTCGGAAGTGGAAGCGGCCACTGGCCGCTTGAGGGAATGCTCATGCTATTTTTATGCAAGAAAGTATCAGTCCCTGAAGTACAGATCGCGGGTATAGACCTTGTCAAGGACATCCTTCAGGTCATCATGATAGCGGTTGGCGACGATGACATCGCAGCGGCGCTTAAACTGCTCAAGATCCGAGACGACCTCGCTGCCGAAGAAGCGGGATTCCTTCAGCGTGGGCTCATAGACGATGACTTCCACGCCCTTGGCCTTGATGCGCTTCATCACGCCCTGGATGCTGCTCTGGCGGAAGTTATCGCTGCCGGATTTCATCGTCAGACGGTAGATGCCCACGACGGGCTGATCGTTTTCGGGATAACCCGCGCGCATGAGGATGCGCTCGGCGATGAAATCCTTGCGGGTACGGTTGGCTTCCACGATTGCACCGATGATGTTGTTGGGCACGTTGTCGTAATTGGCCAGCAGCTGCTTGGTATCCTTGGGCAGGCAGTAGCCGCCGTAGCCGAAGGACGGATTGTTGTAATGGGTGCCGATGCGGGGATCCAGGCAGACACCCTCGATGATCGACCTGGTATTGAGACCGCGTACCTCAGCGTAGGTGTCCAGCTCGTTGAAAAAGCTCACGCGCAGCGCCAGATACGTGTTGGCGAAGAGCTTGATCGCCTCCGCCTCGGTCGGATTGGTGAACAGCACGGGGATATCCTGCTTGATGGCCCCCTCCTGCAGAAGGGCGGCAAACGTGTGCGCGGCCTGTTCAAGGCGCGCGTTTCCGGCGGGCGCGCCGACGACTATGCGGCTGGGATACAGGTTATCATACAGCGCCTTGCCCTCGCGAAGAAATTCCGGGGAAAACAGCACGTTGTGCGCGTTCAGCTTCTTTGACACGCCTTCGGTAAAGCCGACGGGAATGGTCGACTTGACGACGATCACCGCGTTCGGATTGACGGCGTTGACCTGGCTGATCACGCTTTCCACGGAGGAGGTATCGAAGTAATTCTTCTGCGGATCGTAATTGGTCGGCGTGGCGATGACAACCAGCTCTGCGTCGGCATAAGCGGCGTTTGCGTTAAGCGTGGGATGGAGGTTGAGCGGCTTATGGGCGAGATAGCTCTCGATTTCGGGATCGGCAATGTGCGGGCGGAGATTTTTCAACGATTCCACGATCTCGGGGACGATATCTACCGCATAGACATGGTGATGCTGTGCGAACAGGACGGCGATGGACAGGCCGACATAGCCCATGCCGGCGACGGCAATCTTCATAAAATATCTCCTTTGACTGTGCGCCGGGATGAAGGACGCAGGTGTTTTTCATCCGGAAAAAGCTGGTATTATTGTAGACCGGCGAAGAGGGATTGTCAAGCGCGGCAAGCTACAGCATATCCGGCGCGCTGAGCGTGCCGATCACCCTGCCGCAGGCGCGGATGCCCTCGGTCATCGGGATCGGGGCATAATCCGGGTTGAGCGAGAGCAGCTCGCCGTGCCCCATCACCTTGACGTAACCCGCGCCGTCCATGATGAAGACGCCGACGTCGCCCGGCTCCGGCGGAATATCGGAGACAATCAGGATATCGCGATCGTGATACTTGGGCTCCATGCTGTTGCCCTGAACGGGCACGCCGAAGGACGCGCCGCGGGGCAGCGCCTGACGGCGGACGAGCACCGTATGAAAAGCGTCCGGCCCCAGATAAGCGCCTAAGCCCGCGGCGGCGGGCTGCTCCGAGAGGCGGAAGGGAACGCGATCCGAAAGGTCGGGCTCGGTGGCGGCGCTTTGGGCGCGGGAGAGCTCTTCATCGAGCACGAGGTGGACGAGCCGCTGGCCATGCGCGTCGAGCTGTCGGTATTTCCTGACCAGGTCATGCTCGCGCGCAGTAAAAACGGGGAGGTTCTTTGCCGGAGCGCAGCCCAGAAGCTCATCCACAGAGAGATGCAGAACATCCGAAAGAAGGACAAGCTTGGCCAGGTTGGGCTGGCGTTTGCCCGTTTCATAGCCGCAATAGGCGCTGATAGAGATCGAGAGGGCATCGGCCATCTGCATTTGAGTCAGCCCCGCGCGGCGGCGCGCTTTCCTCAAATTTTCACAAAAGCTCATGGCGATCACTCTCCTGTTTTTGATTATCGTATCATGATGTTGGCGAATTGTCAAGTTTAATCGCAGAAAACGCTTGACGATTTCTCAAAATGCGAATATAATGGGGACGAAGTTGGCGAAATGCCACGATCAGATTCGCAAAAGGTGAAGCGAGATGCGGGGAGGGAGACGGAGATGACAGAGCGGGAGAGACAAGCCCTGCGGCGTGTGCGCGCGCAGGTGATGCTGGTACACAGGCTGAGCGAACAGCTGCGCGAGCAGAAAGGAAGCGGGCTGAGAAGCGCGCGGCTTGACGGCATGCCGAAAGGACAGGGAGGCATGCCCATAGGACTGGATGGGAGAATCGCACGCAAGGAGGCGCTTGAGCGGATCGTATCCAAGGAGAGCGCACAGCTTTTGCTGGACGAAAAGGCCGCGCGCAGAGCGATGGAGAAGCTGCGGCCGGAGCTTTACGCGTTTTGCGCGCTGTATTATCTGAGCGGGCTGTCGCTGGAGGAGACGGCAGCGGCGATTGACCGGAGCGAGCGCCAGTGCACGCGCTATCGCAGGGAGATCGAGAGCATGGAGGAAGGGGAAAACCGAATGCCGGCGGTGAAGGCGGTGCGGGCATAAACGCGCCGCCCTTTGCGCACGGCGGGAGATGACCGAAAATGTCCGAAACTGTCGTCTTGTCAGGGGTATGGACGGCGTGATATGATATCATCAGCGAAAGGCAGGCGAGAGAAGCGCGCTGCGCAACGGCGGATTTTCCGCAAACGGCGGGGACGGCAGACCCGGCCGTGGGAAAAGCACCTGCGTTGGCGGGCCGCGGCGCATGCCGGATGAATATGACATAGGCGAAGGAAGCCGCTCCACGAACGGAGCGGTTTTTTGTATGCCCAGGAAAGGGGGGATCAGATGCTGTGTACCTGCAGAACGCTGTGCTGCCGGCACTCAGATAAGTAGATGAGCGAACGCTTCATTTGCTTACATCCAATCAACTAGAGAAAGGAAGATATTATGGCTACTTATAAGGGACGTGTACAAGTCAACGGATGTTTGAAAGAAGGCACGCTATACCTGCGGAAATCGGCAAATGCAGAGTCTACGATCGTGGCGGAGATGAGCGATGGTGATGAACTGACTTTAATTCCGGATAGCTGCAATGGGCCGTGGATCAGCGCGACATATCAAAACATATCGGGATATGTGAAGGCGGTGAATGTTGCCGTTACCGAAGGAGCGCCTCTTTACAGAGTCAATATAGACCGCGGCACTTTGAACATCCGCGAGAAACCTGCAATTCCTTCTGATGTGTATTTTACTGCAGCCAAGGACAGGGGCCTTTACGTCTTGAAAACCAGCGGGGATTGGTGTCTCGTGAGTTGCAACATCGGAACGGGTTGGGCGAGCAAAAACCTTCTTGTACAAGATCCCAGCGCGGTGCCGTTTGACTATCCTACTGTCAATGAGTTCCTCGAACGTCTGAAGAGCTTCTGTGGTAACGGCTGGGAGTATGGAAAAGGATACAGCAGCACGGGCAAGTACATCGACTGCTCGAATTATCCTTATGTTGCTCGCTTCAGCCTCGGTGAAAAAGGCGCTTCGAGCGAGTATGGGTCTATCCGAGACGAAGACAAGGGAACTTTTACGGATCCCAGTCAGCTTGAGGTGGGTATGGAGATCTTCCAATCCGATCCCAATAATAAGTCCACCAAGAATCACATGGGCGTATATGCCGGGCTTGTCAAGTTTAACAACGGCCAGACGCTTCACGCGGTTTATCAATCGAGATCATCGTATAGTGCCAATCAGCAGGCGATTTACAGCGAGAGGACGGGGCCTAATCTCACTGAGATGAATTCAGCTTGGGATAGCTGGGCATGGTCTCCGTATGTACAGCATTGATTTATCCACAGATGACAAAGGCT
Organism: Clostridia bacterium; assembly: GCA_030535375.1. Lineage (GTDB taxonomy): Bacteria > Bacillota > Clostridia > Christensenellales > Aristaeellaceae > Ventricola. Next base: position 1,645 of record JAUNJB010000163.1, on the reverse strand, counting down.
TAGGCTGACATAAAACAGGGGGCGGTTATGGCGATGAACCATACCGCCCCCCTGTTTTGCCCGTCAATAGACGGCTATATGCAGGGAAAAGCCGCCCAAGGATTCTCCGTCGTTACCATACATATAGATCTCTGTCATCGTCCAGTTAAATGTTCCGCAATAGTGGAAAGCGTATGGATCATCTTCATCGGGGAATATTTCGACTCGCCATACCGGCAGCATTTCTTCGGTAAATACTTCGGATTCATGGCTGTAGAGGGTAATTCTTTCGGGAAACTCCGTGTAGTTTGCCTCAAAATCAAAGGAATCCGAGAGATGGAGATCGATGATCAGGACGGATCGATCCAAGACAATAGCCGAACCGGATTCCACCGCCAGATCATCGAGTTCCCAGTTATCGATTGCCGCACGGTGCCAATCTCTGAGATCGATTTCATTGCACTCGCCGTAACCATCCAGCGCATAGGAATGATCCAGCACGCATGGGAAGAAATCCGCAGATTCAACGCCGGAAGTTATGGGGAGTATCAGATTGCGCAAGGAAAAGCAGTCGCGTAATTCTCCTTCGGAATCCGTATAGCTGCCGCAGATATCGATTTGTGTCATTGTCGAGTTAAATGAACCGAAGTAGTGGAAAGCGTAAGGATCGTCCCTGTCAGGGAATACCGTGACTTGCATTTCGTTGGGTGCGGGATTGAAGAAGAAGGTGAGCTGTTCGGGAACAGCCGTGGAATTTGCCTGATAATCAAAGGAATCCGAGAAATGAAGGTCCAAGATCAATATGGATTGATCCAGGACGATTGCCGAACCCGACTCCAGCATCAGATCATCGTCCTGATGACTGCCGGCCGACGCGCGATACCGCTCTCTGAGATCGATTTCCTTGTAGTCGCCGTAACCATCCAGCGCATAAGAATGATCCAGCACACATGGAAAGAAATCCACAGAATCCGCAGCGGCAACTATGGGGAGCAGAAGAAGCAGCAGGCATGAGATAAGAAGACTGCATTTTGCGCGCACAGAGAATCCCTCCTAATTCCATTTCTGCTCCTATTATACCACGTTATTCCGGCGTTGAAAACAATGGACGAAAGGCGTGAGGAATATCAACGCGCCGCCCTTTGCGCGCGGCGGGAGATGACCGAAAATGTCCGAAACTGTCGTCTTGTCAGGGGCATGGACGGCGTGATATGATATCATCAGCGAAAGGCAGGCGAGAGAAGCGCGCTGCGCAACGGCGGATTTTCCGCAAACGGCGGGGACGGCAGACCCGGCCGTGGGAAAAGCACCTGCGTTGGCGGGCCGCGGCGCATGCCGGATGAATATGACATAGGCGAAGGAAGCCGCTCCACGAACGGAGCGGTTTTTTGTATACCCCGGGAAAGGAGAGGAAGATGGGCAGGCTTTCAGAGGAAAAGCGCGGTGAGGCACTGCGCGCATACTTCGAGGAGGGGCTGGAGGTGGAGGAGATCGCGAGGAGGCTGGGCATCATGCCGCGCTCGGTTTCCGGTGTGCTCAACGATCCCAAGCAGCTGGAAATCTACAGGCAGCGCTCGGAGGCGGCGAAGCTGCGTGCGCAGATTCACCTGAACGAAAACGCCGAACAGGCTGCGAAGAAGCAGGCGGCGCTTTTGCTCGGGGACGA
>JAUNJB010000162.1 GCA_030535375.1 Clostridia bacterium | reverse complement strand
CGCGACGCTGCACATCCGGCAGCTCGACGGAACGAACAGCCATCACATCGCCGAGGCGATGTTCAAGGCGTTCGGGCGCGCGCTGGGCGAGGCGGTTTCCATCGACGAACGGATGCGGGACGAGATTCCGTCCACCAAAGGGGTGCTGGCATGATCGCGATTATCGATTATGGCGTGGGCAATCTGTTCTCCCTGAAAAGCTCGCTGGGCATGATCGGCGCTCAGGCCGTTGTCACGGGCGACGCGGATGCGATTGCCGCGGCGGACAGGGTGATCCTGCCCGGCGTGGGCGCGTTTGGCGATGCCAGGGAAAGGCTGGCGCAGACCGGGCTTGACGCCGTGCTCTGCCGCGAGGCCGGACGGGGCAAGATGATCCTGGGGATCTGCCTGGGCATGCAGCTGCTCTTTGACAGGAGCTACGAATATGGCGAGCACAGCGGTCTGGGCCTGATCCCCGGCGAGGTGGTCGATATGGCGCCGCGCCTGCCTGCGGGGCTCAAGGTGCCGCACATCGGCTGGAATGCGCTGCGCCTGACGGCGCCCAGGCATCCGCTTTTTGCGCGCGTGGAGGACGGCGCGTGCATGTACTTTGTCCACAGCTTTTACGCCGACCGCTGCGCGCCCAGCGTGATTGCGACGGCGGAATACGGCATCGGGCTGACGGCGGCCGTGGCCAACGGCAATGTGATCGGCTGCCAGTTTCACCCGGAGAAGAGCGGCCGGGACGGCCTGGAGCTGCTCAGGGCGTTTTGCGAGATGGAGGGCTAGAGCATGGAGCTGTTTCCGGCAATCGATCTGTTCGGCGGCAAGGCGGTGCGCCTGCTGAAGGGGGATTACGAGCGGATGACCGTCTATCACGATCGCCCGCTGGAGGTCGCGCGGGATTTTGCCGCCTGCGGCGCGAAAAACGCGCACCTCGTCGATCTGGAGGGCGCGCGCAGCGGAGGGACGCCCAATCTGTCCGTAATCGCGGATATCGCGGCGAATACGCCGTTGGCCGTGGAGGTTGGCGGCGGCATCCGCAGCGAAGAGGTCGTGAAGCGGTATCTGGATGCGGGCGCGGCCCGTGTGATTCTGGGCACGGCGGCGGTGACCGATCCTGCGTTTTTGGAGCGCATGGTGGCGCGATATGGCGGGCAGATTGCGGTGAGCGTCGATGTGCGCGACGGGCTGGTGGCCATTCACGGCTGGACGCGGCAAAGCGGGGTCACCTGCGAGGCATTCATGCAGAGGCTGTGCGCGCTGGGTGTGCGGACGGTGATCTGCACGGACATCAGCCGGGACGGCGCAATGCGCGGAGCCAACCGGGCGCTCTATCGCGCGCTCAATGAGCGGTATGCGGTCCGGATCATCGCCTCCGGCGGCGTATCGGCGATGGAGGACATCCGCGCGCTGCGGGAGATGGGGCTTTACGGGGCGATCATCGGCAAGGCGTACTACACGGGTGCGATCGATCTGCGCGCGGCGATGGAGGAGGCAGTATGATCACAAAGCGCATCATCCCCTGTCTGGATGTGCGGGACGGCAGGGTGGTCAAGGGAGTCAACTTCCTGGGGCTTCGGGATGTCTCCGGCCCCGTTGAGCTGGCAAAATACTATTCGGACTGCGGCGCGGACGAGCTTGTCTTCTACGATATCACCGCCTCCGCGGAGGGGCGCGCTCTGTTTACCGGCATCCTGCGCGACGTTGCCTCCACGATCTTCATTCCGCTGACGGTCGGCGGCGGCATCCGCGCTCTGGCGGATTTTGAGCGCGTGCTCGCCTGCGGCGCGGACAAGGTGAGCGTCAACTCCGGCGCGATTCAAAACCCGCGTCTCATTGCCGAGGCCGCAAAGCGCTACGGCGATCAGTGCGTGGTGCTCTCCGTGGACGCCAAGCGCGTGAACGGGACGTACCACGTCTTCGCCAAGGGCGGGCGCGAGGATACCGGCATGGATGCGCTCGAGTGGATTCGCCGCGGCATCGGCGACGGCGCGGGGGAAATCGTGCTCAATTCGATCGACACGGACGGCGTGAAGCGGGGATTTGACCTGGAGATGCTCGCGGATGTCTGTGCGTTTGCCGATGTGCCTGTGATCGCCTCGGGCGGCGCGGGCCGCATGGAGGACTTTGTGACGCTGTTTAAGGAAATTCCCGGCGTGGACGCGGGGCTGGCCGCCTCGATTTTTCACTTCGGCGAGGTTTCCATTTCCGAACTCAAGGATGTGCTTGCCCGCGAGGGCATCAATGTGCGGAGGATACTGTGATGTTTGATATTTCGACGCTTAAGTTTGACGACAGGGGGCTGATCCCGGCTGTCGTCGTGGATACGGAGACGAAAAAGGTGCTGACCGTCGCCTATATGAGCGCGGAAAGCCTCAGAATTTCCATGGAAAAGGGACTGACCTGCTTTTTTTCCCGCTCGCGGCAGCAGCTCTGGCTCAAGGGCGAGACGAGCGGCCATGTGCAGCATATCGTCTCCATCACGGCGGACTGCGACCGCGACGCGCTGGTTGTCGAGGTGCGCAAGGAGGGCCCCGCGTGCCATCTGGGCACGGATTCCTGCTTCAACGAGGTCATCTTCGAGGGGGAGGAGCCATCCGCGTTCCAGTACCCGGATCTGATGCGGATGCTTGTGGGGCGCAGGGAGAACCCGAAGGAGGGCTCCTATACGACGTATCTGTTTGAAAAGGGGCTTGACAAGATCCTCAAAAAGGTTGGAGAGGAGACGACGGAGGTCATCATCGCCGCCAAGGACGGCGACCGCGCGAACACGATCTACGAGATCGGCGATCTGATGTACCATGTCATGGTGCTGATGGTCGAGGCCGGCATCAGCCTGGAGGATATCAGGAAGGAGATGGCTTCCCGGCACGTGATCGACAAAAAGGTCAAGCAGGAGAAGATGGTGTGACGCCCTCCTTCGGCCCGCCGCCGCGCGCGGCGCGAGAAAAGGAACGGAGAGGGAAAGCGGCGCTTTCCTTCCTCCGCCGGGGGGAAGAGCGCATGGCGGATATGCGCAGGCGGCCGGAGCGCCCGGTTTCCCGGGCGCTTTTTGTCGTTTGGACCGACAAATATATTCACGAAAACGTAAAATATAGTTGACAATTTGACGGCTGTGTTCTATAATTTTGGCACACGGAGAGGAGGCGGCGCCCTGCATGAAAAATCTACGGATGAAGGCCGCGCGCGTGGGCTGCGATCTGTCCCAGGAGGATCTGGCCGCGCGTGTGGGCGTGACGCGCCAGACCATCGGCATGATCGAGGCAGGACGGTTTAATCCATCGCTGGCGCTGTGTGTGGCGATCTGCCGGGCGCTGGGGAAGACGCTCAACGATCTGTTCTGGGACGAGGAGGGCGAGGCATGAAGCTGTATCTGAAGACGAAGTCCGTGCTCGATGAGCGCGAGATGCAGGAGATGTACCGTATCGAGCACCGCGGGCTTTGGGGCATGTATACGCTTTTGTGCGCATCGGTGATCGTGCAGTTGCTCTTCGGCGCGGATCTGATTCAGATGGCCGGGGAGATGGCCGTCATCGGCGTGGTCAGCGTGGCGCTGATCGTGGCCTATGCCCGCCGCGGCATCTGGGATGCGCACTCGCGTCCAAGCGCCAAGGGCAACGCGCTGTATGCCGCGCTGTCCGCCGTGGGCGTGGCGGTTCTGGTGATGGGGCGGCGCGGGAGCGCCGTCTTGGCGCTGGCCGCCGGCGGCGCGATGTTCGCGCTGTGCTTTCTGCTGCTCACGGCGCTGATGGCTTACGTCAGGCACCGGCAGAGCGAACAGGAAAAATCGCTTGAAGATTGACCCTGTTATTCGGGAAAAGAACGATCCAATGTCACATAGAAAGAAGGAATACGACATGAGCCAGAAGAATCAAAGCAAGTACAAGGATATCGGCGGCCAGGCCGTGATGGAGGGCGTCATGATGCAGAGCCCGGCCAACGAATCCATCGCCATCGCGGTGCGCAGGCCGAACGGCAGAATTTTGGTGACCTGTGAGCGGAAGGTGCCGCTCTCCCGCCGCCATCCCTGGATGGGCTGGCCGATCGTCCGCGGCTGCGTCAACATGGTCGTGATGCTCAAGATGGGCATGGAGACGCTCGACAAGAGCACGCAGATGCTCGGCGTGATGGAGGAGGAGCCCACAAAATTCGAAAAGTGGCTGGCCGAGAAGCTCGGCGCGAACATCGACAAGGTCGTCATGGCCGTGGCGATGGTGCTGGCCGTGGCGCTCAGCCTGTTCCTGTTCGTGGCGCTGCCCAGCGGCGCGGCGACGCTCGCTGGCATCGGCACGGACAGCCGCCTGCTGATCAACCTGGTGGCGGGCCTGACGCGCATCGCGATTCTGGTTGGCTACATGTGGGCGATTGGCTTTGTGCCGGACATCAAGCGCGTGTTCATGTACCACGGTGCGGAGCACAAGACCGTCTACTGCAACGAGGCCGGTCTTCCGCTGACGCCGGAAAACGCGCAGAAGTTCTCCCGTCTGCATCCGCGCTGCGGCACGGCGTTCCTGTTTCTTGTGATGTTCATCTCGATCCTCATCGGCTCGGTGGCCGACCAGCTGCTCTATCTGCTCTTTGGCATCGAGAAGCTGGGCTTTGTGGCGCGTATCGGCCGCAGCCTGCTGACGCTGCCGGTGGTCACCGGCGTCTCCTACGAGGTGCTCAAGGCGCTGGCGCACGCCGGGGATCACATCATCGTGCGCATTCTGCGCTGGCCGGGGCTGATGCTCCAGTATCTGACCACGCGTGAGCCGGATGACAAGATGCTGGAGGTGGCCATCGCATCCATGAAGGCTGCCAAGGCGGGCGCGGAGCGCTACAAGGACGAGCTCGACCCGGGCGTGTATGTCTATACGGGCCGGGAGGAGACCGACGACGCGGCGGCGCAGACCGGCGAGAAGGACGGGGCTTCGGCGTGACCATCAGGGAAGCAATCCGCGAGACCGCGGCGCGTTTTGAACGCGCGGGCGTGCCCGATGCGAAGTACGACGCCGCGGCGATGCTGGCCCATATTCTGGGCGAGAATCAGCTTGAAATGCGGCTTGACGCCGGTCGCGAGGTGCCCGCACAGGCGCTTCAGGCTTACGGGCGCATGGCGTCGCGCCGGGAGCGCCGCGAGCCGATGCAGTATATCCTCGGAGAGACGCAGTTCATGGGGCTGACGTTCCGCGTCGCGCCGGGCGTGCTGATCCCCCGTCAGGATACGGAGATCCTCTGCGAGGAGGCCGTCCGATTCGCAAAGGGGAAGCATGCGCGCGTGCTGGATATCGGCACGGGCTCCGGCGCGCTGGCGGTGTCCATCGCCGGGCTTTGCCCGGATGCGCAGGTGACGGCGGTGGACGTGAGCGATCAGGCGCTTGCCGTCGCGCGGGACAACGCCGCACGGCTGAATGCCCGCGTGCGCTTTGTGAAGAGCGACTGCTTTTCGGCGGTCGGCGGTGAACGGTTCGATCTGATCGTATCCAATCCGCCGTACATCGACAGCGAGGAGATGGCCGGCCTGATGCGGGAGGTCCGCTTTGAACCGGAGCTGGCGCTCTTCGGCGGCGAGGACGGCCTCGACTTCTATCGCCGCATCGCGCGTGAGGCGCCGGCGCATCTGGCGCCGGGCGGCATGCTGATGTTTGAAATCGGCTGGAAACAGCGCGAGGCGGTGGAAACGCTCATGCGCGCGCACATCGGCGAGCCGTATGCGCTCAGGGACTACGGCGGAAATTGGCGCGTGGTGTGCGCCGCTCTGGAGGAGATCGAAGATGCTCGACAAGCTTGACTGGGTGCATCCCCGCATAGAGGAGCTCGGCGCGCTCCTGTCCGATCCCGCGGTGGTGCAGGATCAGGAGAAATGGCGCGCTCTGATGCGCGAGCACAGCCAGCTTGAACCGCTGGATCAGGCGGTTGCGCGCTATTCGCAGATGCTGGATATGCGGCGGGAGGCGCAGGCGATGCTCTCCGATCCCGACATGGAGGAGATGGCCCGCGAGGAGCTTGCGCAGCTTGAGCGCGATATCCCGGATGCCGAGCGGAAGATTCAGCTGCTGCTTCTGCCGCGCGATCCGAACGCCGAGCGCAGCGCCGTCATGGAAATCCGCAGCGGCGCGGGCGGCGAGGAGGCCGCGCTCTTTGGCACGATGCTGATGCGCATGTATACCCGCTATGCGGAGCGGCATGGCTGGCGGGTGGAGATGATGGACGCCAACATGACCGAGCTGGGCGGCGTCAAGGAGGCCGTGTTCACCATATCGGGCGAGGGCGTGTTCAGCCGGCTCAGATATGAGAGCGGCGTGCATCGCGTGCAGCGCGTGCCGGTGACAGAGAGCAACGGCAAGCGCCAGACCTCCACGGCGACCGTCGCCGTGCTG
>JAUNJB010000161.1 GCA_030535375.1 Clostridia bacterium | reverse complement strand
CTTCTTCCTGCAAATAAAAGCCTCCTTTCCTTACAGTGAATGGTGTGATCAGGGAGGAACAACCAGACGATGAAGCAGCTCAATCATAAAATTTCCTTCTTTCTCTTAAAAGGCTATCAAAAAAAGCGCGCCGTGCGTGTTCCCATTTCCGAAGTTACCGCCGCTTTTTCCGTACCAGAAGAACCACTCCAATCAGTACCATCACAGCGCCCGCTCCCATCATGGGCGTCAAGACCATGTTCACACCGGTCTGGATTCCCGTGTAATTGACAATCCGAGGGACTTCATCTTTCATGGCATAATGCTCATCGATTGTCACTTGAAGCGTTTTCTCCGTCCGGGTATATCCTTCAAGCGCCTCGGTTTCCCGGATGACATATCTGCCAGGTACAAGTCCCGTCACCCATACCATGCCATCCCCGTCCGATACCAGTTCACGCAGGACATGACCGTTCTCATCTTCCAAAGCAAACTTCACGCCCGCCAATGGGCTGCCGTGACTGTCTACCTTGACAAATTCATAGTGATCAGGAATGTTGACAAAGGTGATCGGCTCGCTCTGAATGAAGTTTTCATCCACATGCAGCAGCACATCCTCCATACGGGTATATCCCTCCGGCGCTTCGGTTTCCCGAATGATCCAGTCCCCGTAGTCGATGCGTTCAAACACAAACCGCCCCTGCCCGTCGCTGACGGCATTTTCCACAATGGTATCTGTCATCACGTTGATCAGGCTGAACGTAACGCCGGGCAACGGTTCTCCAGACGTATTGACCTTTAAGCACTCAATGCGCATAGGATGATTGATGACAACCGCCAGAGGATCAATGGGGTTCACGAAGCTCCCATCCACCGTCAGATTGACATGCATATCTGATTTGAAATATCCAGGAAGTGGCTGCGTCTCCACGATGGTATAGCTGCCATACGGAATTTTCTCAAAGACGACAACGCCATTTCTATCCGATACGGCGGTCTTCCGGGTATTTCCATTTCTGTCAAGCAGCGCAAACTCTACACCTGCCATCGGCTCATCATCTTCGCCCTGCTTGAGCAGATAGACGCGGGTGAAATCGTCCCGAATCACGGTATCGCCGGTTACATTGCCATCCGCATCTACCGTAAATCTCATCTCCGCTTCATTGAGTGCGTATCCCTCAGGCGCGAGGATTTCCCGGAATGTGTACTGCCCCGGCGTAACGGGAATATCCGGGATTTCTCCATTTTCGTCAGTATAAGCGCGATAGATGACATTTCCCGCTTCGTCTTTGACCTCGATCAGCGCGCCGGGAATGGTATGCTCGCCGGTCATATCGGTTTTGGTCAGCGTAACATGGGTATAAATCAATGCGTCATGAATGGGTTCGGCTACATTGACACGGATGACATGACTTGCCTGCGCAGGGTCAAGCGGGACAGGGAACTTCATCGGATTCAGCTTCCAGCCCTCCGGTGCTTGCAGCTCCCTGATGTAATATTCGCCATGCGGATAATACCCGGCGAAGGTCAGTGCGCCATTGGCATCGGTCGCTCCAGCCGCTACCAGCGTATCAGCCAGCAGGGTCACGTCGCTCACACGAATGTCTGTCTCGCTGAATAGTCCAAAGACGAACCCCTCGCCGGGCGCAGTCGCAACCGTCTGAATAACCGTACCGTCTGCCGTCTCCTCCGTCTGGAGGACTTCTTTTTCTTTCTGCATCCTGATCTCTGCCGGCATGTATTCATTTTCCACTACCATATGGAGTTCCACCAGCGGCGTGTGCTCGTCCGTGCAGCGCAGGTCGATTTCCCGGGGTGTTTCATCCAGCGCATAGCCCTCCGGCGCGCTGATCTCCGTCAGCATATACCGGCCCAGCGGCAGCTCGATGGATGCGTCCGCGCCGCTTGCCGTCGTGGTAATCGTATCGACCAGCGCGCCCTGTTCATACCAGCGTGTGCCATCCATGCCGGTGATGTCCTCCGCCGCACGCACTTCAAAGACCGCGCCGGGCAGATAGCCCTCCTCGTAGACAGGCGTATGCACTTCGTTGCCATAGGCGTCTGTACTCACATCGAAACCGGTGAGCAGCAGCCCCTTCTTTTCCAGCACGACGCACCCCTTGACCGGCTCGTTTGGAATTTCAATGTCGAGTTGATACGTCTCGTCGGGCGTGTCTCCCGAATTGCCCACGAATACAGAGAAATCCTCGTCGCGAATGAGATAGCCCTCCGGCGCTTGCACCTCTTCTAAACGGTAGAGGCCCCAGATGACCGTCTCCGGCAGCGTCACGCTGCCCGTCTCGTCCGTGATGAAGGTGTCGATTTCCCGCTCAGTCGGATAGTACACCTTCTGCGTGACATAGTTGCCCGCATCGTCTTTCAATTTGAAGGAAGCGTGAGAAAGCGTAATGGTTTTACCGGTTTCCGCGTCCTTCTTGATGAAGCGCAGGCGATAGCGAATGGGCCGGTCGGACAGGGTAACAATCGGGGGATTGACGAGGTTTTCCATGCCGGTAATCTGCACGTCAATCGGGCCTTTGATCTCGTATCCGTCCTTGCCCTTCGTCTGCCGGATGGTATAGATGCCGTAGGGCAGCGCCCTGGTCATGGCGTATCCGTTTTCGTCCGTGACGATGTGATCGCGCTCAAATTCGCTGGCGTTCTCATAGGAACCTGCGGATTTCAGGAACACATCAAACTCCGCGCCCGGTTCCGGCTGTTCGACCCGATCCGGGGCGGGGTCACCGCTGGCGCTGCCAAGCAGTTTGACGATGGCAAACGCGCCGTACAGGATTTCGTTGGTCACAACTCCTTCATAGGTCACAATCGCCTCTGTGGATTGTCCGGCGGCGCTGCGCGCATCCACGAAAATGGATTCTCCGCTCGCCTGATAGCCCAAGGGCGGCGACAATTCGATGATTTCATACAATCCGGGCCATAGCTCATCCGTTGTCACAGAGGCTTCCTCGCCTGCCGTTATGAGCGATTCAATGACGATATCCCCTTTGGTATAGACGATATTCCCCTGCCGGTCTGTGATATTCTCTCCCGCCAGCACCTCAAACACCGCGCCGGTCAAAACACCGTCGCCGCGCATCGCGGGCGCACTGATGTTTCCCGATTCCGGCAATGCAGATGCGCGTTCAGGCCGTGCAGAAGCATGAGGACGGTCCCCTTCGTACTCTTCTTCGTCACGCTTGTATAGCTTCAGCCTGACAAACACGGGCTGATTCGTCGCCGTCAGCTCCGTTGTCTCATCCGATTTGACCGTAGCATCCAGAGCGATTTCCTCAAAGACATATCCCGCCGTCTCTCCGTGCTCACGAACGACGTAGCGCCCTTTTCGCAGCGGCGGGGAGACAGCGACACCGTGTTCATCTGTGACCATGCTGGCAATCAGCGCTTGACCATATTCGTCATTCTCGCAGATATCGAACTGCACCCCTGCTATCGGCGCGCCGTTTGCGCGATCGGTCTTGACCAGCCTGATATATCCCTTGGCCGGCTCGTTCTCCACGTCAATCTCATATGTATTCATATTATCCGCGTCCATGATCACTTCCGTGGAAAAGCCGTTATCCACGAAGTGCTCCGGCGCTTTCGTCTCCTCGATCCGGTATGTGCCGTAGGTCAGCAGAGGTGAAACGGCGATGCCATCCCCATCCGTTGTGATGACCGCGACCACTTCTCCATCGTCTTTCCCCTTATGAGAGGGCAGACCCCTGACGCGCGTCACGGTAAATTCCGCGCCGGATAATGCCTCGCGGGTCAGCTGATCCAGCTTTTTGATGCGGATTCTTCCCTGAATCGGTTGATTGGTTGTATTCAGATATGTGGTTTCATCCGGCCTGACAAGGGCACACATTTCGGAAAGCTCCGCCGTGTAGCCACTTGGGTTCTCGCGCTCGCGAACGATATAGCTTCCCTTGCGCAGCGGCGGAGAAACGGCTATGCCGTCTGCATCCGTTGTCATCTCTCCAACCAACGAACTGCCGTACTCATCGCTTTCATAAATGTCAAACTGTACACCCTCGATAGGCGTTTGGTCGAGCGCATCGGTCTTGACAATCTGGATATATCCCCTGGCCGGCTCGTTTTCAACGGCGATCTCGTAGGTCTTGCCGCTTTCAAAAGCGTCAATCTCCGTAACAAAGCCGCTGTCCACATAATGCGCAGGCACTTTTGTCTCCTCGACACGATACCGGCCCCAATCCAGCCAGTTCGTTTGCGCTATCCCGTTTTCGTCCGTCGTGATGACGATGGCACTGCCCACACCGACTCCATGGAGCGATGATGGTGCGGAAAGGCGCGTAATCGTAAACTCCACGCCTGAAAGCAGCTCGCCGGTCAGCGCATCCTTCTTGACGATTCGGATTTTGGATGTGCTGCACGTATCGGCAAATGCGATATGCGCCGTACTGCCCGCCGCAACCGCAGCAGTCTGCGTATCGGGCACCGCAACAAGGAATCCTTCGGGCGCATTCTTTTCGCGCACGGTGTACGTTCCTGGTTCGAGATCCGCGAAGCGCGCCACACCGTCTTCGCCTGTGGTTTGTGTGCCGATGACCGCGCCGGAGCCACTCAGCAGCTCGAAGGTCGCACCGGACAGTAGCGCGCCGCTGTTCGCGTCCGTTTTGGTGACGTCCAGCGCGCCATAGGGGATATCGGCGTCGATGGTCACGGTCTTCATCGGATAGGGTGCGCCTCGTTGGGGGATGAGCACTTTCTGAATGTCCGCATCCGGCACGCCGATCAGAAAATTGGCTTCCTCGTCCTCCGAGGAAATGGATTCGACGGAAAAGGAAAAACCGCTTCCCTGGGAGGAAACGGTAATGGTGTCGCCGCTGTTCAGATAGTAGTAGCTGCTGTCCGCGCCGCCCGTGTTTCCCGTGACTGTCCCGGCAGAGCGGCTGATACGCATGCGGTCTGCGTCCGTGGTCAGTGTTACCGTGCAGGTGCAAACGCCATTGGCGATGGAGATGGACTTGTTCGACACGGAGATGTCACCTGTGATGCTGCCGCGAGCGATGCCCTCCGCTGCAAGCCAGCGCGCGTATTCCAGGTACTCTTTGGGCGCTTGCCCACTCGCCCGATAAAAATTGTCCATATCCCAATAATCTCGAACATATTGCGATCCCTCCATCTGCTTAATCACCTCGCGGATCGCAAACTGGCCGGCAACGCGCGACCATTCAAGGCAACTGTCCTCATAACGGCTAAGCGCCATGAAGGGATAGGTATGGCGTAGCACCCAGCCAATCGCGTGCATCGTCTGCTCACTGAAGATGATGCCCGAATATCCGGGTGTCTGTTCGTAACCTTCCAAATCAACCAGAAGATAGGGGCCTGTCGCATTGTCCCGCACGCCGGGGCTGTCCATGGTATGTTCCAGACAGTATACTGTATATTCGTCGATAAAGTGCGGCGTCGCGTAAATCGCGCCATATCCTCCAAGCGTCGCGATTTGCAGATACTCGCTGTCATGACCGGAATAAGCATATTTCGTTTGGCCTGCGGAAAAATTTCCCGTATTGCCGCTAAGCGTCTGCATGAGCGGCGTGCTTGCCCGTGCCGCCCGCAGTGTGGACGCCGGATGCTCCGCGAACGCATAATCCGTCACCGTAAAATCCTGATCCTGTGTTTCCCACGTTTCCGAGGCAAGGACATAGACCACGCCATAGGCCGTCCAGATCAGGGAGCCGTCCGCATCATCTGCACCGTACATGTAGCGCACCTTATACCACGAGCGTCCCATGCCGTCCTGCTCGACCGTTTCAACCTGTACGACCGCCTCGCCCACAAACACGCCCAGACCGAGGTTGCCATATCCCCCATCCTCCGCCGTTTCATCGACGCCCAGGAACACCCGCGTCTGAGGAGATACGGATACAAACGCGCCGGGCTGTACGGCAATCTCCTCCTGAATCGATGCCTCGGCGTTTTCTTCTTCCTGCTCCATGATATCTGGATTTTCCGGCATGGGCGATTCTTCCATCACCTCCGGCCATCGCATCGGCACAACAAACGCCAGCTCATCGCCCATCCCGCCACACACCAGTGCGGAAAGATGTGTTTCTTCCAGTTCGCCAAGCTCTTCCCGGCTGATGGGCATGTTGGGTAAGTCCTCCGCATGCGCATATGCGGCAAGCAATTCATATTCCTCCGTGAGCAGCAGCACCTGCACGCAGTCCATGCCATTGTAATTCATGTATGCAATGACCAGCAGTGCCGCCCCCGGCTCTGGAATGTAGCAAAGCGGCTGAGAATCGTCCGGCTCGCCATACAAAGTGAGAGGCTGCGTGGTCAGGACATAGGCAAAACCATCACGGGCTATCGTCTCCCGAAGAGGCAGAATATCCGAAATGTCGGATTCAAAGGGTGTTTCCGGCTCTTCTTCAGGATCATCTGTCTCCTCACCGGAAAGC
>JAUNJB010000018.1 GCA_030535375.1 Clostridia bacterium | reverse complement strand
GCTGCCGCAGCGCCGCATCACCACGACCGCCGCTCAGGGCTACTCCAGCTACGGCAATCAGATCGGCCTGGCGGCGGGCAAGGTGCAGGAATATTACCATCCCGGCTTCGTCGCCAAGCGCATGGAGCTGGGCGCCGTCATCGCCGCCACGCCGCGCGACCATGTCCGCCGCGCGCAGCCCGCGCCGGGCGACGTCGTGATGCTGCTGGGGGGCCGCACGGGCCGGGATGGCTGCGGCGGCGCGACGGGCTCCTCCAAGGCGCACAATGTGGAATCCCTGTCCACCTGCGGCGCGGAGGTGCAGAAGGGCAATGCGCCGACCGAGCGCTGCATTCAGCGCCTGTTCCGCGATGCGGAGTTTGCGCAGATGATCAAGCGCTGCAACGACTTTGGCGCTGGCGGCGTCTGTGTGGCCGTGGGCGAGTTGGCGCCCGGCCTCGTGATCGAGCTGGACGCGGTGCCCAAGAAGTATGAGGGCCTCGACGGCACCGAGCTGGCGATCTCCGAGTCCCAGGAGCGCATGGCCTGCGTCATCGAGGCGGACAAGGTCGGACGCTTCAAGCAGATGGCCTATGAGGAGAATCTGGAGGCGACGCAGGTCGCTGTCGTCACCGAGGAGGCGCGCCTGGTGATGCATTGGCGCGGAAAGACGATCGTCGATCTCTCCCGCGCTTTCCTGGATACCAATGGGGTGACCCAGCACGCGCGGGCCGTCGTGGCCGCGCCGGATGAGCGCGCGCCGTATCTGACGGCGCAGCCCGACTTTGCCCGGGGCAAGACCGTGCGCGAGGCGTGGCTGGCGATGCTGTCCGATCTGAACGTATGCTCCCAGAAGGGCCTGGTCGAGCGCTTTGACGGCACCATCGGCGCGGGCACGATTCTCGCGCCCTATGGCGGCCTGTACCGCGAAAGCCCGAACGAGGCCATGGCCGCGCTGATCCCGACTGAAAAAGAGACGACTACCGCGACCCTGATGAGCCACGGCTACGATCCGTATCTCAGCGAGTGGAGCCCGTTCCACGGCGCGGTGTATGCTGTGACCGAATCCCTGGCGAAGATCTGCGCGGCGGGCGGCGATGTCGCGCGGGCGCGCCTGACGTTCCAGGAATACTTTGAGCGGCTGAACAAGGCGCCGCGCAGCTGGGGCAAGCCCGCGGCGGCGCTGCTGGGCGGTCTGTCCGCGCAGATGGGCTTTGGCACGGCGTCCATTGGCGGAAAGGATTCGATGAGCGGCACGTTCGAGGACATCCATGTCCCGCCGACGCTCGTCTCCTTTGCGGTCAACGCGGTCGACGCGCAGTGCATCATCTCCACCGATTTCAAGGGCGCGAACCATCGAATCGCGCTGCTGCGCCTGCCGGTGGATGGGCAGCTTGTTCCCGAATACGCAAAGGCTCTGATGCTCTATGAGTCCCTGCATCAGGCCATCCTGCGCGGCGATGTGCTCGCGGCGCACACGGTTGGGCGCGGCGGCATCGCGGCCGCGGTGACCATGATGGCCCTGGGCAGCCGTATCGGACTGGGCCTGGACGGCGTTGGGGAGGAGGAGCTCTTCCTGCCGATGTACGGCTCCATCGTCTGCGAGCTGGCGGACGGCGCCGACGTGCCGGCCGGTTTGTCCGTCATCGGCATGACGGCGGAGAATGCGACGATCAACGCCTGCGGCGTGACGGTGGCGCTCATGGAGGCGAAGACCGCATGGACGAAGCCGCTTGAGCCCATTTTCCCGACGGTGGCCGCGGCCAAGCATACCACCGCACCGTATATCCCTTACGAGGAGCGCAATCTTGCGCGTCCGGCCGTCCGCATAGCGCAGCCGAGGGTGTTCATTCCCTCCTTCCCCGGCACCAACTGCGAGCTGGACAGCGCCAAAGCATTCCGCCGCGCCGGAGCCAGGACGGATGTGTTCGTCTTCCGCAACCTCGATGCGAAGGGCATTGAGGAGTCCGTGGAGGCGATTGTGCGCGGCATCCATAGCGCGCAGATCGTCATGCTGCCGGGCGGCTTCTCCGCGGGCGACGAACCGGACGGCTCCGGAAAGTTTATCGCCACCGCGCTGCGCAATCCGCGCATCATGGAGGCCATCATGGAGCTGCTGCAAAAGCGCGACGGCCTGATGCTGGGCATATGCAACGGCTTCCAGGCGCTGATTAAGCTCGGCCTGGTGCCCTATGGAGAGATCCGCACCCTGCGCGGGGACGACCCGACGCTGACCTACAACACCATTGGCCGCCATGCCGCGACGCATGTGCGCACGGTCGTCTCCTCCGTCAAGTCCCCGTGGATGGCCGGGGTGAACGTCGGGGACGTTCATCAGGTCGCGATCTCCCACGGCGAGGGACGCTTTGTCTGCCGCGAGGCGCAGCTCAAGCAGCTGATGGCGAACGGCCAGATCGTCACGCAGTACGCGACGGTCGATGGCCTGCCCGCCGTCAAGATGCCGTGCAACCCGAACGGCTCCTACTGGGCTGTGGAGGGCATCTGCTCGCCCGATGGCCGCGTGCTGGGCAAGATGGGGCACAGCGAGCGCACTGGCCGCTTTGTGGCCTGCAACATCCCGGGCGAAAAGGATCAGAGGATCTTTGAATCGGGCGTCAGGTATTTCCTGTGATGCCTGGGCAGGGAATCATAAAACGGGGCTGTCAGACCGTTGGGTCTGGCAGCCCCGAATCGTCGGAGGGGTTGGGAAGAAGTACGGAACACGTTTTTGCGGTATACATTCGGGCGTCGCCGCCCTCGTCCTCACGCACCATCGTCAGGAACGACCAGCTGCAGCGCTCATAAAACTGCGTGTGCCCGGTGATCAGATAGATGTCATCGATGCCGAGCGTCCCAAGGTCGTGACGGATCGAGTCGAGCATCATGCGGGCGACGCCCCGTCCCCGCCAGTGCCTTTCGACGAATACGGCGCAGATGTTGGGCGTCAGGTCGGGGCGGTTGTGAAAGTCGTTGGCGATTGCACCGGCGCCCGCGATGATCCGGCTCTGTGCGTCGAGAACGACGTACCACTGCGGGATGGCGCCGGGATGCGCGAGCGCTTCGAGCATGCTTTCACGATACGTCTCAAGCGGTATGCGCCATTTGGAGGCAAACCATGCGGCCGCCGTCTCCAGCATTTCCGGCCGGCTGCGCAGGGGAAGGAAGACCGGCGTGTCCATGGACATGTCCTTTCCGAGGTTATGCGATGCCTGCCTGGCGGACGATCGTCTCCTTGCACAGCTTGTTGAACACGGCGATCACGCGGCCTACGCCGAGCACGCCAAGCAGCGTGCCGATGCCTATTCCGCACAGGAAACGGCCTGTTGCCAAGCCGAGCAGGAAGGTAAGCGTCACGTTGAGCAGGTCAAACAGGTTTTTCGTCAGCCCGGTTTCCCTGTGGAAGAACTCTGCCAGCGCCTGCACGATGCCGTCTCCCGGATTGGGGACAAGCTTCATGTCGAGCGTCATCGCCGCGCCGACGCCCGTGCACACGATCGCCACGGCGAGAAGGAGAAGATTCTGCCACAGATGCGCGAAATGCACGTCGAACACCACGCTGTACAGGTTGAGCACGCGGGTGAACACGAGGCTCAGCGGGATTTGCAGCAAATCATACAGCCGCGCGTTTTTGCCCCGAAGCGCAAACTGAATGGCGACGAAGACGCAATAGGCGACCAGCGTCGTATTGCCGAAATTCAGGGAGAAGACCTCTGAAACGCAGTAGGGCAGGCTGATGATCGGAGAGACGCCCAGACCCGTTTTGGTGTTGAGCGTCAGCCCCAGCGCCAGAATCAGCATGCCGAGGGTGTAATACAGGGCGCGGAAGAGTGTTTTGCTGTGCATGGGGGATTGTCCTTTCTGTCGTATGTCTGTGCTCGATGGGCAGAGCCTGATAAGGCGTTCCTGCCCGATCCCGTGGGGACCGCTCCCTCCGGGGCCGCAGGTCAGCGCCGCTTCCTTGCGGATGAATGACCGGCGGGCGTGCCACAGAGGGCTGCCCGGATGGAACGCCGCGCGCCTTGCGCCGGGCCTGGCAATATGCGCCCGAAGAGGCGCGCGTTCGTGACCGAGCGCTGCCTGATTGTGCATGAGCCACTTTTATTATTATAGCGAAATCCGGACGAAAGGACAAGGAATTTTGGCGGGCTTCTTCGGAAGCGGACGGCCGGCGATTCAAAGCAAAGGGGGACCGCTGTCCCCCTGTATGTTCAGTTGTCCGGCAGTCTCCGGCGCGCGTACAGGAACGAATATCCCACGGGAAGGAGGACCATCGCGATGCAGGTGATCATCTGCACATAGAAGCTGCGGATATCAAGGAGCGCGCACAGCAGCAGGATGCCGCCGCCAAGCATCCAGAGAAAGCCGCCCAGGCGATGCGTGCGCCGCCAGTTTTCCTCGTCCGCCAGCGTCCAGGGAAGCTTGATGCCCATGGTGTAGCTCTGGCGGCACTTGGGCAGATAATTGCCGATCAGCGCGAACAGCACGCCGACGAAGCCCTGCGCCACGCGGCCGATATTGAGCGACAGGCCGAGCGCATAGCCATATATGACCGCGCCGCTGAGCAGAGAGACGGCGGGACAGACCCACAGCGTGAGGACGAACACCTTGCCGCTGATGTTCTGGCGCTTGGGGTCGTTTGCGGTGATGAGGACGGAGAACCACTGGCAGGCCAGCACGAACAGCGGCAGGCCGAACACGGCAAAGGGCTTGGAGCTGAAGCCGTTGGGCACATTGTCGGAGCCAAAGTGCGTGGCCAGCGTGTCCGGCAGGCGGTTCCACAGCAGAAGACCCGCCAGCATGGGCAGAAGGATGAGCACGCTTGTGATCAGCAGCGTGCGCTTATGGGTTTTGATCATGGTTGTTATCTCCTTTCAGTGCGGACAGCCAGAGCATGACCTCCTCCACGACGGAGGCGTTCAGCTCATAATAGATGAAGTTTTTCTGGCGGATCTCGCGGACGAGCTCCGCCTTTTTGAGCACGCCGAGATGGTAGGAGATGGTGGCCCCCGTCATCTCAAAGCGCCCGGCGATTTCCCCTGCGGACAGGCGCCCATCCCGCAGCAGCATCAGGATCTCCCGTCGGGCGGGGTCGGACAGGGCCTTGAACGTTTCCGCGAACCCCATGTGCATTCCTCCTGTGCAATCTATTTAGAAAATTTTCTAAATAGATTGTAGCGCGGCGCGCGCCGGATGTCAAGAGCTATTTAGAAAAAATTCTAAATAGGTTTTGCCGCGGCCCATGCTTGATTTTTTCCGCGAAACTGCTATACTGTATGCGTTTATCAAGAATACACTGAGGATGATGTATATGGAAAAGAAACCCATGCTCACCCGGCCGCTCGTGGTGGCGTTTTTGGCGGGCTTTTGCTGCCTGCTCTGGGGCAGCGCGATTCCGTTCATCAATCTGGGCTACCGGCTTTTTTCGATCGAGAGCGGAGAGACGGCGACGCAGATTCTCTTTGCGGGCTGCCGCTTCTTTCTGGCGGGCGCGCTGACCGTGCTGATCACCAGCATAGGGGAGCGCCGCTTTGTGAAGCCCCGGCGGGAGAACCGGGATAAGGTGGTCAAGCTTGCGCTGGCCCAGACGATCACGCAGTACGTCTTTTTCTACATCGGCGTCGCGCACACGACCAGCGTCAAGGGATCGATCATCCAGGGACTCAACGCCTTTGTCGCCATCCTGATCGCGTGCTATCTCTTCCGCTCGGAGCGGATGAACAGGCTCAAGTGGATCGGCGGATTGATCGGCGTGGCGGGCATCATCCTGGTGAATTTCGACGGCACGGGGCTGGACGGCTCGTTCAGCTTCCTGGGCGAGGGATTTCTGATCATTTCGATGGCGGCGTCCGCATGCAGCACGGGGCTGATCAAGCGCTATGGCCAGACGGAGGACCCCGTCGCGCTGAGCGGATGGCAGTTCATGACCGGCGGCGCGGCGATGGCCGTCTGCGCGGCGATAGCGGGCGGACGTCTGCATCCGCAGAGCCCGATGGCCGGCGTGGTGCTGCTGTATCTGGCGGCGCTGTCCGCGACGGCGTATTCGCTTTGGGCGGTGCTGCTCAAGGTCAATCCCGTGTCGCGCGTGGCGGTGTACACATTCCTTCAGCCGATTTTCGGCGTGCTGCTCTCTTTGCTGCTGGTGGATTCCGGCGCGGATGTGCCGCTTCTGCGCTACGGCGCGGCGCTTGTGCTCATCTGCCTGAGCATCGTAATCGTGGGCCGCGGCCAGAGGGAGGACGCATGAACGGGCGGGTGACGGTGCGCCTCGCGCGTCCGGAGGCGGACGCACCGGGGATTCTTTCGCTCTACCGGCCATATATCGAGCAGACGGCGATCACATTTGAAAGGGATGTCCCCACGCGGGAGGAGTTCACCGCGCGCGTGCGGAGCATCGCCGAGGCATTCCCGTATCTGCTGCTGGAGATCGACGGTGAGCTGGCGGGATATGCCTATGCGCACCGGCAGGCCGAGCGCGCCGCCTTTGACTGGAACGCGGAACTGTCCATCTATTTATCGGAAGCGTGGGCGCATCGCGGACTGGGCGGGCCGCTTTATGCGCTGCTCATGCGTCTGCTGGCCATGCAGGGCTACATCAACTTTTACGCCGTGATCACGGGCTCCAACGCGGGCAGTATCGCCATGCATGAACGGATGGGCTTTGCGCGCATCGGGCTGCACGAGCGTACGGGCTACAAGCTCGGGCAGTGGCACGACGTCGTGTGGATGCACCGCCGCGTGGGCGGGGACGTGCCCGGGCGGCTTGTGCCGGTGGGCGCGCTGAGCCCGGAGGCCGTGGGACGCGAAATAAAGGAAACGGAAGCGGAAATCGAGGAGAAACTGCGCATTTGTCAAGCAAAAACCCTTGACAGATGGAGCGATCTATAGTACAATGATCAGGCTGTCAAGCGTTTTCGCTTTACGCCTGCACGGATTTGCGCGGGCATGCGGAACGCGGGGGAGGCGTCTGTGGAGGATCGCATTGAAATCGGCTGGCTGTTTGATTTTTACGGCCCGCTGCTGACCGAGCGGCAACGGAACCTGCTTGCGCTTTACTGCGAGGAGGATTTTTCCCTCTCGGAGATCGCGGCGCGGGAGGGCATTTCCCGCCAGGGCGTGTATGATGCGGTGCGCCGCGGCATGCGCCAGCTGGAGGAATATGAGCGGCAGCTTGGTCTGCTCGCGCGCTACCGCCGGCTGACACAGGGGCTGCGCGAGTGCCTGGAGGTGCTTTGCGACGCGCCCGGTGAGCAGACGCGGCGCGCCAGGGAGATCCTGGCACAGCTGCTTTCGGAAGAGGAGGAGTAAGATGGCCTTTGAAGGGTTGACGCAGAGACTGCAGCAGGCCTTTGGCAAAATGCGCGGCAAGGGCAAGCTGACGGAGGAGGATGTCAAGCTCGTCATGCGCGAGGTGCGCATGGCGCTGCTCGAGGCCGACGTCAATTACAAGGTCGTCAAGGACTTTGTGAAGAAGGCCACCGAGCGCTGCGTCGGGCAGGAGACGCTCGACAGCCTCAACACGCAGCAGCAGGTCGTCAAGGTCGTCAACGAGGAATTGACGGCGCTGATGGGCGGCAGCAACGCGAGGCTGGCGTTCAGCTCCTCTCCGGTGACGGTGTTCATGCTCTGCGGCCTTCAGGGCGCCGGCAAGACGACCATGTCCGCCAAGCTGGCGGGCTGGCTCAAGAAGGACGGCAAAAAGCCGCTGCTCGTCGGCTGCGACATCTATCGCCCGGCGGCCATCAAGCAGCTGCAGGTCGTGGGCGGTCAGGTGGGCGTGCCGGTGTTTGAGCGCGGCACGCAGGACCCTGTCGTCACGGCGCAGGAGGCGGTCGAGTACGCCCGCAGCCACCAGCACGATGTCGTGATCCTGGATACGGCCGGCCGCCTGCACATCGACGAGGCGCTCATGGATGAGCTCCGGCGCGTGTGCGATGCGGTGCATCCCACCGAGATCCTGCTGACCATCGATGCGATGACCGGCCAGGATGCCGTCAACGTGGCCAACACGTTCAACGAAAAGCTCGAGATTACCGGCGTCATCCTCACCAAGCTGGACGGCGATACCCGCGGCGGCGCGGCGCTGTCCGTGCGCGCGGTGACGGGCAAGCCGATCAAGTTCGCCGGTACGGGCGAAAAGCTCGGCGATATCGAGCCGTTCCATCCCGAGCGCATGGCCTCGCGTATCCTGGGCATGGGCGACGTGATGACGCTCATCGAGAAGGCGCAGGAGAACATCGAGATTGATCCCGATCAGGCGGGTGACCTCGCCAAGCGGATGAAGAACGCCGATTTCACGCTCGACGATTTCCTCACCCAGATGCAGCAGATCAAAAAGATGGGCCCGCTCTCCGGCATCCTCAAGATGCTGCCGGGCATGAGCAATATCGGAGATATCGACATCCCCGACGATGCCATGAAGAAGCCCGAGGCGATCATCCGCTCGATGACCCCGAGGGAGCGCCGTCATCCCGAGGTTCTGAATGCCAGCCGCCGGCGCCGTATCGCAGCGGGCAGCGGCACCACTGTGCAGGATGTCAACACCCTGATTCGTCAGTTCGAGGACATGAAGAAGCAGATGAGAATGATGATGAATCAGACGCGCGGCAAAAGGGGCCGCTTCCGCTTCCCGATGGGAAGATAACAAGCCGATGCCGACAATCCCAGTGATTGAGGTCATAGATCAATTCATAGCAGATTTTGAGGAGGATACAACCATGGTTAAGATTCGTCTGAAGAGAATGGGCATGAAGAAGAAGCCGTTCTACCGCGTCGTCGTTGCTGACGAGCGTGCGTCCCGCGACGGCCGCTTTGTCGATGAGATCGGCTACTACAATCCGGTCTCCAACCCCGTCGAGCTGAAGATCGACGCCGAGAAGGCCCAGCAGTGGATCAAGAACGGCGCTCAGCCGACCGACACCGTCCGCGCGCTGCTCAAGAAGTCCGGCGCGATCGCCTGATTATGGGCACCCGCCCGGAAAGCTGAGGGCTGAACAATGGAAGAACTGGTTCGCTATATCGCCGCGACGCTCGTGGATCATCCCGATCAGGTGAAGGTCCGCACGGTGGACGGCCCTGAGTCCGTCATTATCGAGCTGAGCGTCGGCCCGGAGGACATGGGCAAGGTCATCGGCAAACAGGGCCGCATCGCCAAGTCCATCCGTTCCGTGGTCAAGGCAGCGACCGCCCGCAACGAGAAGCCCGTCTTTGTGGAGATCCTTTGATCTTCCGCAGGATCAAGCGCGCAAGCCGCGCCGGGGCACGGCGGGTCGGGCGTTCGGGAAAACGCATATCATGCCGCGCAGTGATGCGCGGCATGTGTGTATCCGAGACAAATGTGAAAAGAGGGTGAACACATGCAGGCGGAATATCTGGAGATCGGTGAAATTGTGAGGCCGCAGGGCATCAAGGGCGAGGTAAAGCTGCGCGCGATGACCAGCGATCTCACCCGATATGCCCGGCTTGAGACCGTATATCTGTGTGAAAACGGCGAATATAGGGCCTACACGGTCAAAAAGGGCCGCACCTACGACGGATTCGCCTTTCTGCAGCTGGAGGGCATCGCTGACCGCAACCAGGCGGAGGCGCTGCGCGGCCGCACGGTTTACGTCGACCGGGCGCACGCCATCGAGCTGGGCGAGGATGAGAACTTTGTATGCGATCTGATCGGGCTGACGGCGGTGGATACGCAGGGGATGGTGATCGGCCGCCTGCGAGACGTGCTCACGCCGAATGCCGTCTGCGATGTGTACGTGTTTGACACGTCGCGCGGGGAGCTGATGATCCCGGCGCTCAAGCGCGTGGTCAGGCAGGTCGATGTGGAGGCGGGAAAAATCGTGCTCGACGAGACAGTGCTGCCGGAGGTGGCCGTCTGGGAGGACGAGCCCGCAGAACGCGACGAGTAAAATTTTCCATGCATTTGGGATGAAAAAGGCGCTTTGATTCGTCAATTGATCAGCCAAGATTCTGGCGATACGGAGGAAACGATGAAAAAACGGGTGTGTATGCTGCTGCTTGCTGCGCTGCTGCTGCTGTGCTTTCCGGCCGCGGCGCTTGAGCTGCCCAGCATTGAGTGCTTTTCGCCTGGGCTCATTCGCCTGAGCGAGGCGATGCGCAGCCAGGAGGCCGTTTCGGCCGAGGCGGAGCTCACGGTGGAGAACGCGTTTTATGCGCGGGATTTGTCATTGCTCAATACGCTCCTGAGCGGCACGACGTTTCGCTACGATGCCGCGGAGGATACGGACAGGCTCACCATCGTGCGCGACGGCGAGGCGCTTTCCTCTTTCGCGCTGACGGAGGCGGAGGACGGCGTTTTGGTCGAGCTGGAGGGGAAAACCTATCCGGTGGAGAGCGCGCAGGCGTTGATTTCGATGCTCACGGGCGATGACGTATCCCAGGAGGAGATCGACCGTGCGCAGGCAGCCGAAGCGTTCCTGAATGGGACGCCCATTTTGGAGCGCGCGCCGCTGGCGGAGGTCGCCGCGTGGCTTGAGGGCCTGAGCGAGGGGGACGCGCTTGCGGGCGGCTTTGCCGTGACGCAGGCGTTTGCGCTGGAGCGCACGATGTCCGACGATGGGACGCGCCTGACGCGCATCGACATCACCGGCGCAATCGGCCGCGAGGGCGAAACGCCGTGGGTGGTGACGGGCTTTTTGCGCCAGCCGGCGGGACGTTCCCCCAAGGATACATTTGAGATCACCGTCAAGCAGGATGACGCCAACTATATCGAGCTGTCCTACAGCGCGCTTTATGAGAGCAGCGTCACCCGCAAGAACAAGGAAGGCACGGTCAGCGTGAGCACGACGCTCAAGGCGGCGGGCAAGATCGCGGGCAGCGCCGTGACCAGCCGCCTGAGCGTGCGCACCAAGAACAGCTGGACGTCTGACGGGGAGAGCCTCTCTGAAAAGATCACCGTCACCGCGACGCTGACCCATCAGGATAAGACGCCCGGCAGGCGCATGCAGCGCCTCAACGACGTCAGCGCTACGCTCAAAAATGTGATCAGCATCAAGACCGGGGAGGAGACCGCCGTGCCGGTTGAGCTCAGCGACGATGTGACGCTGGAAGTGGTCATGGACAGCAACACATTCCTGAACGGCGGGGCAAAGCTGCGCGTGAGCGTCGGCGGCGAGGCGGCGGATATCGCCGCTGTGCCGGAGGACGGAGAGACCACGGAATTCGCATCCGCTCAGGAGCTCGCCGAGGCGGCGGGGGAAGCGGTGCAGGCGCTCAGCGCGAAGCTCTACGCCCGGCTGAGCGAATCCGCGCGTGAAAAGCTGACCCAGGGACTGTGAATTCTCTGACAGAGCAGACAAGGAGGAACACACATGAGTTTAAAAAAGCGCATTCTCGCGCTGGCGACGAGCGCGGCGCTGCTTGCGGCGCCCACGGCTTCGCTGGCGGAGGGAATCACGTTTGCCGCGGGTGATCTGACCAAGACGGCGATCAGCGACAGCTATATCGGCGGCCAGCAGATCAACCTGAACCTGAAGCTGCAGGCGGAGGCGCAGAATACCGATTCCGCACAGATGCAGGCCCTGACCTCGCTGATCGGCAAGAGCGAGATCAACGTCTCGTTCTATGACGATTTCGGCACCGCGCGCGTGCGCGGCGATCTGTCGGTTGACGGCGTCAAGCTGCTCACGGCCGACGTGATGATCTACGAGGACGGCTCCGTGCAGCTGATGACCAATCTCACCGGCAAGTATGTGCTGGCGATGCCGGAGGGCACGTTTGTGAACGGCAGGCTCAATCTGGACAAGATCTCCGGCGCGTCGGTCATCGATCTCGAGGAGGATGATATCTCCGGGCTGTCCGCGCGCGAGCGTTTGAGCATCACGGCGGCGGATATCAATTCCTTGCTGATTCAGCATCTGCTGGGCTGGGTATCCTATACCCAGATGGAGACCGGCGATCTCTATGTCTTTGACGATACCTATATCGAGGAAACCGATACGCGCGACGCGGTTGCCCAGAGGATGATCGGCACCATTGCGGCGGACGTCTTCAATTCGCTGCTGTGGAACATCTCCGCGACCATCTGCGACGAGTGCGGCGAGTTCCAGCAGGCCGTGGCCGACGTGCTGGCCGAGATGGGCATCACCCGCCAGCAGGTGCGCCAGGCGGTCGACAGGCTGTTTACACAGGAGGCCATCGATCCCGCGATGGACTTTGTGCAGACCACATACGCTGTCATGCAGGGCGATCCGGATGCGCTGTGCGAATACGACGACGTCTCCTACTTCTTCAAAAAGCTGGTCAAGTGCACCGACTACATCTGGGAGGAGAGCACGGAGAATACCATGCACATGATCGTCAGCTACGACGACAACGGCGGCATGGTCGGCTTTGACGCCGATGCGCCGAAGTTCTCCGAGGTGCTGCCGTATGAGGGCTTCTTCAATTACTCCATCAAGACGGACGACGATTGGCAGCGCCTGCACACCGCGCATGGCGAGCTTCAGATCTATGATGACAACCGCGTCGTTGGCGATCTGAACATCCAGTTCGGCGAGGATGTCGACGGCGAGAACGTCAGCTTCCTGAACGGCCAGCTCGACGTGGTCAACCAGGTCAGCGGCGCGTCCATGGGCGTGGGCGTGACGTCTCAGCTTGAATACAAGATCAACGACGAGGGCAGTGTGGAGACGATCAGCGCCGACGCGAACGTGCTGATGCGTGACAATGGCAGTGATTCCAGCATCATCGGTGCGAAGGCGGAGGGCGTGACCACGCTGACTGGAGATGGATTTGCGATCGAAGGAGAGATTTCGGCCGAACTGCCGGGGCTGATCGCGATGAGCGCGACGGTGACGCTGGAGAGCGTTGAATACGAGGAGACCGATTTTGCGGGCGGACAGGCCATCGATCTGGCGAATCTCGACGACGAGCAGCTGGAGACGATCAAGGGCGAGGTGATCGCCCAGGTGGCCAAGCTCTCGCCGAGCCTGATTCTGCATCCCGGCGTGCTGGCGGATGTGATGACGCTGATGGGCGGCAATTAAAGCACCCCTTGGGAGAGGCGCGGGACCGGCTGAGGCCGTTCCGCGCCTCCCTCGCTTTTCTCTGGAATCATCTGCCATCGCTTGACGGATGGCATTGATTCCGATATAATAAAAATGGGTTCAGATCGGACAAGGAAAGAAGGAATCCAATGGACGCAAATCGATTGGCGCAGGACGAGACCATCGCCAAGATCTGTGTGCTGGGCGAGGACGTCCTGGCGTCAAAGCATATGCAGGCGCTGCGTGTGTTCATCCAGCACGGCTCGGTGACGCGCTATGAGCACTGCCTTTCGGTGTGTTATTGGGCGCTGCGCATCGCGCAGAGGTTCCACATTCGCGTCGATGAGCGCAGCATGGTGCGCGGCGCGCTGCTGCACGACTTTTTCATGTACGACTGGCACGATCCGAATAACCTGCGCCTTTTACACGGCTTCACGCATGCGCGCGAGGCGCTCGAGAATGCACAAAAGGAATTCAAGCTCAATGAGATTGAGTGTGATGTGATCAAGAAGCACATGTTCCCGCTCAATATCACGCCGCCTCGTTTCAGGGAGGCGCTGATCGTGAGCCTGGCGGACAAGATCAGCGCCGTGATGGAGACGATGCGTGCCGCCAGAGCGCAGCGCATTGTACGCATGTGCCGTATGGTCGGTATGCACTGAGTCACACCGGTTGAATAAAGACGCGGGGCATGCCGGCAGGCGTGCCCCTGCTTTGGCTGAATCAAAGAACAGAGCGTCGGCGAAGGGTTTTTCTCCAGGTAAGGAGCAGACAGCGTCTGTGCGTATGTCGGCCGCCTGTCCGGCTTGCCGGCGGAAGCCGGCCAGGCGGTATGGCGTGCGTGCGGCATGGATACAATAGCGTCAGAGTGAGACTGGGAGGGATGGAGCATGCTGATCGTGCTGATGGCAGTGGTAGTGATCCTCGTTCTGGTATTCACGCTGGCACTGTGCAAGGCGGCCGGAGATGCGGACAAAAGGATGGAGGAAGAGTGGGAGAAGAACGACTGGCTTTGAGCGCCGGCGAGGGGAGAAGGCGCGTTGGCTGCTGAGTGTCCGGCCGGTTCCGGTGAGGAGCGGGCGCGGACGGCGGCATATCCGCGCGGATTGGCCGCAAAAGGTCTTGCTATTTTGCGGATGATCCTCTATACTATAAAGACGGATACAGAACGGACAAACAGGCCCGCGCGCTCCGGCGTGCGGGCTTTCTGCTACACAGAAGGAGGGCACGCATATGGCGGAAGCGGGATTTGAACGCAGGAAAAAGGGCAAGCGGCCGGTGCTGGCCATTTGCTATGACTTTGACAAGACCCTGTCACCGAATGATATGCAGGCGCAGGGATATATCCAGTCCGTCGGCTACAAGGTGGAGGAATTCTGGGACGAATTGGGCAGGGAGGCCCGGGACAACGAGATGGACAGCAACCTGGCCTATATGTACAAGATGGTCAGGGAGGCGGAGGGCAACTTTGTCTTCACCAAGCGGGCGCTTCAGGAATACGGCTCCCGGGTCAAGCTGTTTGAGGGGGTGGAGACGTGGTTTGACCGCATCCGCGCGTACGGCGAGGCCCACGGCGTCGTCGTGGAGCACTACATCATCTCCTCCGGTCTCAAGGAGATGATCGAGGGCACAAGCATCGCAAAGCGGGGCGTGTTTGAGCGCATCTACGCCAATTCGTTTTATTTCAACGAGCGGGGCGTGGCCGTCTGGCCGGCGCAGGTGGTCAATTACACGAATAAGACGCAGTTTCTTTTCCGCATCGAAAAGGGCATTTTGGATATCAATGACGCGGGCGTCAATGACTACATCCCGCAGGAGCAGATGCGCGTGCCGTTCCGCAACATGGTGTACATCGGGGACAGCGACACGGACATTCCCTGCATGAAGCTGGTCAACATCTACGGCGGCCATTCCATCGGCGTCTATGATCCGGCGACGATGGACAAGACGAAGGTGCATCGCATGATGCAGGACGGGCGCATCCGCTATTTTGCCCCGGCGGACTATCGCGAGGGCACGGAGCTTGACGCGCTGCTCAAGGCGATCATCGAAAAGACCGCGGCCTATGAGCTGCTGGAGGACAAGCATGTGCAGGATCGCGCCGAGATGATGCAGAGCGCGGAATCGTATTGAATTAAAAGGGCTGTTCCCTTCCTCCAATGGAAAGGGAACAGCCTTTTTAGATGGGCGCCCGGCCGCGCCTGCACGGATTCCGGCAGGAGCGGCATGGCGGCGGAGATGGGCGCATGTATATTTGCGTCATTCACCGGTGATGATCTTATATACAACGCTGCGCTCGGAGACGAGCGGCGAGTGATGCGCGAAGAAGACGCGCCCATTGACCGGCGAGGCCACGCGTGCGACGACCTCGCCCTCGAGCGGATGCAGGATTTCGCAGAGAACCTGCCCTTCGCGGATGCGGTCGCCGGGGTGGAAGAAGCGGCGGTAGACGCCGGAGACAGCTGCGTGCACGGGGATGAGATCGCTCTCGGTGACGATGCGGCTGGGTTCACCCGGGCCAAACAGCCCGGGGACGAGCACGCCGCGCGCGGACAGGAAGCGCAGCACCGCCTCCACGCTCTCACGGGCGGAGCGTTCGTCGATTTCATCCGTCGCGGTGGAGTAGATGGAAAACGCCTGTGTCTCCCATACCTGCCAATTGTAGTTGAGCGTCGTGGAGTCATAGGGGCGCGGATGGCGCAGCAGCACGTAGGGCAGACCGAACGCACGGCCCAGATCGGGGGACTGATAGCCCAGATCCATCATCTTCACATGCGGCAGAAAGTTGCCCGGCATGTAGAAGGAGGCAAACTGCATGCCCAGCGCATAGCCGCTGACCTGCTCAAAAAGCTTGGCGGCGATGCGCTGTGTCGTCTCCCCCTGATCGTAGCCGGGGAACATGCGGTTGATGTCCGTGTTATCAAGCGCCCAAAAGCGCTTGCCGATGTTCATGGAGAAGTGGTTGACCGAGGGGATGACCAGAATCTCCTTGCCGGGCATCAGTCCGCCCTGCTCCTCGAGCAGGCGCAGCGCGTGCACCAGCTGGGAGGCGACGAACATCTGCTGCACCTCGTTGCCTCGCATGGCGCCGACGATGCAGGCGGCCTTTTCGCCCGAGCCAAACCGATATCCCGTCACGCGCAGCTCATCCCGATAGAGCGAACCGAGGGAAAACAGCGTTTCGCGGATCATGCGCGCACCTCCTCTCTGGCCAGCACGCGGGCCAGCAGCGATCCCTCATAGACGAGCGGATACTCCCTCAGCGTGAAGAGGAGGCCGTCGCATGGGGAGGAGATGGCCAGGCCCTCGCCGGTGAGCGGGTTGATGATCTCCCCGATGATCTCGCCCCGGGAAACGTGCTCCCAATGCGTGGCGTGCGGCACGAACATGCCCAGCGTCGGCGCATTGAGAAAGGCGACCCGGCCGTCCGTGGAGACGATGGGCGTGCGGACCTCCTCCGGATCGCCCGCCCAGATGCCCAGATCGTGCATGAGGCGGAAGATGCCGGTGAGCAGCTGATTGCCGTATGCCTGCGTGATGCGCATGCCCACGCCCATCTCCACGACGAGTGTCGGCACGCCGCGGCTGTTGAGCGTGTGGGCAAGCGTGCTTTCCAGCACGGTGGCGCTGGCATGTACCCAGATGAAATCGCAGTTGAGCTGCCGCGCATAGGGCAGCAGCGTCTGCGCTGTCGTCTCGGAGACGCGCACCTGCGGAATCTCCCGCAGGAAGATGTTGCTGGCGTGCACGTCGATGCAGACGTCGGCTCCCTCGATGTCGCGGATGATCTGGGCGGCGGTGTATTCGGCGAGGGCGCCGTCCTCGTTGCCGGGAAAGATGCGGTTCATGTCCAGATCAAAGCCGGGCACACCGCGTGTGATGGAATCGATGCCCAGCGGGTTGAGCGCCGGATAGATATCCACGATGCCGGTCAGCCGTTCGGGATGGGCGCGCAGGCGGCGTGCCAGCTCGTAGCAGACATACTGCCCCTCGAGCTCATCGCCGTGCGTGCCCGTGACGACGCAGAGGCGGCGCATGGAAGATGCGGGCGAATCGGGCATGAGGCGCACCTTCTGCACGCGCATCTGCTCGTCGACCGGCAGGTTGACGGAAACGACCTGATGGATCAAGTGAAACCCTCCTCTTGAAGCCCAATGCGATTATTATACACCGGAATGTGCGGATTTGAAAGATGAATTTGACAAAAAACAGAAATTTTGCAAGAATTAAATTGACAATATGCAAAAACTGTGATATTGTATCGATAAAAGAGAAAATATTACAAGATTGGCGCTGCAAAAATGGCGTATGAGTTCCCGCCAATCCAGCAAGGAGGCGTCCGCATGCGGAATCTGACCGATCACGCCGATTCCATCAACCGTCTGCTCTCGCGCTACGGTGTGAAATTCGGCATCTATAAAAACCAGACCTTCCACGAGCAGCTGTTTCCATTTGATGCGCTCCCGCGGATCATCACGCATCAGGAGTTTGAGCAGCTCGACCGCGGCCTGCGCCAGCGTGTGGACGCGCTGAATCTGTTTCTTGCCGATGTCTATCACGAAAAGAAGATCGTAAAGGACGGCGTTCTTCCGCAGGAGTTTCTCTTCGCCAGCAAGGGATATCTGCCCGAGTGCGAGGGGATCATGCCGCCCGCGGGAATCTACAGCCATATCTCGGGCATAGACCTGGTGCAGGCGCAGGATAAGAGCTGGTATATCCTGGAGGACAATCTGCGCATCCCATCCGGGGCAAGCTATCCGCTCATCGCGCGCGAGCTGTGCCGCCGCGCCAGCCCGCAGACATTCAGGCAGAACGATATCGTAGACAACCGCAACTACGCGGATATGCTGCGCGATATGATGGATTACGTCTCCGCGCCGGGAATGCGCGTGATCCTGACGCCGGGGCGGTACAATGCGGCGTACTTTGAGCACAGCTATCTCGCCGAGCGCACGGACAGCGCACTGGCGTCCAACGCGGATCTCTACGTGGAGGACAATAAGGTTTATTACCGCGATTATCTCGGCCAGGCGCAGCGCGTCGGGGTGATCTACCGCAGGCTGAGCGACGAGTATCTCGATCCGCTGACCTTCCTGCCCGAGAGCCTCATCGGCGTGCCCGGGCTGATGAACGCCTATCGCGCCGGCAATGTGGCCATCGTGAACGCGCCGGGCAACGGTGTGGCCGACGACAAGGGCATCTACTACTTTGTGCCCAGGATGATCAGGTATTATCTCAATGAGGAGCCTATTTTGAAAAACGCGCCGACCTATCTGCCGTTCTACGACGAGGACTACAAATTCGTGATGGACAATCTGGAGCGGCTGGTCGTCAAGGATGTCAGCGAGGCGGGCGGATACGGCGTGGTCTTCGGCCGCGATCTGTCGGGCGAGCGGCTGGAGAACCTGCGCGAGACGATCAGGCGTGAGCCGCGGCGCTTCATCGCGCAGGAGGTCATCGATTTCATCGATCTGCCCGTCATGGACGACGGAAAGCAGGTGATGCGCAAGGCAGATTTGCGCGCCTTTGTGCTCTCGGGACGCGAGACGCGCGTCTGGCCGAGCGGGCTGACGCGGTTTTCCCGCCAGCCGGATTCCTTCGTCGTCAATTCTTCTCAAGGAGGAGGCTTTAAGGACACATGGGTATTATCTCGCTAGAAAAAAGCAACCGGCTCATCTGGCTGGGCCGCTATACGGAGCGTACATTCACCATCTGCCGCACGCTGAGCCGGTATTATGACGATATGCTCGATCACGATGAGTTCGCTTATCGGGGATTCCTCGACTGTCTCGGCCTGCCTTATATTTACGGCAGCCGCGAGGCCTTTATCAGAACCTATATCTTCGATCCGAACGATCCCAATTCGCTGGTCAGCCAGCTCTCCCGGGCGCTGGACAACGCCATCGTCATGCGCGAGGAGCTGACCAGCGACACGCTGTGCTATATTCAGATGGCGCTGGACACGCTGCGCGCGGGCGCGGATGACAGCGCGCCGATGCTCACGCTTCAGCAGGTGGTGGACGATCTGTTCGCCTTCTGGGGAAGCGCGGATGACAACGTCGCCAATGAGGAATGCCGGACGCTGATGAAATGCGGTAAGTATGTCGAGAGGCTAGACCTGTATGTCCGTTTGGGCTACAGGTATCGGGAGGTGGAGAAGGAGACCAGCAAGTTGATGAACCGCCTGTCGAAGGTGCGCTTTGCCCACAACGAACGGGACGCGCAGCGGCTGCTGGAGCTCACGCGCGATGAGGAGACCTACAAGCAGAATAAGCAGGCGGTTCTTGCGCTGCTGTGCACGGTGCTCTCATGAAGCGGCTATGCTTTACCTATGATCTGACGCTGAGCTTTTCCCAGCCGGTGTGGAGGCATACGTTTTTATTCCGCTTTGCACCCGCCTCGGATGAAAGCCAGCAGCTCTGGGGGCTGGATATGGCGTGCAGGCCGCAGACGCAGCTGCCCGCGACGCGCGACGCGTTTGGAAACCGCTGCATGCTCGGCCATATCGAGGAAGCGCATGAATCGCTGAATCTGTACGTCCGCGGGGATGCCGTTGTGCGGGGTGAGCCACTGCGCGCGGATTGTCCGGCGTTTTACACGATGGAGACGCCGCTGACGGCGGCGGATGAACGGATTGCCGCGCTGGGCGAGGGACTCTCGGGCGCGGCGGAGGAGATTGCCATGCAGGCGGCGGAGCGCGTCAGGGCGCACGTCTGCTACCGGCAGGGCGTGACGAACGAGCGCACGACCGCGCTGGAGGCGCTTGCGCTGGGGGCGGGCGTTTGCCAGGATATGGCGCATCTGCTGCTGGCCGTGCTGCGCGCGCGGCATATTCCCGCGCGCTACGTGGCCGGGCTGATCCCCGGCGAGGGGGAGACGCACGCCTGGGTGGAGGTCTACGATGGAACGCGGTTCATCGGCGTCGATCCGACACATCTGTGTCTGGCGGATGACACATATTTGCGCGTCAACGCGGGAAGGGACAGCAGGGACTGCGCTATCAACCGCGGCGTGTTTGCCGGCGGGGCGCAGCAGACGATGCGCGTCTTGGCGAGGATGGCGGAGGTTTGAAGGGAAAAGAAGGGGGCTGTCAGGACGAACATCGGCCTGATGGCTCCTTTTTTCCTTATAGGAACTCGCGAAAAGAACGGCCGAGTTCGTCCTCATCAGGCAATTTGCAGCGATATTCGGGAGGGATGAGCGGCCACTGGCCGCTGCCTGCCCGGGCATGGAAAACCGTCAGGGAAACGGAGGAGGAAAAAGGGGGAGATCAGGGTGTGACCTCCCGTGAGTGAAGCGCCGCAGGGCCCGCATGAAAATGGGGACTAGCCATCTAAGCAAATTTACGATATAATAGGCATGGTTTTTGCTGAGTGATTTGGATGCAGGCGGTGATGATTCCTTTGAGACGTGCAATCGGTGTGGCGGTCTGGATTGCGGCGCTGTGCGCGTGTCTGTTTGTCGCGGACAGGGTGACCAGACGTGATGACGGCGCGCGCAAATATGGCCCCTTCTTTGAGGAGAAGGATGAGCAGGCGTATGATGTGCTCTTCTTTGGCACCAGCCACATGCTCAACGCGGTATTCCCGATGGAGCTTTGGCGCGATTACGGCATTACCTCCTACAACATGGCCAACAATTCTGAATGCCTGGATGTGACCGAATGGGTTCTGCGCATGGCGTTTGCGTATCACAAGCCGAAGGTCGCCGTGATCGACGTGTTCTATATCGACAGGCAGGTCGACGAGGCGTGGGCATATGGCTTCCGCCATCTGTTCCTCGATGAAATCCCCCTTTCACCCCTGAAGGTGAAGGCTGTCACGTCTACGCTGCCCAAGAGCGAGTGGATGGAGTTTCTCATGCCGTTTTCGCTTTACCACAGCCGCTGGGAGGAAATGCTCACGGGCACGACGGAGCGGCAGGTCGATACCGAGCCCTGCATGATGGGAGCCGAGCTGCGCATCGGGCGCTCCTGGCCGGGCAGCTATGAGCGCACGCAGGAGATGAACACGGAGGAATTGCCCGGCACGCAGGCCCTGCGCAATATCGCGCAGATTTGCCGGGAAAACGGCGTGGAGCCGGTGTTCGTCTGCGTGCCCTCCGCATCGCCGGCGCAGCTGCAGATGAATACGAACGGCGTGCGCCTGCTGGCGGAGGAGCTGGATGTGCCGTTTGTGCAAATGATGGATGTCGAAGGTCTGGTGGATTTTTCAACGGACATGTACGACGGAGAAAACCATCTCAATCCCGACGGCGGCAGCAAGGTGACCGCCTATATGGGACAGTGGCTGACGGAGCACTATCCGCTGGAGGATAAGCGCAGCGACAGCCGCTATATCGCATGGTATGCCAGACTGACGGAATACCAGGCCTATCGCGAGCTGCGCTGGGGCGATCTGACGCTGCTCGATCAGTGACGCGCATCCGTGCGGGCGTTTGATGGGTGGGAGAATAAGTCACCCATGGATGGGGATGGGCGCGTGGATGCTTTTGTAAAGCCTGAACTGCAATTTCCATTTGCTTTGCGCATGTGATATAAAACGGGGCTGCCAGGATTTTTTATCCTGACAGCCCCGTTTTTCAATGAAGCTTACCAGCCGAAGAGAGCCCACAGAATGGCGATGACCAGCGCGGGCAGGTAGTTGGCCACCTTGACCTTTTTGCCGAAGAGCAGGTTGATACCCACGCAAAAAATCAGCACGGAGCCGACGAAGGAGAGATTCGCGAGCGCGGTATCCGTCATCAGGGGCATGATCAGCCTGGCCAGGAGCGTCATGAGCCCCTGCCAGATGGCCAGCGGGATCACGGAGAAGATCACGCCCTTCCCCAGGGAAGAGGTCAGCGCCATGATGATGATCGCGTCCAAAATGCCCTTGGTAATGAGCAGCGTGTAGTCATGGTAGATGGCGTCGTTGATCGGGCCGAGAATGGCCATCGCGCCGATGCAGATGGTGAAGGAGGCGGAGGTAAAGCCTTCGATAAAGTGGGGATCGCGTTCGCTGCGGCTCTTGATCTTGAGCCATTGGCCGAACGTCTCAATATGTCCTTCGATATCGAGCACCTCGCCCAGCAAGCCGCCCGCGCACAGCGAGATCACGAGCAGCATGGAGCCGGCCGTGTCAAGCTGGCCGTCCGCGATCACGAGCATGTGTTCGAACGCTCCGGAGGCGCCGATGAAAAGCGTGCTCAGCCCGCAGGCTTTGATCATGATATCCTGATAGCGCTCCTTGAGCGCCTTGCCAAAAAGAAAGCCCAGCGCGCCGCCCAGCAGTACGCACGCGCAGTTGATGATGGTGCCTAATCCAGTCATAGAGTGCCTCGTTTGCTTGTGTGATGTATTGACAAAGTGTCATGGGGATGAACCGGAGCTATTATAGCATGAATTGCGCTCGATGGCAATGAAGAACATGAGCGAAGGAATTGCTCTTTATGGCTGTCGGTTCTTGCAAGCGAGTAAAATCGCTGTGATAATAAATGAGGGTTCTATAATTGATGAAAAAGCCGGGGTCTGCGGATGTGAAGCCCTTGCAGACTTGAGAACGCGAGAGGGAGAACGACGATGAATCAAAAGCGGTTATGTGCGGCGCTGATCGTGGGATGTGCGGTCGCGCTGTTCGGAGCAGATGATGACGCGGCGGGCAATGCGATAGATCAGGAGCAGGGTCAGGTGGCATAACGATTCAGGCAAAGGCATATGAAAAGGGCCTCACCGGTACGCAGGAAAGCTCCGCGCCGGTGAGGTCCGCTGTATTCAGTTTCCGCATTCAATGCTGATCTCGTTGAATTTCCCGAGCAGATCCTCCACTTTGAGCGCTTTTCGCGCGTCACCGGAGAGATCGAGCTCGGCCCGTCCCTGGTGCATCATCAGCAGGCGGTCGCCGTATTCCACGGCGTAGCGCAGGTTATGCGTGACCATGATCGTAGTCAGCTGCTTTTCTGCCACGATTTTGCCGGTTAACTGCATGATGATTTCCGCTGTCTTCGGGTCGAGCGCAGCGGTGTGCTCGTCGAGGATCAGGAACTCGATGGGCGTCATGGTGCTCATCAGAAGGGCCATCGCCTGTCGCTGTCCGCCGGAGAGATTGCCCACCTTGACGCCCATCTTATCTTCCAGGCCGAGGCCGAGCTGGGCGAGCATGGAGCGGTATTCATCGGTCTTTTTGCGGTTGACGCAGGGCAGCAGATTGAAGGGCTTGCCCTTGTTGTCCGCCATGGACATGTTCTCCAGGATCGTCATGGACGGGCATGTGCCGCGGGCAGGGTCCTGATAGACGCGGCCGATGCGGCGGTGACGCCTGTGCTCCGGCATGGCGGTGATGTTTTCTCCGCCGATGAAGATGTTCCCCTCGTCAATCGGGATGGAGCCGCAGATGATGTTGAGCAGGGAGGTTTTGCCCGAGCCATTGGAGCCGACCACACAGACGAACTGGCGGTCGGGAATGGTCAGGGAGAAATCATCAAACAGGCAGGTTTCGTTGACCGTGCCGCCTTGATAGACCTTGACGATGCTGCGCAGCTCAAGCATGGTGCTTCACCTTCTTTCTGTGGCCGCCGGCGACGATGATGATCAGCAGCAAAGCGGCGGTGACGAGCTTGAGATCGAACGGCGAGAGCCCCAGGCTGAGCGCCAGGGCGACGCAGCCCTTATACAGGATGGAGCCCAGCACCACCGCGGTCGTGGCCTGCAGAAAGCGGAGGCCGCGAAGCAGCTGTGTGCCCACGATGACGGAGGCGACGGCGAGCACCAGCGTGCCCGTGCCCATGGAGATATCAAAATAGCGCTGATACTGGCACATGATGCAGCCGGAAAGCGCCACCAGGCCGTTGGCGATGGACAGGCCGAGAATTTTGACCTTGCCGCTGTCCTGCGCGAGGGTGGCGACGAGCGTGGGATTGTCGCCCGTGGCCTTGAGCAAAAAGCCCGAACGCGTGGCGAGATAGGCATCCATCACCAGCTTGACCACGAGTGTGATCACGGCCAGAACGATGACCGGCGCATAGGGTGAAATCTCCGGGGGAAGCGCGGTCATCCGCGGATTCTTGAAGATCGTGTCAAAGGAGAACAGCTGTACATTGGCCCGCCCGGCGATGTGGAGGTTGACCGAGTAAAGGCCCGTCATCACGATGATGCCGGAGAGCAGATCGCGCACCTTGAAGCGGACGTGGATGATGCCGGTGACGGCGCCCGCGGCGGCGCCTGCCGCGATGGAGGCGGGCAGCGTCAGCAGCGGGCTGATTCCGTTTGAGATCATGAGCGCAGTGATGGCCGCGCCAAGCGGGAATGTCGAATCGACGGACATGTCCGGGAAGTCGAGAATCTTAAAGGTGATGTAGACGCCCAAGGCAAGGATTGCGTAGATAAGCCCTTGTTCAAGAACGCTGAGGAGCAGTGACATAGGGAAACCTCCGTCGACTCAGAATTGAATATGGAAGGGATTCGCGTAAACAGACAGGAGGGCGGCCGGGGAATTTCCGCGGCCGTCCCTGCCCGAAAGGAGGATTATTCAGCCTCGATGGCGCGAGCGGCGAGTTCATCGGAGAGCGTGACGCCGAACTGCTCGAGGACGGCGGAGTTGACGTACAGGCCGGGCTCGGTGATGATCTCATAGGGGATTTCGCTGGCCTTCGCCTCGCCTTTGAGCACCTTGGCAGCCATCAGACCGGTCTGGCGGCCGAGGGCGATGTAATCAAGGCCCTCCGCGGCGATGCAGCCCAGCTTGACCTGCTCGATCTCGGAGCCAAAGACCGGCTTACCCGCGGCGTTGGCCTTATCGAGCACCAGCGCGAGGGCGGAGACGACGGTATTGTCCGTGAGGTTGGTCATGCAGTCAACCTTGGTCAGCAGCGCGTCGAGCGCCAGCGGGATATCCGCGGAGGTGCTGATGCCGGATTCCACGATTTCAAATCCGTAGGCGGGGGCGAGCTCCTTGTAGATTTCAATGGCGGAGATGGAATTCACCTCGCTGGTGGTGTAGAGGATGCCGATCTTGGCGGCATCCGGGAGCATGGCGCGGATGGTCTTGAGCTGCGCTTCGATGGGCAGGGCGTCGGAGGTGCCGGTGACTTCGCCCACGGCGTTGCCGTCCGCGTCCACAAAGCCGGCGGCGACGGGATCGGTGACGGCGGTGAAGATCGTCGGGATGCTGCCTGCAGCGGCGTTGTAGCACGCCTGAGCCATCGGGGTGGCGATGCCGACCATCATATCGACCTTATCGCTGGCGAACTGTGCGGCGATCTGCTGGGTGATGCCCATATCCGCCTGTCCGTTCTGATAGGAGATCGTCAGGTTTTCGCCCTCGACGATGCCCGCCTCGGCCAATCCCTCCAGGAAGCCGGTGCGGCAGTTATCCAGGGAGCCGTGCTCGGCAAACTGGCCGATGCCGATGGTATAGCCTTCCGCGCCGGCGAGGGCGGCGCAGGCGATCAGGGCGATGGCGATGATGACGGTGATGATGCGCTTCATAGTTTTTTCCTCCTGCTTTTTCTGCCGGGGATACCCCGGCGGTCGATGGGGTAGGTGAGGGAAAGCGGGAGATGGGGGAATAAGAAAACGCCCCATGTCTCCTAAGAAACATGAGGCGGAAAAATCTTTCCGTGGTGCCACTCACATTGACCGAACCGGCCCGCTCACCCCGTACCAACATACGGTGCAGCCTGATAACGGGTCTGCGTCCCGTCCCTGTCTACTGAGGCGACCGCCCGTTTGACAAGGCCCTCGGAAAGCCCATTTGAAAGTTCCTCTATACCGCACTCGCAGCGCCGGCGGCTCTCTGTGATAGAAAGAAGGCTTTCTACTTCTCTTTCCTCAATCGGTTTGGTGTTCGATTGACTGCATTATAACGCGGTGTTTGCGAATTGTCAACCCTGAAACTGAAAAATTCTTTGAATTTTTTTGAGGGAGTTGCTCAAAAAATGGCAGATTTTGCGCGCATATATAGGAAAGAGACGGTTTACGCGCCGGGATGTGTGTGCTATAATGTAACCGTATCGACCTAAATGTGCGTGACCCCGTACATCGGGCAGGAGGATAAAAAATATGGGTGAGTTTAAAATCAGGGATTCGTGGATGCCGTTCTGCGTGCCGGACATCTCGGAGGCGGAGGCCGAGGCGGTCGGCAGTGCGGTGCGCTCCGGCTGGTGGGCGAAGGGGCCGCGCACGATGGAGTTTGAAAAGAGATTTGCGGAGTATGTCGGCGCAAAGTACTGTGTCGCGGTGAATTCCGCGACGGCGGCGCTGCATCTGGCATTGGTAACCGCGGACATCGGGCCCGGGGATGAGGTCATCACCACGCCGCTGACGTTCGCCTCCACTGCCAACACGATTCTGCATGTGGGCGCGACGCCGGTGTTCGCGGACATCGATATGGACACGGGTCTGATCGATCCCAAGGAGATCGAAAAGAAGATCACCGCGAAGACGCGCGCCGTCGTGCCGGTGCACTATTCCGGCCTGGCGGCCGATCTGGATGCCATCGGCGCGATCTGTGATGCACACGGCCTGTTCCTCAGCGAGGATGCCGCGCATGCCGTGGAAACGCGCTATAAGGGGAAACTGATCGGCCATCATCCGCGCAACACGGTATCCTATTCGTTCTACGCGACGAAGAATCTCGCCTGCGGCGAGGGCGGCGCGCTGGTGACGGACGACGAGGAAATCGCGAAGAGGGTGCGCGTGCTCTCCTGCCATGGGATGAGCGCGAGCTCGTGGAACCGCTATGGCAAGGAAGGCTCCTGGCGCTATGACATCGAGGAGCCGGGCTATAAGTACAACATGTTTGATATTCAGGCGGCCCTGGCGCTCACGCAGCTTGCGCGCATAGAGGACATGCAGCGCCGCCGCTTTGAGGCCGTGCGGGTGTATGAAGAGGCGTTCGCGGACGTTCCCGAGCTGATTGTGCAAAAGACGCCGGATTACTGCCATCACAGCCGTCACCTGTACGTGCTGCGCATTGCGCCGGAACGGCTGACCATCTCGCGTGACCAGTTCATCGAGGAGCTCAAGGCGCGCAATGTGGGCGTCAGCGTGCACTTTATCTCGCTGCACACGATGAGCACTTATGTGAAGCGTTTTGGCTACAGGCCGGAGGATTTCCCCAAGACATATGCCTTCTCCGAGAGCGAGATTTCCCTGCCGATGTACTCCACGCTGAGCGTGGCGGATGCGGGCTATGTGGCCGATGCGGTGCTGGATATTGTGCGCAAATACCGTAAATAAGCGCAACCGGATTGTTGAAAAAATGACAAAAGCGGCGTTTCCCCAAGAGAGGGGACGCCGCTTTTTTGGCGCCCGGCAGGCCCGATGCGCAGCAGGACGCCGCGGATGGACGGGCGGAATCGGGGAAGGGGAAAGAGAGGGGATACAGGCCCTTTTTTTCATGTATAGAAAACACGGATTTGTAGAAAATAGATCAGAAATCAAGGAAAAATGAGCGGGATTGCCAAGAAAAAGACAAGCGGAATTCCGCGAAACGGCGGCGTGTACAAAGGATTCACAAAAAAGCGTGCAAAAGATTGTAACTCGCCCGTCCGTTAAACATTTGACAAAATGCGCGGAGCTGCGTATAATACTAATCGTTAAGAAAATCACGAATATCAATCCAGGAGGATGAAACGATGCAGGACATCATCACGATCTCCAGCGTGGAAACGCTCAATGCGCGCATTGCGCAGATGCGTGCTGCCCAGCGCGAATTCGCGCAGATGACGCAGGAACAGGTCGATAAAATCTTCTTTGCCGCGGCGATGGCTGCCAACAAGCAGCGCATTCCGCTGGCCAAAATGGCGGTTGAGGAGACCGGCATGGGCGTGGTGGAGGACAAGGTCATCAAGAACCATTACGCCAGCGAGTACATCTACAACGCGTACCGCTACACCAAAACCTGCGGTGTGATCGAGGAAGACGCGGCGTTCGGCATCCGCAAGATCGCCGAGCCGATCGGCCTGGTGGCCGCCGTCATCCCGACGACCAACCCGACCTCCACCGCCATCTTCAAGGCGCTGCTGTGCCTCAAGACGCGCAACGCGATCCTCATCAGCCCGCATCCGCGCGCCAAGAACTGCACCATCGCGGCCGCGAAGGTTGTGCTCGACGCGGCGGTGGCCGCGGGCGCCCCGGAGGGCATCATCGGCTGGATCGATGAGCCCAGCCTCGCCCTGACCAACGAGCTCATGCACGACGCGGACATCATTCTG
This sequence comes from Clostridia bacterium, assembly GCA_030535375.1. GTDB lineage: Bacteria > Bacillota > Clostridia > Christensenellales > Aristaeellaceae > Ventricola. The sequence goes on along the minus strand of JAUNJB010000018.1, from coordinate 3,111 downwards.
GCCACCGGCGGCCCCGGCATGGTCAAGGCGGCGTATTCCTCCGGCAAGCCGGCGCTGGGCGTCGGTGCGGGCAATACGCCGGTCATCATCGACGAGACGGCGGATATCCCGATGGCCGTCAGCTCAATCATTCACTCCAAGACGTTTGACAACGGCATGATCTGCGCCTCCGAGCAGAGCGTGACGGTGCTCGCGCCGGTGTACGACGAGGTGAAGGCCGAGTTTGCCCGCCGCGGCTGCTACTTCCTTGAGGGCGATGAGGTTGACAAGGTGCGCCACACCATCCTGATCAACGGCGCGCTCAACGCGAGGATTGTCGGCCAGAGCGCGTACAAGATCGCGCAGCTCGCCGGCGTCGAGGTTCCCGAGAACACCAAGATTCTCATCGGCGAGGTCGAGAGCGTCGACATGAGCGAGGAGTTTGCCCATGAGAAGCTCTCCCCGGTGCTGGCGCTCTACAAGGCGGAGACCTTTGACGAGGCGCTTGACAAGGCGGAGCAGCTCGTCTGCGACGGCGGTCACGGCCACACCGCTTCCCTCTACATCCATCCGGCGCAGAAGGAGAAGATCCTCAAGCATGCCGAGCGCATGGAGGCCTGCCGTATCGTGATCAACACGCCGTCCAGCTTCGGCGGCATCGGCGATCTGTACAACTTCAAGATGCCCCCGTCTCTGACGCTGGGCTGCGGCACGTGGGGCGGCAACTCCGTTTCCGAAAACGTCGGCGTCAAGCATCTGCTCAACATCAAGACCGTTGCCGAGAGGAGAGAGAACATGCTCTGGTTCCGCGCGCCGCAGAAGGTGTATTTTAAGAAGGGATGCATGCCGGTGGCGCTCGACGAGCTGGGCACGGTGATGGGCAAGAAGAAGTGCTTCATCGTCACCGACAGCTTCCTCTACAAGAACGGCTATGTCGCGCCGATCGAGGCGAAGCTTGATGCCATGGGCATCCAGCACACCTGCTTCTACGATGTCGCGCCGGACCCGAATCTCTCCTCCGCGCTCAAGGGCGCGCAGGCGATGCGCCTGTTTGAGCCGGACTGCATCATCGCGCTGGGCGGCGGCTCCGCGATGGACGCCGGCAAGATCATGTGGGTGATGTACGAGCATCCCGACGTCGATTTCCTCGATCTGGCGATGCGCTTCATGGATATCCGCAAGCGCGTGTATACCTTCCCGAAGATGGGCGAAAAGGCATACTTCGTCGCGATCCCGACGTCCTCCGGCACGGGCTCCGAGGTGACGCCGTTCGCCGTGATCACCGATGACCGCACCGGCACCAAGTATCCCCTCGCGGATTACGAGCTGCTGCCGAATATGGCGATCATCGACGCGGACAACATGATGAACCAGCCCAAGGGGCTGACCTCCGCCTCCGGTATCGATGTGCTGACCCATGCGCTTGAGGCGTATGCCTCCATGATGGCGACGGACTACACCGACGGCCTCGCGCTTAAGGCGATGAAGAATGTATTCAACTACCTGCCGCGCGCCTATGAGAAGGGCGCCGCGGACCCCGAGGCGCGCGAGAAGATGGCCGATGCCTCCTGCCTGGCGGGCATGGCGTTTGCCAACGCGTTCCTGGGCGTGTGCCACTCCATGGCGCACAAGCTCGGCGCGTATCATCACCTGCCGCACGGCATTGCCAACGCGCTGATGATCACCTATGTGCTGCGCTACAACGCCGCCGAGGTGCCGACCAAGATGGGCACCTTCCCGCAGTACGCCTATCCGCACACGCTGGCGCGTTACGCGGAGTGCGCGAACTTCTGCGGCGTCGTGGGCAAGGATGACCAGGACACGCTTGACAAGTTCATCGACAAGATCGAGGAGCTCAAGGCGGCCGTGGGCGTCAAGAAATCTATCGCGGAATACGGCATCAGCGAGGAAGCCTTCATGGCGACGCTCGATCAGATGGTCGAGGATGCGTTCGACGACCAGTGCACCGGCGCCAATCCGCGCTATCCGCTGATGAGCGAGATCAAGGAGATGTATCTCAAGGCGTACCGCGGTGAGAAGGCCTGATACCGAAAAAACAAGAGCTTCTTTCCCTGCGGCGGCAGGGGAGGCATGTGAAGCTCGAGAATTGATGATAAAGACTCAATCGTATGAGGCCAATTGAAGGAGGAAAAAGCGATGACGATCGAAAACAAGCAGATGATCGTGGAGCGCGCGACCAAGACGGTCTACCGCGCGGACGATGAGATCATCAAGGAATTCGTGCCCGGCTATCCCAAGTCCGCGGTGCTCAAGGAGGCTTTTAACCACGCGCTGGCGGAGGAGACGGGCCTGAATGTGCCGGAGCTCAAGGCGGTCACCAATGTGAACGGCGGCTGGTCGCTGGTCATCCGCGCCGTTGAGGGGCGCACGATGGCGCAGGCCATGGCCGAGGAGCCGGATAAGCTGGAGAGCTACATGGAGCAGTTCGTCGATATTCAGAGCGAGATCCACAAGGCTTCCTGCAAGCAGATGGGCCGCCTCAAGGATAAGCTCAATGCGCAGATTTCTTCGCTGCGCGATGAGCTCGATGCTACCACGCGCTATGAGCTGCACGTCCGCCTGGAGAATATGAAGCCGCACACGAAGATCACCCACGGCGATTTCAACCCGACCAACGTGATCCTGGGCGACGACGGCAAGGTTTACATCATTGACTGGGCGCACGCAGCGCTGGGCAATGCCTCCGCCGACGCGGCGACGACGTATCTGCAGTTCGCGCTGGAGGATCAGAAGAAGGCCGATCTGTACCTCAAGCTCTTCTGCAAGAAGAACGACATCGCAATCCAGTATGTGCAGAAGTGGATGCCGATCGTCGCGGCCGCGCAGATGACTAAGAAGCACGGCGCGGAGCGCGAGTTCCTCGTCAGATGGACGCAGGTCGTGGAGTTCGAATAAGCCCTACAGGCATGATGAAGCCCCGCCGGAAGCGCTTTTCGGCGGGGCTTTTCTTGGCTTATAGGAAACTGCGCGAAAAACCGTGCAGCGGGCACAGAAACACTTCGGAGTGAAAAGCGCTTCGGAAGAGGGAGCGCGCACGGCGCGCTTTTTTGACTTACAGGAAATTGCGCGAAAAACCGTGCAGCGAGCACAGAAACACTTTGGAGTGTGAAG
>JAUNJB010000017.1 GCA_030535375.1 Clostridia bacterium | reverse complement strand
GGGAGGCGCAGAGCCATGGCTGAGCCGTTCATCCGGGCGATCCGCGAGGAGGATGTGGCGCAGATCCACGAGATCGAGACGCTGTGCTTTGCGATGCCGTGGAGCGAGGCGTCGATTCTGCATGACATCCGCGAGAATGTCGTGGCGCGCTGGCTGGTGATGGATGACGGCGCGGGGCGCGTGCTGGCCTACGCGGGCATGTGGTTTGTGCTTGACGAGGCGCACGTGTGCAATGTGGCGGTGCATCCCGCGTTCAGGCGCCGTGGCTACGGGCGGCGCATCTTTGAGGCGCTTTGCACGCTGGCGCGGGAAAATTCCATGGCGATGATGACGCTGGAGGTGCGCCGTTCCAACACCGCGGCGCAGAATCTCTATCACGCCTGTGGATTTCTCGATGTGGGCTACCGAAAGCGATACTACGAGGACAACCGCGAGGACGCGCTGATCATGTACCGGGAGTTTTCCTGCCCGGACGGAGAGGAAAGCGAGGCTTCGCCTAATTTTAGCGGAAGCAATGCGCCTTAAATGCATAGAATAGGAGGACGTCAATCGGCGATGCCCTCTTTTCTTTTGGCAGAAAATGGAGTACAATATTAGAATCCGGAATAATGGGGATGACTAGGGATAGGAGCGAAGACATGCAGCTTGAGGTTTGCAAAGTAAAGGTTGATATCACGGAAAGCGGAAGCGTGGGCCGCGGCGCGCTGCTCTTGCACGGGTGGATGTGCTCGGCGCAGCTGATGGAAAGCGTGGCGAACCTGCTCTCGCCCAAGATGCGCGTGGCTGCGATCGACTTCCCCGGCCACGGAAAGTGCGGCGCCGCCATGCCGCCGCCGGAGCCCTGGGGCGTGCCGGAGTACATGGAGATGACCGCCGAGGTGATCAGAAAGCTCGGCTTGGCGCCGTGCGACATCGTGGCGCATTCCTTCGGCGCGCGCGTAGCCATCCTGCTGGCGGCGACGTATCCCGAGCTCGTCGGGCGGATGATCCTCACCGGCGCGGCCGGCATCAAAAAGCCGCAGACGGGCGGCGCATCGATGAAGCAGCGGCTCTACAAGGGGCTGCGCGGCGCGGTGAACCTGGCGGATAAAACGCACCTGTTCGGCTCGCTGCCGGACAAGGGGCGGGAGGCGCTCGTTCAGCGCTTCGGCTCCACGGACTACAAGGCGCTTTCCCCGGAGATGCGAAAGACCTTTGTGAAGGTGATCTCCCTCGACCTGACCGACCGGCTGGAGCGCATCAAGGCGCCGACGCTGCTTTACTGGGGCGCGCAGGATACGGAGACGCCGCTGTGGATGGCCAGGGTGATGGAGGAAAAGATCCCGGACGCGGGGCTTGTGATCGAGGAGGGCGCGGGGCATTTCGCGTACCTTGAGCACAATACCAAATTCCTGCGCATCGTAAACAGCTTCTTGCTGGAGGGCAGATAAATGGGATTCATCGGTATTTTGATTCAGGCGTTGGTGCTCAGCGTGTGCTGCGCGGCAGGCGGCCGCCGTCTGCTTCACTATTTTCAGCTGGAGAGCTATCAGCTGCCCGGATATGTGCGCAGCGTGAAGCGCAACGCGTCGCGCGCGCTCCTGCCGCCCGTGGCGATGGCCGCCGTGGGCGTATCTGCGCTCAAGCTGGGCGCGCCGGCGGTGGTTCGGCTCGCGCTTGTGGCGGCGATGGCGGCCGTGCTTTACGCGCAGTCCCGCAGGGAAAAGGCGAAGAAGGGCTTTGTGATCACCGAGCGCGTGAAGCGGCTGATCGCCATGCATCTGACGACGGCGTTCGTGCTGGAGGCGATCTTCCTGGCGCTCTCTTTGCCGCTGGGCTATCTTCTGCCCGCGTTTGAGGCGGCGCTCATCGCGCTGGCGGCTCTGTGCGCCCAGCCGATGGAAAAGCGCATCAACCGGCAGTTTGTCGACGACGCGAAGAAGCGGCTGGAGGCGATGCCAAACCTTATCCGTATCGGCATCACCGGCAGCTACGGAAAGACGAGCACAAAATTCCTGCTGCGGGACATCCTGTCCGTCCGCTACAGCGTGCTGGCGACGCCGTCGAGCTTTAACACCACGATGGGCGTCACCCGCGTGATCCGCGAGCAGCTGACGGGCAACCATCAGGTGTTCATCGCGGAGATGGGCGCGCGCCACGTGGGCGATATTCGCGAGCTGGTCGATCTCGTCCATCCCACGATGGGCCTGCTCACGTCGGTCGGCCCGCAGCACCTGGATACGTTCGGCACCATCGAGCGCGTGCGGGATACCAAGTACGAATTGATCGAGGGTCTGCCGCAGGACGGCACGGCCGTCTTTGCGCGGGACGGGGCGATCTGTGAGGAACTGTATGCCCGCTGCCCGCTTGAGAAAAAATACATGCCGGGCGATCTGATGGAGGCGTCCGATATCGCCTGCGGCCCCTGGGGCACGCGCTTTACGCTCACGGATAAAGAGACCGGGGAGTGTGCATCCTGTCAAACTCGGCTGCTTGGCGAGCATTCGATTGCCAACCTGCTCCTGTGCTGCACGGCGGCGCGGCTGCTGGGCATGACACTCCAGGAGATCGCCCGGGGCGTCGCGCGCTGCCAGCCTGTGGAGCACAGGCTCCAGCTGCTCGACGGCGGCGCGGGCATCACGATTATCGACGACGCGTTCAACGCGAATCCCGTCGGCGCGAGGGCCGCGCTGCGCGTGCTGGAGAATTTCCCCGGGCGGCGCATCATCATCACCCCCGGCATGGTGGAGCTTGGCGGCGAGGAGGCGGAATTCAACCGCGCCTTTGGCGAGCAGATGGCCGGAAGCGTCGATGTGGCGATCCTGGTGGGCAGGCGGCACACGCAGCCCATCGTCGACGGACTGACGCATGCGGGCTTTCCGCAGGAGAACATACACGTGGTGGGCAGTCTTGACGAGAGCACGCAGGTGCTGCACGCGATGATGAAGGCGGGCGATGTGGTGCTCTATGAAAACGATTTGCCGGATAATTACAGCGAGTGAGGAGAGATGAAATATGAGCAAAATGAACATTGCGGTGATCTTTGGCTCCCGCAGCTGCGAGCATGACGTGTCGATCATCTCGGCGCTTCAGCTGATCGAGGCGGCGAAAACGGCGGGCTTCTTTGTCACGCCGATCTATATTTCCCGCGAGGGCCTGTGGTATACGGGCGAGCCGCTCACCAGGATTGAGACCTTCCGGGACTTCAATCCCATGGCGAAGGACATCACGCGCGTGAATCTCGACGTGAGCGCGAACGCGGGCGATCTGTGGGCCTGGCCGCCCCAGCGCGCAGGCCTGTTTGCCAAGGTGCCCGCGCCTATCGCGCATATCGACTGCGCCATTCCGGTGCTTCACGGGCTGCACGGCGAGGACGGCACGGTACAGGGCCTGCTTGAGATGGCGAACATCCCGTACGCCTCCTCCGGCGTGCTCGGCTCAAGCGTGGGCATGGATAAAATCGCGATGAAGCAGATGCTGCGCGGCGCGGGCTATCCGGTGCTGGACTTTGTGTGGTTCACGCGGGACCAGCTGAAGGCGCAGCGCGGGCAGATCATCGAGCGGATTGAAAAGGAGATCAAGTACCCGGTGTTTGTCAAGCCGGCGGCGCTGGGCTCCTCCATCGGCGTTTCGCGTGCCGCAAACCGTGAGGAGCTTGAGGCGGCGATCGACCTGGCCGCCTCCTATGACCGCCGCATCCTCGTCGAGGTGGGCGTCACCCATCCGGTGGAGATCAACTGTGCGGCGCTTGGATACGGGGAGGACGTGAGGGCGTCCGTGTGCGAGATGCCGGTGCCCTCCGCGGGGGACAGCTTCCTCAATTTCTTTGAAAAGTATCTGCGCAATGCGGGCACGAAGGGCGAGAGCAGCCGCGGGATGAAGAGCCTCAGCCGCGTTGTGCCGGCGCCGGTTGGCGATGAGCTGACGGAGCGCATTCAGCAGCTCACGCGCGAGATCTTCACGCTGCTCGACTGCCGGGGCACGGTGCGCATCGACTTCATCCTCGACGAGCATGACGTGCTCTACGTCAACGAGCCCAACACGATCCCCGGTTCCCTGGCCTTCTATCTCTGGAAGGAATGCGGCGTGAGCTTCCCGGAACTGGTGGAGAAGATGGTGGAGGACGCTCTGCGCGCGCACGCGGACAAGAATCAGAACGTCTATGCCTATGACTCGACGATCCTGCAGAAGGTGGCCGCGGGAGCGAAGGGGAGCAAGGCGTAAAAAAGCCTTCCCTTGCGGGGAAGGGGCGGACTGCCGACGAGCGGGATTTCTCCCGAGGAGGAGAAAATGCCCCGGGCAGTAGCCGGAAAAAACCGCGCCAACCCCAGCGGGGAAGGCGCGGACTGCCGCGGATACGCGCGGCGGCGTGCCGAAAGCCGTCGGAGGAGGGCTCTGCCGACGGGGAGAAAGCTTTCCGGGCGGAAAAGCGAGCCCTGCGGCGGCACGCTCAATTCCATGCCCGGCTGCAAGCCGGGGGACAGGATTTGCGCCGCGCACTGAGGAGCCGCCATGCCATCCGGCGGAGTTCGCGAGTTCTCCTCAATACCCCAGATCCTCGTCGACGAGCACGACGTGTGTGCGCTTTCCCATCGGCGCGAGATCGAAGCATACCGTCATGTGGCACATGGAATGGGCGCAGCTCTTCACATTGCATGCTCCGCCGTCCTTAGCGCACGGCGTGTCGAGGTTTTGGCGGCGGGCATTCTGCGGGCAGGCGACCTGCTTGATGCGGCGGACGGCATCGTGAAAGCCGCCGTGCACCAGCTTGTTGCGGCCGACGATGACGTACACGGTATTCGGGCCGTAGCACATGGCGGCGACGCGGTTGCCGTTGCCATCGATCTGCACGATCAGGCCGGAATCGGTCAGCGCGTTGGCGGAGCACACGTACAGCGGGGCGTTCATGGCCTCGTGCAGCAGACCGGGGCGCTCGGCGGGCGCGACCTCCCAATGCCAGAGCACGGGATGGCCGTCCTCGCGCAGCAGCTTTTCAAGACCCATCTGCTTGACCGTCATGCTGCCGCCGATGGCGACGGTCTGTCCCGCGGGCATATCCTGGCGGATGAAATCGGCGGCTTCCCGCGCCGTGGCGAATACGGCGGTGTGAAATCCGCGCGCGTGGAGCGCTTCGGCTGTTTTTACGAGCATTTCGTTCATGAGAACACTTCCTTTGATAATCAGTGAAAACGGAACCGTCTTTATTATACCAGCTCTTTTGCGGCGGGGAAAGACGAAAACCATCTTTTTTGCAAGGAGCGGACGGCTTTGATCGATGAATTCTTCGAGCGCAAGGTAGACGAGTGGTGCGAACGCGTGCCCGCGGCGCTGAAGCCGCGCCTGATCCGGCTGGCGAACTCGTCTGTGGGCTGGCGGATCTATCTCTACGCTGCCAGCGCGGGGCGGAGCATTGCCGGGGCGTTCGGGCATATCCGCTCCGAGGATGATATGGACGTCTTCATGCGGGAGACGGCCGAGCGCGGGGATGAGGGTATCGCCTGGCTGAAGCGCTTTGCGCGCAGGCGCAAGGCGATGCTTGCCAGGATGGACGATGCGCTGAGACGCGGACGCTTCGCCGCGGTGCTGTATCTGCTGATCCTCTCGGTGCTGGGCGTCTGCGCGAGGGGAACCCGGCCGATGGCCGTGATGGCGATGTCGCTGTGCGTGCTGTGGCTGGCGACGGCGGTGGACGCGGGCTATGAGCCCGTCTGCGGCGGTATCCGCCAAAGATATCTGTTCAGCGCTCTGGCGCGCGTCGCGTCGGTCTCGCTGCTGCTGCTCAGCTATTTTGACAGCTATCTGCGCCAGGGCGTGCCCAGCAATGTGGTGCTGCAAAGCGCGATGATCGTCACGCTGGTGATTCACGCGACGCTGCAGCTGGCGCTTGTGGTATTCAATACCCGGCAGCCGCTGCTTTTGCGGGCCTTGGCGGCGATCGCGGGCACGGCTCCGGCGCTGACGGCCGCCGCGGCCATCGCGCTGGCGGCATCGCTGGTGGCCCGGACGTGGCCGCTTCCCGCGGCCGGTGTGATGAGCGCGGCGGGTGCGGTGCTCGCGTTCCTGGGGGAGGAGCTAGTCAGCATCGTGCATCTGGGCGGCATCCGCCTGAAATACGGCTCGATCTGGATGAGCCTGTTCACACTCGGGGGCTTCGCGCTGATGCTCGCGGGCGCGTGGAACCTGTAATCCTGAGGGCATGAAAGAATCTTGAAGCGGGCTGCTTCAAATAACGGAGGACACGAAATTGGCTAACGAACGCATGGAAAGAATCCGCAATTTCTGCATCATTGCGCACATCGACCACGGCAAATCGACATTGGCCGACAGGCTGCTGGAGAAGACGGGCGTATACGAGAAGCGCGAGATGGTCGACCAGATTCTCGATTCGATGGAGCTGGAGCGCGAGCGCGGCATCACGATCAAGAGCAAGGCCGTGCACATGGATTACACGGCGCAGGACGGACAGGCCTACACGCTCAACCTGATCGACACGCCCGGCCATGTCGACTTCACCTATGAGGTCTCCCGCGCGCTGGCTGCGTGCGAGGGCGCGCTGCTCGTCGTGGATGCGACGCAGGGCGTGGAGGCACAGACGCTGGCCAATGTCTATATGGCGCTTGAGCACAATCTGGAGATCATTCCGGTGATCAACAAGATCGACTTGCCAAGCGCACATCCCGACGAGGTGCGCAAGGAGATCGAGGAGGTCATCGGCCTGGATGCTTCACAGGCGCCGCTCATCAGCGCGAAGGTGGGGCTGGGCATCGACGACGTGCTCGAGAGCATCGTGACCATGATGCCGCCGCCCGAGGGCGAGGAGGAGGAGCCGCTTCAGGCGCTGATCTTCGATTCCTTCTACGACAACTACCGCGGCGCGATCTGCTTTGTGCGCATTGTGTCCGGCAGCGTGCGCGCCGGCATGCGGATCCGCATGATGAACACCGGCGCCTGCTTTGACGTCGTGGAGGTCGGCGTGCGCAGCCCGGGATACGCGCCCACGGATGCGCTGCGCGCGGGCGACGTCGGCTACATCGCCGCGTCGATTAAGGATCTGCACGACACGCGCGTGGGCGATACGATCACCGACGACGCGAACCCCGCGGCCGAGATGCTGCCGGGCTACCGCCAGGTGAATCCGATGGTATTCTGCGGCATCTATCCGGCCGACGGCGCGGACTATGAGAATCTCAAGGACGCGCTGGAAAAGCTGCGCCTCAACGACGCGTCGCTCACCTACGATCCGGAGACCAGCCAGGCGCTGGGCTTCGGCTTCCGCTGCGGCTTCCTGGGGCTGCTCCATATGGAGATCATCCAGCAGCGGCTGGAGCGCGAGTTTGATCTCGATCTGATCACAACCGCGCCGAGCGTGATATACAAGGTTTACAAGACGGACGGCACCGAGGTGGATGTGGACAACCCCTCGAATCTTCCGCCCGTCGGATTGATCGACTATATGGAGGAGCCGTTCGTGAAGGCGAGCATCCACACGCCGCAGGACTACGTCGGCGCGCTGATGGAGATCTGCCAGGCCAAGCGCGGCGTCTTCAAGGATATGGTGTACGAGGGGCAGCGCGTGTGCCTGCACTACGAGATGCCCCTGGCGGAGATCATATTCGACTTCTTTGATCAGGTGAAGAGCCGCAGCCGCGGCTACGCCAGCTACGATTACGAGCTGTGCGGCTATCAGCAGAGCGATCTGGTGAAGCTTGACGTGCTGCTCAACGGCGAAATCTGCGACGCGCTGTCGATGATCGTCCACCGGGATCGCGCCTACGCGCGCGGCCGCTCCCTGGCCGAAAAGCTCAAGGACGTCATCCCGCGCCAGCTGTTCGAGATCCCGATTCAGGCGGCCATCGGCGGCAAGGTCATTGCCCGCGAGACGGTCAAGGCCATGCGCAAGGACGTTCTGGCCAAGTGCTACGGCGGCGACATCTCCCGTAAACGCAAGCTGCTGGAAAAGCAGAAGGAGGGCAAAAAGCGCATGCGCCAGCTCGGCAGCGTGCAGGTGCCCAGCGAGGCGTTCATGGCCGTGCTCAAGATGGACGAATAAGGGAACTGCGTTTATGGAGGATTTTTCTGTATACATCCACATTCCCCTGTGCGTGAGGAAGTGCGCGTACTGCGACTTTACGTCCTTTTCCGGGCGGATGGCGCAGAGGGAGGCATATGTTCGGGCCGTCTGCCGCGAGATTCGTGCGCAGGCGGCCTTCTTCGGGCGGCGGCGGATCAGGACGGTGTTCTTCGGCGGGGGCACGCCGACGCTGCTGGCCGGCGCGCAGGTTCAGGCGATCATGGACGCGCTGCGCGAGAGCTTTGCGCTGCCTGCGGATGCGGAGGTCACCATGGAGGGCAATCCCGGCACGCTCACAAGGGAGAAACTGCTTGCCTGCCGCGCCGCGGGGGTGAACCGGCTGTCGCTCGGTGTGCAGAGCTTTGACGATGGGCTGCTTGCCGCCGTCGGGCGCATCCACACGGCGAAGGAGGCCGTGCGCGCCGTGGAGCTGGCCAGGGAGGCGGGCTTTGACAACCTGAACCTTGACCTGATGAACGGACTGCCGGGACAGAGCGCCGGCCAGTGGGCGGATACGCTGAATCGCGCGATTGCGCTGGAGCCAGAGCACCTGAGCTGCTATAATCTGATTCTCGAAGAGGGCACGCCGCTGTATGCGCAGGCCATGGAGGGACGGTGCGCGCCGCTGCCGGACGAGGATGAGCTCGCCAGGATGGACGAGCTCACGCACAGGCTGACGAGCGGGGCGGGCTACGCGCGGTACGAGGTGAGCAATTACGCCAGGCCGGGGCGGATGTGCCGGCACAACATCGTCTACTGGGAATGCGAACCATATCTGGGGCTGGGCTGCGCGGCGCACAGCGATATGGACGGACACAGGTTTTATAATCCCTCTGATTGGGAACGCTACATGCAAATGGCGGAGGCGGGCGGGAATGCGCGCGACGCCGAAGGAGACGGCATGCCGGACGAACGCCGGTTCGAGCGGATGATGATGGGGCTGCGGATGGTGAGCGGCGTCGACTGTGCGCGCTTTGCGCGGGACTTCGGCGCGGAACCCGGGCAGGTTTGGCCCCAAACCGTCCGTCGGATGACGGACGGCGGCCTGATGGAGCGGTGCGGCGGGCGCCTGCGCCTGACGCGCCGGGGCATGCAGGTGATGAATGCGGTGCTCGTGCAATTATTGGAAGAAACGCCCGCGAATGTATGAAAACCGCAGCGCGGCGATCCAAACCTGCGCAGCGGGGCTGAATTGTCATTTGGGAGGACTGAACGTTTCCGCAAAAGACAGGAAAAGTCAGATTTCTTCCAAAAAGATGTGAAAAGAAGGTTGACAAAACGATGCCGACGTGGTATCTTTATCACGCTGATTAGCACTCGACTTGAATGAGTGCTAACAACGCCGAAAGGAGGAGGACGGGATGGACCGCATCGACCGCAAGTATCGCATCTTGCAGGCGATCATCGATGACTATATCCTGACCGCCTTGCCCGTCGGCTCCCGAACAATTTCCCGAAAATATGAGCAGAAGCTCTCCTCCGCCACCATCCGCAATGAGATGAGCGACCTCGAAGAGCTGGGCTATCTCGATTCCCCGCACACCTCCGCCGGGCGCGTCCCGTCCTACAAGGCGTACCGGCTGTACGTGGATCAGATGCTCACGCCGGTGCCGCTGAGCGTGGAGGAGACGGCCTTCATCAACCGCTGCTTTGACCGCCGGATTCATCAGGTGGAGGAGCTGTCGAGCCGGATTGCAAAGGTGCTCTCCAGCATGACGCATTACACCACGGCCGTGATGACCAGAACCCCGAAGAACGAGCTGGTGCTCAGCCATCTGCAGCTGGTGCCCGTCGCGGACAGGCGCGTGCTGCTGGTGCTGGTGACGCGCGGAGGCTCCGTGAAGCAGACGCTGCTTGAGCTCGACGCGCCGATCGCACCGGATGAGCTGTACACCGTCTCCAGATATCTGAGCCGCCAGCTCGAAGGCTGCGCGCTCAGCGATCTGGCGCAGGTGCTCGGCGAGATGGGCGGGGAGAGGCCGGATGCCACTCCCGTCATCCGCGCGATTGCACAGCAGCAGCCGGAGGCTGAGGAAGGCGACGTCGCGGCGCTTGTGGTCGGCGGACGCTCCAACCTGCTCAGCTTCCCGGAGTATTCCGATGTGGATAAGGCCAAGGCGCTGCTGAGCGTGCTGGAGACGCGGGAGAAGATGGTTTCGCTCCTCTCACAGCACGGGGAGATGGAGATTTCCGTGCGCATCGGCCCGGAGACGGGCATGGAGGAGACGCGGGACTGCTCGATCGTCACCGCTAGCTACCGGCTCGGCGACGGGCGCGTCAATACCATCGGGCTCATCGGGCCCACGCGCATGCAGTACGGCAAGGTGCTCTCGGTGCTTTCGCAGGTCGGCCAGTCGCTGACGGAGCTGCTTGAAGAGCAGAATGGACAGTCATGAAGAAAAATAAAGCAAAAACCCAGAGGGATGCCGCCGACCGGACGATCCGGGACAGGATCCGCGGTGCGGCGGACAGCCTCAAAGAAAGGGCGAAGAACATGAACAGCGAAGAGAAGATCAGCAAGGCTGCGGAGGGCGAGCAGGAGACCTGTGAAACCCGGCAGCCGGATGAGGCGAAGGAGCAGCAGGAGGACATCGAGGCCCTGCGCGCGGAGCTTGAAAAGACAAAGGCGCAGTGCGAGGAGTACCTCGATATGGCGCAGCGCAAGCAGGCGGAATTTGCAAACTATCGCCGCCGCACGGAGAGCGTCCGGCAGGAAGCGTTCGACGACGGACGCAGGGAGGCGGTCGGCAAGCTTCTGCCGGTCGTCGACAATCTGGAGCGCGCGCTTGCCGCCGCGGGCGAGGAGGATTCCGCGCTGAAGGAAGGCGTGGAGATGGTTCTGCGCCAGATGCAGGACGCGCTTGCCAAGATGGGCGTCACGGAGATCGACCCGCAGGGCCAGCCCTTTGACGCGGAGCTGATGAATGCCGTGATGCAGGGCTCAAGCGACGAGGGAGAGCCGGGCACCGTGTGCATGGTTCTGCAAAAGGGCTACAGCCTCGGCGGCCGCGTGATCCGCCATGCGATGGTCAAGGTGGTTGCGGGCTGAGCCCGATCACATATATAGCAGTCAATCACTCTCAATATCAACATGAATTGATCAGGAGGTCACACATATGAGCAAGATTATCGGTATCGATCTGGGTACTACCAACAGCTGCGTCGCCGTCATGGAGGGCGGCGAGCCGGTCGTTATCCCCAATGCGGAAGGCGCGCGCACCACGCCGTCCGTCGTTGCCTTCACCAAGACGGGCGAGCGCCTGGTCGGCCAGGTCGCCAAGCGTCAGGCGGTCACCAATCCGGACCGCACCATCATCTCCATCAAGCGCGACATGGGCACCGACCGCCGCGTGAATATCGACGGCAAGGACTACACGCCGCAGGACATCAGCGCCATGATCCTCATGAAGCTCAAGGCCGACGCTGAGGCGTATCTGGGCGAGACCGTCACCCAGGCGGTCATCACCGTGCCGGCGTATTTCTCCGACAGCCAGCGCCAGGCGACCAAGGACGCCGGCCGCATCGCGGGCCTGGAGGTGCTGCGCATCATCAACGAGCCGACGGCCGCTTCTCTGGCCTACGGCCTCGACAAGGAGGACTCCCACAAGATCCTGGTGTATGATCTGGGCGGCGGCACGTTCGACGTGTCCCTGCTGGAAATCGGCGACGGCGTCTTCGAGGTGCTGGCCACCAACGGCAACACCCGCCTGGGCGGCGATGACTTCGACCAGCGCATCATCGATTATCTTGCTGCCGAGTTCAAGAAGGAGAACAGCATCGACCTGAAGGCCGACCGCATGGCGCTCCAGCGCCTCAAGGAGGCCGCCGAGAAGGCCAAGATCGAGCTCTCCGGCGTGATGAGCACCAACATCAACCTGCCGTTCATCACGGCGGACGCGACCGGCCCCAAGCATCTGGATGTGACGCTGACCCGCGCGAAGTTCGACGAGCTGACCCGCGACCTGGTGGATGCCACCGTCGCCCCGATGCAGAACGCGCTGCGCGACGCCGGCATGACCGCCAGCGAGGTTGACCGCGTGATCCTGGTCGGCGGCTCCACCCGTATCCCGGCCGTGCAGGAGGCCGTGCGCAAGATGACCGGCAAGGAGCCCTACCGCAACATCAACCCGGACGAGTGCGTCGCTGTGGGCGCGGCCATCCAGGGCGGTGTGCTCGGCGGCGAGGTCAAGGACGTGCTGCTGCTGGACGTTACCCCGCTTTCCCTGGGCATTGAGACCATGGGCGGCGTCTTCACCCGCCTGATCGATCGCAACACCACCATCCCGACCACCAAGAGCCAGATCTTCTCCACCGCGGCGGACGGCCAGACCTCCGTGGAGGTGCATGTGCTCCAGGGCGAGCGCGAGATGGCCGCGGGCAACAAGACGCTGGGCCGCTTCCAGCTGACCGGCATCGCGCCGGCGCCGCGCGGCGTGCCGCAGATTGAGGTCACCTTCAACATCGACCGCAACGGCATCGTCAACGTCTCCGCGAAGGATCTGGGCACCGGCAACGAGCAGAAGGTGACCATCACGTCGAGCACCAACCTCTCCGAGGAGGAGATCAAGCAGCGCGTCAAGGAAGCCGAGCAGTACGCCGCTGAGGATAAGAAGCGCAAGGAGGAGGTCGAAACCCTCAACCATGCGGACAGCATGATCTTTGAGGTCGACAAGCAGCTCAAGGAGCTGGGCGACAAGCTCAGCGCCGAGGACAAGGCGACCGTGGAAAACGAGCTGGCCGAGTTCAAGAAGGTGCGCGAGACGAACGACGCCGCGCAGATCAAGACGGCCATGGAGGCCTTCACCCAGAAGGTGTACGCGGTCTTCGGCAAGATCTATCAGCAGCAGCAGGCTCAGGACCCGAACGCGCAGGCGGGCGGCTATCAGGCCGGCGCGCAGGACGCCACCTCTGACGGCGCGGCCGATGCGGATTACGACGTCCACTGATGAAGCAATACAACCCTGTTGATAACCCCTTTGGGCGCGGCCGCCGTCACACAAACGTGGCGGCGGCATCGCGCGGTTAAGGAGATAGGTGGTGACTGCTGTGGCAGAAAAGCGAGATTACTATGAGGTGCTCGGCGTAGGCAAGGGCGCCTCGGATGACGAGATCAAGAAGGCATACCGCAAGGCGGCCAAGGCCAGCCATCCGGATCTGCACCCGGACGACAAGGAGGCCGAGGCGCGCTTCAAGGAGATCAACGAGGCATACGAGGTGCTCTCTGATCCACAGAAGCGGGCGCGCTACGATCAGTTTGGCTTCAACGATCCGCAGATGGGCGGAGGGGCCGGCGGCAGCGGCTTTGGCGGCTTCGGCGGATTTGAGGATATTTTTGACATGTTCACGGGCGGCGGCTTCGGCGGCCGTTCCTCCGGCAGCAGGCAGAATGCGCCCCAGCGCGGCAGCGACCTTCAGTACAACCTGACGCTGACGTTTGAGGAGGCGGCCTTCGGCTGCAAGAAGGAGTTTAAGTTTCAGCGCAACGCGGTCTGCGATGCCTGCAGCGGCTCGGGCGCGAAGCCCGGCACCCAGCCGCAGACCTGCCCGACCTGCCATGGCACGGGCCAGCAGCGGGTGACGATGAACTCTCCGTTCGGCCAGGTGCAGACGATGCGCACCTGCCCGACCTGCGGCGGCAAGGGCAAGACGATCAAGGATCGCTGCGCCAAGTGCTCCGGCAGCGGCTTTGTCCGCGTGACGCGCACGGTGACGATGAACGTCCCGGCTGGCGTGGATGACGGACAGAACTTTAAGACCATCCCCGGCGAGGGCGAACCGGGCCGCAACGGCGGGCCCGCGGGCGATCTGTACATCACCTGTACGGTGAGGCCGCACAAGATCTTCAAGCGCGACCGCTACGATCTGTACTGCGATGTGCCGATCAGCTTTACGCAGGCGGCGCTGGGCGGGGAGATCGATGTGCCGACGCTTGAGGGCACGACCCAGTACAATATCCCGGCGGGCACGCAGGAGGGAACGTCCTTCCGCATCCGTGGGCAGGGCATTCAGCAGCTTCGCGGCAGCGGGCGGGGAGACCTGTTCTTCACCGTGCATGTCGAGGTGCCCAAACACCTCGGGGAGAAGCAGAAGGATCTGCTGCGCCAGTTCGAGGATTCCCTGAACGGCCGCGAGTATGAACGCCGCAAGAGCTTCGGCGATCAGATGCGCAGCTATATCAAGGAGAATGCGGAGCGGTTTAAAGAGAAATTCGACAAAAAATAAAGGATTTTGGAGGCTTGAATAAGAATTGATTCTTATTCAAGTTTCTTTTTGGCCATCTGAGCAAGCGACAAAGGCGGGAGAAAGCATATGGATTGGATGGAAGCTGTGGTGCACACCACCACCATGGGTGCGGATATTGTGAGCGAGGTGCTGATGAACGCGGGCGCCGTCGGCACCGCGATCGAGGATCGATATGACGTCACCTCGAGCAAGAAATCGGACGGCATGTGGGATATGATCGACGAGGAGGTTCTCGCTCACATGAGCGAGGATGTGCTCGTCAAGGCGTATTTCAAGGATGATGCGAGCAGCCGGGAAACGCTGCTGCTCGTAGAGGAGAAGCTGCGCGAGATCGGGCGCATTGATATGGGCTTTGATATCGGTAGCCTGGCGGTTGAGACGCAGAACGTGCGCGAGCAGGACTGGGCCGAGAACTGGAAGAAGTATTACAAGCCCTTCCGCGCCGGGGAGCGCCTGGTGATCAAGCCGAGCTGGGAGCCGTATGAGCCGCAGGCGCAGGATCTGGTGCTGGAGCTTGACCCCGGCATGGCTTTCGGAACGGGCACGCATGAGACGACGTTTATGTGCATGCAGCAGCTGGAAAAGTACGTCAAGCCCGGCTGCAGGGCCATCGACGTGGGCTGCGGCAGCGGCATTCTCGGCCTGGCCGCGGCGAAGCTGGGCGCGGGCGACGTGCTGGCCATCGATCTGGATGAGCTGGCCGTGAAGGTCGCGGCGGAGAACACGCAGAAGAACGGCCTTGACGGCAGCGTGCGCGTTGTGCACGGCGACCTGCTGGAGCAGCGCGAGGAAAAGGCGGATGTCATCGTCGCCAACATCATCGCGGATGTGATCTGCTTCCTCTGCGGTCCGGCGAAGCAGCACCTGCTTCCCGGCGGCGTATTCATCTGCTCGGGCATCATCCGGGAGCGCGAGGAGGATGTACAGCGCGCGCTCGCGGCCGCGGGCTACACCGTCTGCAACCGTCTGGAGAAGGGCGAATGGGTGTGCCTGGCGGCGCGGCCATAAGCGCGGCGCGCTCAATCCCATCCCTCCCAAGCCATCGCTTTGCGGGCGGATGAGGCCGAATATCAGATATGAGGAATGGAAATGCATCGTTTTTTTGCGGATGAATCCGGCATTGTGGACGGTATGGCCCGCCTGGGCGCGGAGGACGCGCGTCATGCCGTGCGGGTTTTGCGTCTCGGTGTGGGCGACGAGGTGGAGCTTGTCGCCGCGCCAGAGCGCTATCTGGGCGAGATCGAGCACGCGGACGAGGGCGGCGTGACGGTGCGTGTGTCAAAACGGCTGCGCAGCACGGAGGCCTCCGCGCGCGTGACGCTCTACCAGGGCCTGCCCAAGGCGGATAAGATGGACATGATCGTCCAGAAGAGCACGGAGCTCGGCGCGTGCGCCGTCGTGCCCGTGGCGATGGAGCGCAGCGTCGTGAAGCTCGACGGAAAGGACGCTGTCAGGAAGACAGAGCGCTGGCAGAAGATCGCGCGCGAGGCGGTGAAGCAGTGCGCGCGCGTGGCCGTGCCGGAGGTGAAGCAGCTCCAAAGGCTGGCGGCGCTGGAGGCGGAGCTGTGCGCGCTTGACGTGCTGATCGTCCCGTGGGAGGATGCGCGGGACGGGAGCATCCGCGGGAGCCTGGAGCCGGTTCTTAAAAAAGAGGAGCCGCGCATCGGCATCCTGATCGGCCCGGAGGGAGGCATCTCGGCCGGAGAGGCTGAGTGGCTCTCGCGGCATGCCGACGCGAAGCTGGTGACGCTTGGCCCGCGCATCCTGCGCACGGAGACGGCGGGACTGGCCGCGCTGGCCATCACCATGGCGCTGTGCGGCGAGATGGAATGAAGCCCGATGGGGCGGCGTCCTCCTTACCGGAAGGCTTGAAAGAATCTCCATCCTATTCTATAATATAGGGCGCGGACGGGAGCTTCGGGATATGCGCAGGCAAGGAAAATCGATCCTGCCGTATATCGGGAATGCGCGGATGTGGCGGGCCGCCGTATCATATCGGACAATACGAAGGAAGCGGGTGCAGGCATGCGGTTTCGCAAGAGCATACAGATTTGCAAGGGCGTGAAGCTCAATCTATCCAAATCCGGCCCCAGCCTGACCGTCGGGCGCAAGGGCATCTCCTTCAATGTGGGCGGCAGGGGTGCGTATATGAATTGGAGCATCCCCGGCACGGGCGTGTACGATCGCGTACGCCTGGATACGCTGGTGAAGGAGCACGCCGGTGAGCTTGGCAGCCTGGGCGATTGGGTGAGCGGGCTCTTTGGCGGCGGGGATGAGCGGAAGGAGAGCGCCGGTAAGGCGGGCACGTCCAAAACGGCTGCCGGGGGAAGGGCGTCTTCCGGTGGGGCTTCGGGAAAGAAGACGCCGGCCGGGCCGACGCGGGAGGAGCTTTTGGCGCTTGAGGAGGAGATGGCGTTTGTCGCCGTCGGCCGGCAGGCGCTCGATGTGGATATGGCGCCGTCCTCCGCAGAGTTGGATGCACGGCAGGCGGAGGAGGCCATCGAGGGCTGGCTGAGCGAGGCGGAATCTCCGGTGCCGTTTTCCGTGCAGACGGAGATCGTGCCCCGGCGTCGCGCGGTGATGATCGACCTTGATCTGCCGGAAATCGAGGACATGCCGGACAGAAAGCTTGCGCAGTCGGCGGACGGCACGCTGAAAATCAAGAAAAAGACGCAGAAGGAACAGCGCGAGGATTACCGCACCTGCGTATTCGGGCTGGGGGAGTATGTCGCCAGCCATGTGCTGGCCATCGTGCCGCAGGCGGAGCGGGTGGTCGTTTCCGCGTACACGCAGCGGCGGGATGAGAAGACGGGCGAAGCGCTGGACGCGTTTATCTACTCGGTCGTCTTTGAGCGCGCGGCGTTCAAGGCGGACTATCAGGAGATCGATCCCTGTGACTTCTGCGGTGGGCTGAAGGGCCGGTTCTATGTCCTTGCCAGCGGCGTGATGAAGGCCATTTCGCCGTATGAGGCCGAGGATATCTGACATTTTTCCGGCAGCGCGCGCCGGAACGAAGGAGAAGCAGCATTTCATGGAGAACAATCAGACGGTAGCTTTCCACACGCTGGGCTGCAAGGTCAATCAGTACGATACGCAGGCCATGCGCGAGCGTTTTGAGCAGGCGGGCTACCGCACGGTGGACTTTGAAGAGGCGGCGGATGTGTACGTCGTCAACACGTGCACGGTGACCGGCACGGGCGACAAGAAGAGCATGCAGATGATCAGGCGCTGCCACAGGAGGAATCCGGCCGCGGCGATCGTGGTGACGGGCTGTCTGGCGCAGCGCGCCGCAGATGAGCTGACGCTGCCCGGCGTGCGGCTGGTGCTGGGCACGCAGAGGCGCGGCGAGGTGGTGGAGCTGCTGCGCCGGGCGCTTGCGGAGGATTGTGCGCTTGTCGCGGTGGAGACGCTGCGCCAGGCCCCGTTTGAGCGCCTGACCGTGCACGCGCACGAGGGGCATACCCGCGCGACGATGAAGATTCAGGAGGGCTGCGACCGCTGGTGCACATATTGCATCATCCCGTCGGTGCGCGGGCCGATTCGCTCCCGTCCGCTTGAGGAGATCGGCCGGGAGGCGCGGAGCCTGGCCGGCGCAGGCTTCAGGGAGGCGGTGCTCACAGGCATCCATCTGACCAGCTATGGCCGGGATATGCGCGGGGAGGCCACGCTGCTTGACGCCATCGCCGAGGTGCACAAGGTCGAGGGCATCGAGCGCATCCGCCTGGGGTCGCTTGAGCCGGTGATCGTCACGCCCGAATTTGTGCGTGGGATCGCGGCGATGCCCAAGGTGTGCCATCAGTTCCACCTGGCGCTGCAAAGCGGCAGCGACACGGTGCTCGCGCGCATGCGCAGGCGCTACACGAGCGCGGAATTCCTGACCGCGTGTGATCTGCTGCGCGGCGCATTTGAGGACTGCGCGCTGACCACGGACGTGATGACCGGATTCCCCGGGGAAACGGAGCAGGAGTTTGCGCAGACGATGGAGACGTGCAGCCGCGCGGGCTTTGCGCGCATGCACGTATTCCCGTATTCCGAGCGCGAGGGCACCAAGGCCGCCGCGATGCCGGGCAGCGTGCCCAGGCATATTCGCGAGGAGCGCGCCCGCACGTTGATTGCGCTGGGCAGGGAGCTGGAACTGCGCGCGCTGGCATCGCGCGTGGGACGGCGGGAGCAGGTGCTCATCGAGGAGCTCGATGAGTTGGGGCGCGGCGTGGGCTACACGGGCGGATATATGCGCGTGCACGTGCCCGGCGCGCCGGAAAGCGGTATCGTCCGCGTTCTGATCCGGGAGATCGAGGGCGCGGAGCTGGTCGGAGACATCATATAAAGCAAAGGAGAGATACCCATGAACGATTGCCTTTTCTGCAAAATCGCTGCGGGAGAAATCCCCAGCACGAAGGTCTATGAGGATGACGCCGCGCTCGCTTTTCGCGACATTGCGCCGCAGGCGCCCGTCCATGTGCTGGTGATCCCCAAAAAGCACATCGGCGGCTTCAGCGATATCGAGGGCGAGGATGATGCCGCGCTGGCGCATCTTTGGCGCGTGGCGGCGGCCGTGGCGAAATCCGAAGGGATCGCGCAGAGCGGATTCCGCGTCGTTTCCAACTGCGGAAAGGACGCGCAGCAGACCGTATCGCACCTGCACCTGCACGTGCTCGGCGGCAGGGCGCTCAGCGGCGAGATGGCTTGACAGGTTTTGCGCTGTTTCGCGTGCGCAAGGACGGACGGTGTTTGTGCCCGAAAACTTTTTGAAGAAAATGCAAAAATGCGTTGACGAAAAGAGATTGTTGCGCTATAATTAGCTGTACGGTACTCCATTGACGGCTGATTTGACGCAATGGATCGTCGAATGCTTGAGCCGAGGGGAGGGATACTGAATGTCTGAGATCCGTGTTCGTGAGAATGAATCCCTGGAAAGTGCTCTGAGGAGATTCAAGAGGCAGTGCGCGCGTTCTGGCGTTATTGCGGAGGTTCGCAAGAGAGAGCATTACGAGAAGCCGAGCGTGAAGCGTAAGAAGAAGGCCGAAGCGGCCCGCAAGCGCAAGTACTGATTCACAAAATCGCCCCATCGTAAGATGGGGCTTTTTTAACTTATGAGAAATTGCGAAAAAATTGGCCGCGTGCGCCGTAATCGGGCGATTGGCCGCGATTTTCGGAAGTGAAGGCGGCCGCTGGCCGCTGCGCGGAAAACCGGGCAGCGCGCAGAAATGCTCCGGAGTGTAAAGTGCTTCGGAAGCGGGAGCGCGCACGGCGCGCTTTTTACCCTATAAGAAATTGCGAAAAAAATGGCCGCGTGCATCGTAATCAGGCGATTTTCGGAAGTGAAGGCGGCCGCTGGCCGCTGCGCGGAAAACCGGGCAGCGCGCAGAAATGCTCCGGAGTGTAAAGTGCTTCGGAAGCGGGAGCGCGCACGGCGCGCTTTTTGAGGGGATAGGGAAAACGTCCCGCGTTTGCCCGGTTTCCCTGTCGGGCGGCCTGGCGGCGCGCGGATGAAAATGGGCGCGGGCCTGGCCCGTTTTTCGTTGGATTATTGGAATGACGGAGGAATATGTGAAATACGCTTTTTTGCTGTATCCGCATCAGAATGTGCGCTACCGCCAGTCGCTTTGCCGGCTGGCCGTGCAGGAATTGGGGATGACGCTCGCGGCACTGCACCGCGAATGCGAGGTAAAGCCCTGCGAGATGGGCGGTGCGACGTTCCTGACCTTTGACGCGGACAAGCTCACCGCGCGCGATGTGCGCATGCTCAGCCAGGTGGCGAGCGTTTATGTGATGTTTACCATGGAGGATGGCCGGCTCACACCTATGGAGCCGGTTCATCCGCAGTACGTGGGCGAGGATCTGCCCGCGCTGCTCAAGTACAAGGGCAAGACGAACGAGATGTTCACCGACACGATGATCACCATGGCGCTCGCGCAGAGCGGCTTTATGCCCGTGCACGACAGCCAGCTCGTCGTATGCGATCCGATGGCCGGCCGCGGCACGACGCTGATGCTCGCCCTGCGGCGCGGCTATCACGGCGTGGGCATCGAGATCGGCAAGGCGGATGTCAAGGAGGCGGCGGACTATGTGACGCGCTATCTCGAGTATCACCGCATCAAATTCAAGCGGTCGGAGAGCGCCATGACCGTGCGCGGCAAGCTCGGCGGACGGGAGACGAAGTTCGTCTTCTCCGACAGCGCGGAACACTTCAAGGAGGGCGACACCCGCACGCTGCGCATGATCTGCGGGGACACGCGAGAGACGGGCGCGCTGCTCAAGGCGCAGAGCGTTCACCTGATGGTGACGGATATCCCTTACGGCGTGCAGAAGGGCACGGCGGGGCGGCAGGACACCATCGGCGGCACGCTGCGCGCCGCACTGCCCGGCTGGTACGGCGTGCTGAAGCCCGGCGGCGTGCTCGCGATGAGCTTCAACACCTATGTGACCCGCCGCGCGGAGCTGGAGCGGATGTGCGAAGACGCAGGCTTTGAAATCGTTCGGACGGAGAGCCTTGAGCACTGGGTCGAGCAGGCGATCAACCGGGACGTCATTTTGGCGCGCAAGGCGTAATCTGTCCCATGCACAGGGCGCGGGGCGCGTCCGGAATGCCAATTTTTCTAGAAAAGACCGATTGTGACGTATAGTTTTCCTCTTGGTTGCATATTCTCTTTCATGAAGCACATCCATGGCGCATGGTGCCATGTGTTTGAGACATGTTACCCCTTTGGGAGGAGCTGAAACCAAGTGGAATCTGTGAGATCATTCAACCACATGACGGTGGTACAGCTGCGCGAGCTGGCGCGGGAAAAGAAGGTTCGTCTGCCGTATGGCGTCAACAAGGCGCAGATCGTCGAGCTGCTCGGTCAGGAGCTGGAGCGCAATGCCGCTGTGGCGGACATGCCCCGCGCGGCCGACGCTTCGCCGTGCGCGCAGGAAGCGGGCTGCGGTGTTCCCCTTTCGCGCGCGTCTTCGGAGGATCGGACGGTGCGCGCGGACGGCGAGCCGATTGCGGACGAGGAGATTGGGCTGTACAAGCCCAAGCCGCTCGGCTATTACAACGAGGAATACGGCACGAGCAATCCCGTGGTTCCCAAGATGCTCAAGGCGGGGCTGCTGGGTTCCGGCCAGGGCGTGCTGGAGGTACAGGCCGGCGGCTACGGATTCCTGAGGGCACAGAATTGTTCTCCGGGACCGGAGGATATCTACGTCTCCATCGCGCAGATTCGTCGCTTCGGCCTGCGAAGCGGCGACTATGTGATCGGCAAGACGCGCCCCAAGCGCCTTGGCGACCGGTATAGCGCGCTGATGTACATCGAATCCATCAACGGGGACAACCCGGAGGTTGCGCGCATGCGCCGCCCATTCGACACGCTGACGCCGATTCACCCCAACCGCCGCCTGACGCTGGAAAGCGAGACGGGAGAGAACGATCCTGCGATGCGCCTGCTCGATTTCATCGCCCCCATCGGCCTGGGGCAGCGCGCGCTGATCGTTGCGCCGCCGAAGGCGGGCAAGACCGTCATGCTCAAGAAGATCGCGCAGGCCGTTGAACGCAATCACAAGGACATCGAGCTGATCATCCTGCTGATTGACGAGCGGCCAGAGGAGGTCACCGACCTCAAGCGCAGCGTGAACGCACAGGTCGTCTACTCCACGTTTGACGCGCCGCAGGAGAACCACGTGCGCGTGGCGGATATGGTCTATGAGCGCGCACAGCGCCTGGTGGAACAGGGGAAGGACGTTGTGGTGTTGATGGACAGCCTCACGCGTCTGGCGCGCGCTTGCAACGCGATGGCCCCGGGCGGGCGCGCGATGAGCGGCGGTCTCGCGCCGGGGGTGCTTCAGAGGCCCAAGCGCTTCTTTGGCGCGGCGCGCAACATCGAGGAGGGCGGAAGCCTGACGATTATTGCCACCGTGCTGGTGGAGACGGGCAGCCGGATGGACGACGTGATCTTTGAGGAATTTAAGGGCACCGGCAACGCCGAGATCCGGCTGGACCGCGCACTGTCCGAGGCGCGTGTGTTCCCGGCGATCGATCTGGCGCGCTCCGGCACCCGGCACGAGGAGCTGCTGCTCACCCGTGAGGAATGCGAGGGCGTGGCCAGCGTGCGGCGCATCCTTTCCCAGGGGCACACGCGTGAGGCGACCGCACAGCTGCTCTCCATGATGGAAAAAACGACAAGAAACAAAGAATTTTTCAAAAGATTGCAGGAATGGCTTGCAATTTGGGAAAAAGAAGGGTATACTATACGAAGTCTCCGCTCAAGCGTATGAGAAGACGCCGTTTGGCTGCGCCTTTCATGCGATAGTATCGCGGCAAAAGAGGTGAAAATCATGAAGGAAGGCATCCATCCGAAGTATCAGAAGGCGACCGTTACCTGCGTGTGCGGCAATACCTTCGAGACGGGTTCTACCAAGAAGGAGCTGCGCGTTGAAATCTGCTCCAAGTGCCACCCGTTCTACACGGGCAAGCAGAAGCTGGTTGATACCGGCGGACGCGTCGACCGCTTCAAGAAGCGCTACGGCATCTGATTCAAACAAAAATGAGACGGTTTTGGCCGTCTCTTTTTTGATGCTGCTCGTCAATGAGCCAATGCCCATGCGCGGTGAAGTAACACAAAAGAATTTGATAGACAGCCTCCTGCTATTTCGTAAAAGTAGAGGAGAACTATATGGGAAATCATTGGAAAACATGATATACTTAACCAAAGTAACAGAGCGATAACCCGGATCTGAGGAGGGCAAGAATGGAATATACAAAAGAAGATTTAATTGAAGCAAAACGGCAAATTGATTCAACATTGCATAAATTACGAGAAACAATAGAGACCTTTGAATCAAAAGAAAACTCAGAAAGATATAAGTCGCAAATCACTTTGGCGAAAAGGCGAGTAAGGGCTTTTGAAATTGCAAATCACTTTATAGAAAATGAGATTGAAAACAGCTAGGTTAATTTCGGTTGTCGGGTAAATAGCAAACCAAGCAGTTAAGGAGCGACTAAATTGCTGCCGCTCCTTTTTGATGCTTCCCATCCATACGCCAATACGCCTGACGCCAGGCGGCACGGGCCTTCGAAGGAATGCGGCGCCGCTCCGGCAAAACGCTTGTTTCAAGCGGCGGTTCCACTTGGAAAAAGAAGCCTTTCCCGTGCGGGACGACAGGAATGTGCGTCTGTCCGAGGAAGAGAGAGGCTGCGTGATGCTTGACAAATGCGGCGGGATGGAATAAGATCATGATGTTAGTGTGAACTAATTCAGTAAAAAACGCGCCGGCGTGAGGGATGCGGCGCATGGGAGAAGCGCATGCAGGACAAGGATAATACGCTCTTCAAAGGGTATGAATTCAAGCAGATTTTCTCGCGGAACGACTATCGCGTATACAGGATGGAGAATGAAACGGGCTGGGGCGAAATGGAGACGCTGATGGTCATGCCGGGCATTCAGATCGTCTATAACGACCTGCACATGGCCACGTGCTATCAGCGGATGGAGGGCGTTCCGGGCTGCATGAGCATCAACTATTGCCGCAGGGGCTGCTATGAGTTTGATATGAAGGGCGGCAGCACGGGAATCCTCGGCGAAGGGGATATGAGCGTTAACGATTTTGAGCATCAGGAGGTGCTCGATTCCCGGATGCCGCTGTGCTACTATGAAGGGCTTACGCTGGGATTTGAGCTGAAGGAGGCGCAGGAGTCGCTCAGGCGGTTCGCTCCGGAGATCGATCTCGACCTGTCGGTGTTTCCCAAGCACTTCTGTGAACAGAATGACCCGTTCCTGATGCGTTCACGGCCCGAGCTTGAGCACATTTTCGGCGAATTGTACCAGGTGGATGAGCGCATCCGAAGGCCGTATACCATGCTCAAGGTGCTGGAGCTTCTCTTGTTCCTGAGCATCACGGAGGAATTCAGCCCCCTGCCGCGCTTTTCCCCGGAGGTCGTGCGGCAGACGAAGGCCGTTTACGCGCATTTGACACAGAATCCCGTGGAAAGGCAGACGACCGAGCAGCTTTGCAGGCGGTTTCATCTGTCCGATACCAATCTGCGGTGCTGCTTCCGTGCGCTGTACGGTCAGCCGCTTGCCTCTTTTGCGCGCATGGAGCGGCTCAAGTGGGCGGCCCAGGCGCTTTTGGATCATCCGGAGCAGTCCATCGGGGAGATCGCCGCGCTCGCCGGATACCAGAATCAAAGCAAGTTTGCCGCGGCATTCAAGGCGCGTTTTGGTCAGACGCCCTTTTCTTACCGTCAGCAGCCCAAATGAAAACGCGATACCGGCGTGAGTGCCGACCATGATCAAGCCCGTAGCCCTGTTTTTTTCATGCCGTTTTCGCATGGGCTTCCCGCCAGGGAAAGCGCGTTTTCCAGGCCGCCTGACAGATGGGACGCGCATCCTCCACGACAGGGCAGCATCCTTTAAACGGATCATGACCGGGAATCCGGCATGCCGGCGCTGAACCATCGGGGCGGGAGGCCCGGCTATCGACAAAGCGCCCCTCTCCACGCATGCGTCAAATGCGTATCGGAGAGGGGCGCTTTGCTTAAACAGGGAGAAAAATAGGGAGAGTAGGGAGGTTTGTCTGCTTTGCGGGAGTGCGTTTTCTCCCGAAAGGCAGCGTCCGTGTCCGGCGTGGGGAACGCGTCAATTCCCGTGACGCCGGACTGTGATTGGTTGGTGTAGTTAGTTTTAGCTAACTATGCGTGTATTGTAATATGCCTTCGGGAAAAAGTCAATAGTTTTTTTCGATTTCGAGGAGGTTCTGTAAATCTATATACAAAAACTCGGTTTCGTTTTTTCAGATTGTAGAATTATTAGCAATCTCTAACAAAGGGCTTGACTTGCGCTGATGATGGGGTTTATGATATTGTGGTTAGAAGAATCTAACTAAATAAAGCGAGGAGGAATGAGCATGATGAATCAGGCAGCCTGGGAAGGCTTTGTAGGCAGGAAATGGAAAGAATCCATCGATGTTCGTGATTTTATTCAGAAGAATTACGAGCCGTATGACGGCGATGAATCGTTTCTGACCGGTCCGACCGCGGCGACGAACACGCTTTGGGCAGATCTTTCCGCGCTCCAGAAGGAAGAACGCGCAAAGGGCGGCGTGCTGGATATGGAAACGGACATCGTTTCCTCCATCACGGCGTATCCGGCGGGATATATCAGCGAGGAACACAAGGCGCTGGAGCAGGTGGTCGGCATCCAGACGGATAAGCCGCTCAAGCGCGCCTTCATGCCGTTCGGCGGCATCAAGATGGCGCTGCAGGCCTGCACCACCAACGGCTATGAGCCGAGCGAAAAGTTCACCAAGCTCTTTAATCAATACCGCAAGACGCACAACCAGGGCGTTTTCGACGTGTATACGCCGGAGATGAAGAAGGCGCGTCACAACAAGATTATCACGGGGCTTCCGGATG
Organism: Clostridia bacterium; assembly: GCA_030535375.1. GTDB lineage: Bacteria > Bacillota > Clostridia > Christensenellales > Aristaeellaceae > Ventricola. The sequence goes on along the minus strand of JAUNJB010000017.1, from coordinate 5,849 downwards.
CCTACGGACGCGGCCGCATCGTCGGAGACTATCGCCGTGTGGCGCTTTACGGCATCGACCGCCTGATCGAGCAGAAGAAGAACGACATGATCTACAACATCGGCGACGGCATGACGATGACGGACGATGTCATCCGCCTGCGCGAGGAGGTTGCCGAGCAGATCCGCGCGCTTTCGGATATGAAGGTGATGGCGCAGGCATACGGCTTTGACATCAGCAAGCCCGCGACCAATGCGAAGGAAGCCGTTCAGTGGCTGTACTTTGGCTACCTGGCGGCCATCAAAACGCAGAACGGCGCCGCGATGTCCGTGGGCCGCATCTCCACGTTCCTGGATATCTATATTCAGCGCGATCTGAAGAACGGTGTGATCACCGAGGAGCAGGCGCAGGAGCTCATCGACCATCTGGTGATGAAGCTGCGCATGGTGAAGTTTGCGCGTGTGCCGTCCTACAACGAGCTGTTCTCCGGCGATCCGGTCTGGGCGACGCTGGAGGTTGCGGGTCTCGGACAGGACGGCCGCAGCCAGGTGACAAAGACCTGCTATCGTTTCCTGCACACGCTGGAGAACATGGGCCCGTCCCCGGAGCCGAATCTGACGGTGCTGTATTCCTCCCGCCTGCCGGAGAGCTTCAAGCGGTTCGCCGCGCTGATCTCCGTGCGCACCAGCTCTGTCCAGTATGAAAACGACGATGTGATGCGCCCGGTATGGGGCGACGATTACTCCATCTGCTGCTGTGTTTCCGCGACGGAGACGGGCAAGGAGATGCAGTTCTTCGGCGCGCGCGCCAATCTGGCGAAGTGCCTGCTCTACGCGCTCAACGGCGGCATCGATGTCAAGACCCGCGAGCAGGTCGGCCCGGCGCTGCGCCCTGTGACGGACAATGTGCTCGATTACGACGTGGTCATCGACCGCTATATGGCGATGATGGACTGGCTCACCGAGCTCTATGTCAACACGCTCAATACCATCCATTATATGCACGACAAGTACTGCTACGAGGCCGCGCAGATGGCGCTCATCGACACGCATGTGCGCCGCACGTTTGCCACGGGCATCGCGGGCTTCTCCCATGTGGTCGATTCCCTGTCCGCCATCAAGTATGCGAAGGTCTATCCGATCCGCGACGCGGACGGCATCATCGTCGACTTCAAGACAGAGGGCGACTTCCCGCGTTATGGCAATGACGATGACCGCGCGGATGAGATCGCTGTCTGGCTGCTGCGCACGTTCCTGATGCTGCTGCGCAAGCGCGATACCTACCGCAAGTCTCAGGCGACGACCTCCATCCTGACGATCACCTCCAATGTGGTCTATGGCAAGGCGACAGGCACGCTGCCGGATGGCCGCAAGGCCGGCGAGCCGCTTTCTCCCGGCGCCAATCCGGCCTATGGCGCGGAGAAAAACGGCCTGCTGGCTTCCCTCAACTCCGTCGCCAAGCTGCCCTACGAATATGCGCTGGACGGCATCTCCAACACGCAGACCATCAACCCCGAGGCCCTGGGCCACAGCGAGGACGAGCGTGCGGAGAATCTGGTCAGCGTGATGGACGGCTACTTCGACCAGGGCGCGCACCATCTGAATGTAAACGTCTTCGGCAAGGAGAAGCTGATCGACGCCATGGAGCATCCGGAGAAGGAGGAGTACGCCAACTTTACCATCCGCGTTTCCGGCTATGCGGTCAAGTTCATCGACCTGACCCGCGAGCAGCAGCTTGACGTCATCGCCCGCACCTGCCATGAATCCATGTAATCTGCAGGCCGAAGAGGGGAAGGCGCCTGTCGGCTATGTGCACCAGCTGGAAACCTTTGGCTCGGCCGATGGCCCGGGCGTCCGGTTTGTGGTCTTCATGCAGGGCTGTGCGATGCGCTGCAGGTACTGCCATAATCCGGAAACCTGGGCTTCCGGCGGCGAGGCATGGACGGCGGATGCCCTGCTGAATCACGCGATTCGCTACCGGAATTACTGGAAGAAAAACGGGGGCATCACGGTCAGCGGCGGAGAACCGCTTCTGCAAATGGAATTTGTCACGGAGCTCTTTCGGCTTGCGCGCGCGGGGGCCATCCATACGGCGCTGGATACGGCGGGCCAGCCCTACCGGGAGGATGCGGCGTATCTCGAGAAATTCGACAGGCTGATGGATGTGACCAGCCTTGTGATCCTGGATCTCAAGGAATGGACGGCGCAGAAGCATCGGGCGCCATGGAAATGAAAACATCCTTGCCATGGCGCGGCATGTGTCCGACCGGGGCGTGCCGCTCTGGATACGCCATGTGCTTGTCCCCGGGCTCACGGATGATGAGGAGGATCTGAAGAATCTGGCGGAGTTCATCCACACGCTCAAAACCGTCGAGCGTGTGGAGGTGCTGCCGTATCATACGCTGGGGCTGTCCAAGTGGAAGCAGCTGGGGCTGCCGTATTCGCTGGATGGCGTCAAGGCGCCGACCGCGCAGCAAATCAGACGCGCAGAGGAGATCCTTTGCCAAAGTGCGGGTCAAAATTAATCCAAGGGCGAACGCGGGTGACTGCGTTCGCTTTTGCCATGGATGCGTGGAGCGCAATCAGAAAGAGAATGAGAGAATCCGCAAAGGAGGAAGTGCGCATGAACGTACACGAATTTGGTGAGAGGAATGAGCGGGTCATTCTGATGATTCATCCGTCCGTCGTCCGATGGGATTATTTTGAGCAGGTAATTCCTCTGCTGGAAAAGGAGTACCGTGTGCTTGTGCCGGCGCTTCCGGGCTACGATCCGGATGATCCGGGCGATTTTACCAGCGTGGAGCGCATAGCCGCGGAGCTTGGCGACTGGGTGAGGATGCGTGGCATCAAGACGCTGTACGCGGTCTACGGCTGCTCCATGGGCGGCTCGATTGCGCTGATGACGGCTGTGTATCAGGCCGTCCCCATTCGGCACTGCATCATGGACGGCGGCATTACGCCATACCAGCTGCCGTGGATCGCGACGCGGTTTATTGCGCTCAGGGATTACCTTTTGATGATGACCGGCAGGATCGGCGGCATGAAGCTGCTGAAAAGGGCATTTGCCATGGATGGGGTTGGGCAGGAGGAGCTGCGCTATGGATTAGATGTTCTGCGCAGCCTGAGCAGAAGGACGATATGGCGCACGTTCGATTCCTGCAACAATTACAAAATGCCCAATCCGATTCCGGCCATACCGTCCCGCCTTCATTACTGGTATGCGCAGGGAGAAACGAAAGAGCGTGCCTGGGATATCCGCTATATGGAGCGCCATTTTCCGCTGACGGAGTTCAGGGTGCTGCCCGATCTGGGACACGGCGGGCTCGTATGGGCGAAGCCGGAGCTGTTTGTACAGATGATCGGAAATCTGGATGAAGACCGGAGAGGCGAGGCGTGATCCGGCTAGGAGGGCGCTCTGATTTGAGAAATTTACACGCCTCGATGGGGGAGAGAACGAAAAAGAGGAAAATACAAAAGATATAAAAAATATGGGTGTGATCTTCTCAAAAGCAGGAGCAAAGATATACTTGAACCCAAGCAGAAGAAATGCAGAGTGTGCGCTGAATTCTGATTTGCTCTTTAAAGTACAGCATTGGATATGGATAATGATGGAGCGTGTTTATTGTGGCATTTGGTTTCTGGGAGCCGAAGATTTAACGGAATAACACGACGAAAAACAATTATAAGTGAAAATAAAAAGTCTCGGTATTTTAAATAGCAACTCACGGAAAGTAAGCTACTTGAAATGCGGAGACCTTTTTTGTGTAAAAATTTATATTGTATTTAAATCATATATTGTATAATTACAGTGCTTTTTTACCTTATAGGGAATTGTGTAAAAATCGGCCGCGTTCGTCTAAATCGGGTGATTTGCAATGATTAGTGGAAGCAGCCGCTGGCCGCTTTTTTGAAGTCTGACGGAGGGGAAGTTTGGCCAGTATTCTGATTGCCCATTATTGTAGAGAAGTGCTCTGCTCTTAATATAGAAAAAATATTATATGACGGTCGGCATCGTTGTACACGCAAAACATGTGTACAAAAGCTTTTTTTATTTAGTTGTGTTGAAAAGAAAAAGATGAGCAAGTAAAATTAAAAATAAGTGATAATTTGGGAGGTTTGTACAGATGAAGCCGATTAAAAACTTTGCGGAGCGTTTGAGAGATATTCTGTCTGAAAAGCATTTATCCGCTTCTGAATTATCTAGAAAAATGCAATTCAATAGTAGGAATAGTCTGTTTCGCATATTGAATAACGAGGCCAGTTATGAAAAACAAAAGGATTTTTTGCAGAAATTAAAAGCCGCTGAAGTATTGGAATTGTCCCCTCGGGAGTGGGACGAGCTGGAGGACGGATTAGAGGTTTCACGAGTTGGCGTGGATGGCTATGTTTCTAACCTGGCAATGAAAGAGCTGGTGATATATTCCAACGCGCTTGGCGACCCGATTCGAATGATATCGCATATGGCGGGGACAGATCAAGAAGGAGAATTTGTTGAATGTTTTAGGAAAGTTTTTAAAGGCGAGAAGACCGAACTGTTGATTGTTGGCTGCTGCGATTTGGGACTTTTTAAAATCATTGAGCAGCTGATTATGGAGGCGCATCAGGCCAATAAAGAGGTAGAAATTACGCATTATATTGAAGCGTCGGGAGTAGAATTGGTGCACGTGATTGCGTCGATTCAACCTGTCATTTTTGCCGATTGCTATCAGGCGTACATGCTCGAAGACAAGGTTATGACGGATGAAATACGCGCGCTCTACCGTTGCAATATGATGCTTGCCTCTTATATAGATGAACAGGGCTGTCAACATTTTTTGCATTTTATGATGTCAGATTATGGCTGTATTCACGGCTGCGAGTATAAAGACAAGGTGTTCTATTCTTATTTGAAAAGTGTTCTGACGGAGCACTCGGGGCAGATGGTTCCAATTAAGGCTGCGTTTATGCAGCCTGTTTCGCCCGAAGATTATCTGTGGTATACAGAACAATATGGGGAGTTGGAAAAGGATTCCAATTTATATGACATCAAGGGCGATGTACCGATCAATTATATTCATCCGGATATTCTTTTGGGTCCGGTGAGAGAGGGATTTAAAGAAAGCGGATTTGGTCAGGACGAAATGCAGGAACAACTGATTGCGAAGTTATATGAAATCCAATATCAAAGATGGCAGAATTTTTTTGAAAAACGCAAGGTGACACATACAATATTTACTTATGAATCTATGCGGAAATTTGCGCTGACAGGGTTACAGTCGGATCACTTTTTCGCGATGAGACCCTACACAAAACACGAGAGGAAGGAAATCCTCAGATTTCTGAAGGAACAAACGTCAAAGAATCCTTATTTTACGATTTACTTTTTTAAGCAGGGGCTTGAACCGGCGCAGAATGAGATCGGAATCTATGAAGGAAAGGGTGTCTTATTGACAAAGGCTCATACGGATTACAAACTGGATGATGGACATGCAGAGGCGTTGATTACGCAATCAGAATTCTGCTTAAGGTTTAAGGAGTATTTTTTGAAGCAGCTATTGGTTCACAACGTGACTTCCGCTAAGGAGACACTGGCAATTATGGATGAACTTATCAATTTGTGTGATAAAGGCTGACATAAGAAGTGGCGGCTATTATATAAGATTTGATTGGTGAATCACAGGCGAGACCGGGGAAACAAAGGAGAGAACATCATGTTCAAGCGCATCTGGCTTCTGTTGCTCTGCGTGCTGCTGCCCATCGTCTCTTTGGCAGAGGGGCAGCCCAATAATGAATATCAATATGACGCGGAGAAAAGCGTCGTTGGCTCCATCGTCTATGATGCGGCGCAAAGCGTCGGGCAGATCGTGAATGGCGATGTGCCCGAGGAGGACG
>JAUNJB010000160.1 GCA_030535375.1 Clostridia bacterium | reverse complement strand
TCATCCTTTTAATTACGTCATATAGGAAGCCATATGCATACGCTTGCTCTGTTTCACCAAGGTTTCCTGCATATGCATCAGCACCAGCATCTATACAACACGCCTCGGCCATCCAGTCATCTGTTCCTCTCTCAGCAGAATGACAGCATTGAAAATATACAAATGACCCCGTTAAGTTGCATTCATTACGAACGAAAGCAGGCGTAAAAAATATAATGCCTTTACCACTTACAACATATTCTCTATTCTTAACAATTGAAAAACGACTATATTTGTCTATAGTAGTATCTGTAAATTTCTCAGTGGTTCCAATAGCACAGCCAATTTCCCTTAAATAACCGCCATGACCAGCCCATAGAATTACAGAATTGGGGCAAAGTAGTTCATCGCATACTGTAAACAATGTCACATCACGATCTTGAACATCATACATATCGCTTGTTTCATCATATCTATAATTCACTAAAGCTGCATCCAATTCACTTGCCGCTTCTCGCAATTTATGTCGATATAGATTTCCTAATGTAATCTCATTTGATGTCAAAACGGTAATTATCTGATCCGTGGAATTTCCTTGCGAGAGACAATTTTTAAATGTTGGTTCATAAAAAATTTGTAATCCGTAAGGAAGCGTAAATTCAATAGTATGTTCAGTTACGTCCAACTTTATAATCGAATATTTATTATATTCCTGCTTCAGATACTCAAGTACAGACTTAAAAGCCTGTTGTGCACTATCGGCATCCAACACGAATCCATTTTCATCAGTATAGGGTCGTTCAATGTCTTTAATTGCCGTGATAATATCTTCATACTGACTATAATGATTTGAAGAGGGAGCACTATAGAAATATGCTGTAACATCATTAGATCTCGAATTACCAAACACGGCATAATAACTAATTCGAGTCACTTTATCAGTTTTGATCACATAAGAACATGAATACACACCATCGTTCGCAGTTATATCTCCATGAGTACCATCATCATACATTATACTGATAAAAGTATCTGTTTCATCATATAGTTCGATTCTTGCGTTTTTTCTATCGCAGCATACCGAAAACAGAAGTTCTTCTTCCTCATACGAATAGAATTCATCTTCTGAAAGGTACAGCTTATCGAGTTCACCATATATATACCGCTCGTTCCACTCCACCTGCACGGTATCCGTAAACGTCTGCTTGCCAAACTGCAAATCGATGGTCGCAGTTGTAGAGTTCTCCGCCGCCGATGCAATGCCCGCACACAGCGTCAGCACCATCAGCAAACCAGCAAGCAATAGCCATTTCTTTCGCATATGCTTTTCCTCCCGTATTCTCAATGCTCACGCATCCATTTTTTTCTTTCGAAGCACAACAATCAGCGCCGCACAGATGACCGTAATCGCCGCATAAACAGGCATGCTCCAGAAACGATCCCCCGTCTGTGGCAGCTTCGTGTTGACCAGCTGCACATATACCTCATGCTGCACAGAGCTGTGCGGAGCAATAGAAGTGTGCCTAAAGGTGGTATCCCTCTGCTGAGGAGCATATTGCAGGCCGTTAGGAAGCAAGTTCGCGATGCTCACATCCGTCGCCACGTGATCCGACGTGTTTTCCACCGTGATGGTCAGCTTCGCCGTATCGGTTTCCCTGTATTGGGCTTTGTCGGCCTGAATGCTCACCCGGAGAATGTCTACATCCTCCGCCAATACGGTTGACGTCATGAGAATCAGCCATGCGATCATCAAGCATGCCATCCCTTTAAAAAATTTACGTTTCATATACCCTCCGCTCCCTTTGTATTTCGCTACATGTCATTCTATAACAATTTATTTTTGTTGTCAACAACAAATATTCATATTTTTCAATACTACTGAAATATTGTTAAACTAAGGAGTATCATCGGAGGTGGGATTTTGCTGCCAAATCTAAAGATACTTCGCAAAGAATACGGCATCAGTCAACAGCGGCTTGCAGATGCCATAGGTGTCAGTCAACAATCGATTAATCAATATGAAAACCATAATGTTGAGCCCGATATCAAAACGCTCTCAAGCCTTGCCGATTATTTCAATACATCCGTCGATTATATCATCGGAAGAACCGATATCCGCAGGAAAATCGAGTATACGGAATCTTTTCAGCTCAACACCGAGGAAGCGCAGTTCGTCATCCAATATCGAGCCTTAAAAAATAATGAGAGGCAGTGTATTTCTACGATGGTCTCTATCCTTTTAAATAAATAAGTAAAAACCACCGATTCAATCGGTGGTTTCAGATTATCAAGCCTTACCTTGCTTCACCTCAAAGAAAGCCTGAACCTACTTGATTGATCCTCATCCGCCATAGGCCTTCGCCGTATCCTTGATGTACTGCGGGCAGACGCGGCGGATGGTCTCCTCGTCCACATGCACGCGTGACAGATGCTTGACCATAATCTCCTTGGCGCGCTCCACGTCGCGGGCGGCGATCGATTCGCAGATCGCCTGGTGATCAGCGATGATTTTGTGATCCTTGACCACGGTGAGCGACAGCGCGCGCACGCGGTCAAAGTGGATCGTCATACCGCTCAGCATCCGGAATGTATTCTCCTTGTGAGCGATGCGGAAGAGAATCTGGTGAAAAGCGTCGTCCAGCTCCATCAGATTGAGCGAACCGCCCATATCCGGCTCCTGTGTGAGCATCTGAAGACGGACATTCTGGCGCAGTTGCGATATATCCGCCGGGGTCGCGCGCTCGCATACCTGCTCAAGGATCGCTACCTCGAGCACCTGGCGGGCAAAGCGCGCCTCCTCCACCAGCGCGTAGTCGATCAGCGTAATGCGGCTTCCACGCTGAGGAAGCACATCCACGACATGGAACTGGGACAGATCCATCAGCGCCTCGCGCACGGGTGTGCGGCTGAGGCCCATCTGTGCGGCCAGCTCATTCTCGCTGACCATCGCGCCGGGCTTCAGTTCCATGGAAACGATGTTGGCCTTGAGCGTGCGCCGTGCAAAATCGCGCGCAGTCTCGGCGTAGCGTCTTTCCTCGATTTTCATACTCTATCCTGATTCCATATCAAAATCCCATGCGCTTCTCCCCGATCCGAGGAGAAGCACATGGGCATCACTGCATTAGGCCAGATATTTGCGCAGCGTCGCACGCACGGCGCCGGGGCCTGCCAGCTCCTCGACAAAGATCTGTTCGATGCGATCCGCAAGACCGATTTTGCACAGATCGCTGCCAAAGATCACCTCGCTTGACAGAATCCCGCGCAGCTGACCGTGATACGTCTCCGGCTTGCCCAGCTCAATGCCGGCAAGCTTCTGCTGGAGCTCGTCCTTCATCGGGTCGGAGGAGATCTCCATCACGGCGCCGTTGTCATCCACGCCAAGCAGATAGCGCAGCCAGCCGGCAATCGCCAGCGGGATGGACACCAGCCCGCCAAGATCGCGGCCCTCGGCCACATAACTCTTGATCGTCTCGCCAAAGCGGATGCCTACCTTCTGAGAGGTATCCGTGGCGATGCGCTGCGGCGCATCCGGCATAAACGGATTGGGCAGGCGCTGCTCAACCACCTCGTCGATAAACGCCTTCGGGCTGAGAATCCTGGGATCGACGACGACCGGCAGGCCCTCGACATAGCCGAGACGGCGGATGAGCTTCACCAGCTCCTCGTCCTTCATCTCCTCACAGATCAGCGTATAGCCGAGCATGCAGCCATACACCGCCAGCGCGGTATGCAGGGGATTCAGGCAGGTGGTGACCTTCATGCGCTCGGTGCAGTTCACCGTATCGCGGTCGGTCATGTACACGCCAGCCTTCTCCAGCGCCGGACGGCCGTTCGGGAAGCGATCCTCCACGACCAGGTACTGCGGGCGCTCCGCATTGACAAACGGCGCGATGAACGTATTGCGGCTCGTGACGATCGGGGCCATGTCCTCGATGCCGTCCGCCAGCAGGGACTCCTCCACCACCTTCGCCGGGCGCGGAGTGATCTTGTCGATCATGCTCCACGGGAAGGCAACCTTCGCCTCATCCCCCAGATACGCCATAAACGCATCGGTGACAAAGCCGTTCTCATACCAGGCCTTGGCGATCTCCATGACGGAAGAGCGCAGCTTCTCGCCATTGTGGCTGCAATTGTCCATGGAGACCAAGGCGATGGGATACGCGCCCGCCTCAAAGCGGCGCAGCATCAGCGCGGTGACCACGCTCATGGCGTGGCGTGCGCTCGCGGGGCCTTCCTTCATGTCCGCTACGACGACGGGCATCAGCTCGCCCGCCATGTTGCGCAGCGCATAGCCCTTCTCGGTGATCGTGAAGGAAACCATCTGCAGGGACGGATTCTCAAAGATCTCGGCAAAGCGCGCCATCTGTCCCTTGTCGCCGGCATCCGCGCGCAACGCCTCCGCAACAGAAGCGATGATCTCGCGGCTGGTCGTCGCGTCGGGATTGAGCGTGACGTTCATCGTCAGGTTGTCAAACGCGTCGTATATCCTGGTGATGATGTCGTAATCGAACGTATCCGCGGCAACAATGCCGCGATCGCAGAGGCCCTCGTCAAGCAGGCGCTGCTGGAGCGCCGCGATGAAGCCGCGGAAGATATTGCCCGCGCCGAAGTGCACCCAGATGGGATTCTCCTTCGTGCGCGCGGCCATCGCCGCCACATCGTATTGGGGCAGGACGACGTTCACCTTTTCCCACGCCTCGCGATTCGCGAGCGCAGCAAGATTCATTTTCATGGCTTACTTCCCCGCTTTCGCATTCTTGTCGATGGCTTCCCAGAGTCCATTCAGATACGCAATGCCCAGCGCGCGGTCATACAGGCCATAGCCAGGACGGCCGACCTCGTCCCAGATCATGCGGCCATGATCCGGGCGGATGTAGGTATCCGGGCAGGTCTCATAGCAGGCCTTCATGATCTCGTACATATCCAGATCGCCGTCGGAGGACAGATGGCTGCTCTCACGGAAACGGCGCGGGCTGCCCAGATGCTTCACATTGCGCACATGCAGGCATCCGATGCGATCCATCTCGCCAAAATGGCGGATCATCGCGGGAATGTCGTTTTCGACGTTGCTGCCCAGAGAGCCCGTGCACAGGCACAGCGTGTTGCAGGGGCTGTCATGCAGCTTGACGATCTTGTCATAGCCCGCCTGATCATGCGCGATGCGCGGCAGACCAAAGATCGGCCAGCCCGGATCGTCCGGATGACACGCCATGCGGATGCCGACCTCCTCGCAGACCGGGATGATCGCATCGAGGAAATACTTGTAGTTCTCAAGCAGCTTCTCCTCGTCCACGGACTTGTACATCTCCAGCACGTGCTCAAGATCCGCCAGGCGCTCCGGCTCCCAGCCCGGGAGCGTGAAGCCGTTGGAATTCTCCGCGGTTTTGCGCACAATCTCCACCGGGGTCATCGCGCCGAGCTCCGCCTCGTCAAAATACAGGCTGTTGGAGCCGTCCTCCGGGATCTCGCGCGCCAGATCGGTGCGCAGCCAATCGAGCACCGGCATGAAGTTGTAGACGATCACCTTCACGCCATACTTGGCCAGATTGCGGATGCTGATCTTGTAGTTCTCGATGTACTGATCGCGCGTGGGCAGGCCGAGCTTGATGTCCTCATGGACATTGACGCTCTCGATGACCTCGCACTCCAGCCCCGCGGCGTGGACATCCTCCATGTACTGGCGGATCTCCTCCTCCTCCCAGGGCTCGCCCGCTGCCTTGTAATCGAGCACGCCCATCAGGCCGGAGCAGTTGGGAATCTGCTTGATCTGCTTGAGGGTGATTTTATCGCTGTCCTTGCCGTACCAGCGAAATGTCATTTTCATTAGCGTTCACTCCTTTTCAAAACTGTATACGCTTCCATATACTAGAATGCTACATCCATTTTACCATAAATAACACACGTCTTCCAGTCCCTGACGTATATAGTTTCCGTAAAAGTCAGCGGCAAGCGCGCTCAGTTATGCCCCGACGCCGTAAACCAGATTCGGCAGCGCCAGCACCGCGTCCGGGAAGAACACCATGAACGCCACAACCAGCAGCACCGCCACATAGAACGGCCAGCCATACTTGACCGTCTCACCGATGTCGCATCCCATGATGTCCGACACCGTATATAGGGCCGTGCCGACAGGCGGGCGTCATGACGCCGAACGTGACGCAGGTCATCATGATCATGCCGAAGACGACCGGATCGACGCCCACGCTCTTCATGACCGGGAGCAGGATCGGCGTCAGAATCAGCGCGATGACCGTCGTCTCCATGAACATACCGCAGAACAGCAGGAACAGAATGACGAGGAACAGCAGCAGCGTCTTGTTCGTGGTGATGGACACCAGGGCCGTCGCCAGCGTGGTGGTCAAATCGTCGAAGACGACGCCATAGCCGAACACGCCGGAGAACGCCAGGATGATCGTGATCACCGTGACGTCCTTCACGGAATCCTTGAGCGTCTGGATCAGCAGCTCCCAGCTCAGCTCCCTGTAAATCACAACGCCCACGAACAGCGCATACGCGCACGCGAACGCGCCGGACTCCGACGGGCTCATGATGCCAAAGCGGATCAG
>JAUNJB010000016.1 GCA_030535375.1 Clostridia bacterium | reverse complement strand
AAAAAGCCGGCCTCCTTCATAGTGAGGAGACCGGCAGCACCGCCATTGATTGAATCACATCCCGCTGCGGGTGTAATTCGGCGCTTCCTTGGTAATGTTGATGTCATGCGGATGGCTCTCAAGCAAGCCGGCGTTGGTGATGCGGATAAACTCGGCATCGTGGCGCAGGGATTCGATCGTCGGTGTGCCGCAGTAGCCCATGCCCGCGCGCAGGCCGCCCACCAGCTGATAAATGGTGTCGCTCAGGCTGCCCTTGTAGGCCACGCGGCCCTCGACACCCTCCGGAACGAGCTTCTTGGCGTCCTCCTGGAAGTAACGATCCTTGCTGCCCTTTTCCATCGCGGCGAGGGAGCCCATGCCGCGATAGACCTTGAACTGGCGGCCCTGGTAGATCTCCAGCGCTCCCGGCGCCTCCTCGGTGCCAGCCAGCAGGCTGCCGAGCATCACCACAGAGCCGCCCGCCGCAAGCGCCTTGACGATATCGCCGGAGAACTTGATGCCGCCGTCGGCGATGATGCGCTTGCCGAGCTTCTCGGCCTCCTCGGCGCAGTCACTGATGGCCGTGACCTGCGGCACGCCGATGCCGGCGACCACGCGGGTGGTGCAGATAGAGCCCGGGCCGATGCCGACCTTGACGCAGTCCGCGCCCGCCTCAAACAGCGCGCGGGTGGCCGCCGCCGTCGCGACGTTGCCCGCGACGATCTGGATATTCGGGAATGTCACGCGAATCTTCTCGATTTGATTCAGCACGCCGACGCTGTGTCCATGCGCCGTATCGATGCAGATGACATCCACGCCCGCGCCCACCAGCGCGTCGATGCGCTCAAACACATCGTGGCTCACGCCGACGGCGGCCGCGCAGAGCAGACGTCCCTGCGCATCCTTGGCGGAATTCGGATACTTTGCGGCCTTCTGGATGTCCTTGATGGTGATCAGGCCGCGCAGATTGCCCTCCTCATCGACCAGCGGCAGCTTTTCGATGCGGTGCTTGGCCAGGATGGCGCGTGCCTGCTCATGCGTGGTGCCCACCGGCGCGGTGATCAGATTCTTGGAGGTCATCACCTCGTGAATCGGGCGGGAAAAATTGGTTTCAAAACGGAGGTCTCGGTTGGTGAGAATGCCGACGAGCTTGCCGTCCTTGGTGATCGGAACGCCGCTGATGCGGTAGCGCGCCATGAGCGCCTCCGCGTCGGAAACGAGGTTGTCCGGCCCGAGGTGGAACGGATCGGAGATGACGCCGTTCTCGGAACGCTTCACGCGGTCGACCTCCTGCGCCTGCTGCTCAATGGACATATTCTTGTGGATGACGCCCAGGCCGCCCTCGCGCGCCATGGCAATCGCCATCTTGGACTCCGTCACCGTGTCCATCGCAGCGGACATGAACGGAATGTTGAGCTTGATCTTATCCGTCAGACGGGTTTCGAGATTGACCTCCTTGGGCAGCACCTCGCTGCGGCGCGGAACCAGCAGGACATCATCAAAAGTCAGGCCTTCGCGAATCACATTCGGCAGCATCTTTTTTTCCTCCTGTTTTCTCTTTCTCTCTTCTCCTGGGACACACATTTTGTGAAGTATAGGGGAGTTTGATGAATTATTATAAAGCGGCCGCTTCCATTTGTCAATGTCGCGAGCCGCTATAACTATTTCCATTATTTTGTTAAATCTGCCTTTGGATTTCCGAGCTTTTTCATCAGATCGATTCCATACCACACAAGCGCGACCATCGAAAGCACCACGGAGACGCCCAGCAGCGTATCCGCGAGCTCACGCATGCTCATGAATCGCGTGACGATGGACGTGATAAATGCCACGGTCGTCACCTTGCCGATGGGCAGCGCGTAGACGACGATGCCGCGCCTTAGCGCCACGCCGCCGCCGATGATCAGCGCCGCCTCCTTGAGCAGGATCACCGCCAGCACCCAAAGCGGGATTTCCCCGTCGGAGACAAAGAGCCCCAGCAGCGTGACCAAGGACAATTTATCCGCCAGCGGGTCAAGCAGCTTGCCCAGCGACGTCACCTGATTGAACCTGCGCGCAATGAATCCATCCACGGCGTCGGTGAGCATCGCCGCCAGATAAGCAATCAGCGCTCCGATCTTATCATCCGCGGAAAAGCGCCAGACCACAACGGGCAGCAGCGCAATGCGAACGACAGTCAAAACATTCGGAATATTGATAATTCTTTCGCTCTTGATGTGCTCCACGGTTACGCTCCCCTCTTCCCATGCTTTCAGTATACCATAAAATCAGGGCTTTGTACCGTTGACCGAACAAATTTCACACGTTTCTCACGCATGCATGAGCGCCTCGCGCTGCTGGGCGGCATTTTCGCTTTCAATGTAGTCATCGTAGCTTTCACGGCGATCCACAAGACCGCCCGGAAGAATCTCCATAATGCGGTTGGCCACGGTTTGAATGCACTCGTGATCCTGCGTGGCAAAGAGCATGGAACCGGTGAACTCGATCATGCCCTTGTTGAGCGCGGTGATGGACTCGAGATCCAGATGGTTGGTCGGCTCGTCGAGCACCAGCACATTCGCGCCGGAGAGCATCATGCGCGCGAGCATGCAGCGCACCTTTTCGCCGCCGGAGAGCACCTTCGCCTGCTTGAGCGCATCCTCTCCGGAGAAGAGCATGCGGCCCAGCCAGCCGCGGATATCGCTCTCGTACTGGCTTTGCGAGAACTGGCGCAGCCAGTCGATGAGGTTGTACTCACAGTCGTCAAAGTACCTGCCGTTGTCCTTGGGGAAGTAGCTCCGGGAGGTCGTGATGCCCCACTTGAAGCTGCCCTCATCCGGCTCCATCTCACCCATGAGGATCTCAAAAAGCGTGGTGCGCGCCAGCTCGTCCGTGCCGACGAAGGCCACCTTGTCGCCCGGGGTAAGCACAAAGGAGATGTTGTTGAGCACCTTGCGGCCGTTGACAGTCTTGGAAAGATTGGTCACGGTGAGCAGGTCGTTGCCGATCTCGCGGTCGGGCTTCCACGCAACATACGGATAGCGGCGGGAGGACGGCGTGAAATTCTCCATCTGGAGGTTGTCAAGCAGCTTCTTACGGCTGGTCGCCTGCTTATGCTTGCTGGCGTTGGCCGAGAAGCGCTGGATGAACGCCTGCAGCTCCTTGATCTTCTGCTCATTCTTCTTGTTGAGATCCTTCTGCTGGCGCGCGGCCATCTGGGTGTACTCATACCAGAAGTCGTAGTTGCCCACGTACATCTGAATCTTGCCAAAGTCAATATCGCAGATGTGCGTGCAGACCTTGTTGAGGAAGTGACGGTCGTGGCTGACGACGATCACCGTATTGGGGAACTCCAGCAGGAAGTTTTCCAGCCAGCGCACGGACTGAATATCGAGATAGTTGGTCGGCTCGTCCAGCAGCAGGATATCCGGGCTGCCAAAGAGCGCCTGCGCCAGCAGCACCTTGACCTTCTGGCTGCCGTCCAGCTCGCTCATGAGCATGTGCTCCATATCCAGGCTGATGCCAAGGCCCGTGAGGATCATCTCCGCGTTGCTCTCGGCATTCCAGCCGTCCAGCTCGGCGAATTCGCCCTCCAGCACGCTGGCGCGCTCGCCGTCCGCGTCGGTAAAATCCTCCTTGGCGTAGAGCTCGTCCTTCTCCTTCATGATTTCATACAGGCGCTTATGACCCATGATGACCGTGGTCAGCACCTCATATTCGTCAAAGGCGAAGTGGTTCTGGCTCAGCACGGCCATGCGCTCGCCGGGGGTGATGACCACCTCGCCCGTGGTCGGCTCCAGCTCGCCGGAGAGCACCTTGAGGAACGTGGACTTGCCCGTGCCGTTCGCGCCGATGATGCCGTAGCAATTGCCCGCGGTAAACTTGATGTTGACGTTTTTAAAGAGCGGCTTGCCGCTGTAGGAAAGGGAAATATTCTGGGTGGCGATCATGCTTCTCAGGTTCTCCTTTTGCTCTCTGCTTCTACTTTATGTTTTCATACACAGCATCGCTTATTATCTCACAAAAAGGAAGTTTCTTCAAGCCCCGCGCCGCCAAAAATATGCTGCGGATTCTGGATAAACCGTTGAATCCGCAGCCGGGGATCGCTCACAGCTCCGTCACCAGGCATGCTGCATCGATCCAGCAGATCTCCCTGAGCCCGCCCGCGCCATCGATGGCCACCTGTGCCGCGCCGCCGGAGACCGAGACCACGCGCACCATCACGCCGGATGCCTGCATCCTGACCGGCACGCCGCCCGAAAGCGCATCCTCTTTTGTCGCATACAGGGCCACGTCCGAGCCGTCCCACATGTAGAGCATGCCAATTTGATTAATCGGCAGGCTCTCGCCCGACTCCGCATAGACCAGATCGTGCACGCTCATAAATGCGCGCACGGGCACGCCGCCGGCCGTCTGCGTTTCCACATACGCGGCATCATCGCCAAACATGGCGAGCAGCGTGCCCTCCTGCCCCGCAGGAAGATCGATGCCCGCGCCGGATTCAATCGGATCGTTCGTCGCGCCGCCGTACAGAATCACCGCGTCGCTCTGCCACGAGAGCGCCTGCACGGGCACGCCCGCCTGTGCCTGCGTCGCCTGAATGTAGCCAAAGCGCAGCGCATCCGCACTCACCCTGTAGAGCACCAACAGCCAGCCGTTTTCCTCGCCGAAGACCTCGATCCAGTCGTTTGTCGACACGCTGGCCCGGCCATTCGCCTCGCGCAGGTACATTTCGCCCGGCCCGCTGTACACCGCGAACTTCTGATCCGCCGCAAAATGCGCGTACACGCCCTGCGGAAATGTGCCCCCGCCGGGCAGCAGGGCGACAATGCTGTCCGCAAGGACGGCCAGCGGGAAGCAAAGCAGCAGAGCCGCCGCTGCAAAAAGACGTTTGATCATGGAAACTTCCCCTCTCGACAACGCAAATCAATATCGAAGGTATATTTCTCCATCGCGCGCGGAATCCCTGCCCCGCTGCCGCCGCAGAAATCCCCCTGTCAAGGGGCTCGTCCGCCCCATCGCGCCATCGGCCGAGACGGCCTCGCGCCCTCCGGTCTCTTCCGCTCAATCCCTCGGCGCATCCTCCGGGCTTTTCATCCCCCGCCACACGCATCTGCTCCGTCCGGCCGAGCTGCCTGCGCGCAGCCGGCCCAATGCGGCTTCTGCTAAAGCATTCGGCAATTCGTCCGTCCATGCCCAAAGACGATGAAAGCGGGAAAGCTTTCACCTTTTCCCGTATTCCCGCTCGCTTTTTATTTTTGCCGGACGCTTGCGGCCATCCGCCGCCCATGGTATACTGTTGTCTGAATTTGTACGGCTTTGGCAGCAGACAGGAGTACGCCATGAAAAAGAGCAAGATCATCTTCACCTTCAACGCCCCGGCGGTTTTATGCTTTGCGCTGTTGTCGCTGGGTGCGCTCGGCCTTTCCATCCTCACCGGCGGCGCGTCCAGCCGCATGGTGTTCAGCGTATACCGATCCAGTTTTCTCAATCCGCTGTCCTACGTGCGGCTGTTTTGTCACGTGCTGGGGCACACGACGTTTTCCCACTATGTCAGCAACATGGCGCTGATCCTCGCGCTGGGCCCCATCGTCGAGGAGCGCTACGGCAGTTGGCGGCTGCTGTTCATGTTCGCGGTGACGGCGCTGGTCTCCGGGCTGTTCCACATCTTCTTCGGCGGAAACAGCATGCTGATGGGCGCAAGCGGCATCGTATACATGCTCATCTTCCTGGCCTCGACCTCCGGAGCCAAGGGCGGAGAAATCCCGCTGACGCTGGTCGCCGTCGCCGCGCTGTACCTCACACAGGAAATCATGGGCGGTCTGTTCTCGGCGGACAATATATCACACCTTTCCCACATCGTCGGCGGCATCTGCGGCGCGGTGATGGGGCTGTTCAGGCACAGATAACCGTGCGGTGAGGGGCCGGCAGTCCGGCTTCTTTTTTTTGCTTTACCAGGAAATTACGTAAAAACCGGCCGCGTTCGCCTGAATCGGGCGTTTTGCAGCGATTTTCGAAAGGGGAAGCGGCCACTAGACGCCAGGAAATTGCGCGAAAACCGGCCGCGTTCGCCCAAATCGGGCGTTTCGCAGCGTTTTTCGGGAGGGGAAGCGGCCACTGGCCGCCAGGTAATTGCGTAAAAACCAGACAGCGGGCACAGAAACAATTTGGCATGTGAAATGATTCGGAAGCAGGAGCGCGCACGGCGCGCTCTTTTTCAGATTTCGGTCTTCACAAAAACGGTCAACGGCTTTATCATGGTTGCAGTAAAAAGCGGGAGGTGCCCGGATGAACGAGAGGTTCTTCGGCTTGCCGCAGGAAAAGCGGCTGCGCATGCTCAACGCGGGATACCGCGTCTTTTCCACCCATTCATACAAAAAAGCGCCTATGCGCGAAATCGCGGACGCGGCAGGCATCTCCAAGCCACTGCTGTTTCACTACTTCGGCAACAAGCAGGCGCTGTATCTGTATCTATGGGAATACGCGATGGACGCAGCCCTGCAGGCGCTTGCGCGCCGACGCGTGGACCAGGCAAGCGACCTGTTTGACCTGCTGGAACGCACGCTGAACGCCAAGTGCGAAGTCATGGCCAAGCACCCGCACATGACCGCTTTCACCCTGAGGGCATACTACGAACAGGAGCCATCCATCTGCGCGCCCATCCGGGAGGACTTTGCCAAACACGCGCGGGAGGGGCTCCGCCTGTTCCGGGCCGCCGCTAAAAGCACGCCCCTTCGCGAACAGATGGACATTGAGCTTTTCTACAAGGAGGTCATCTGGGCGTCAGATGGCTTCATGCGCACCGCCGTTCAAGCCGGTACGCCCGACCCGGAAATCGTGCGGCGCGATTTCGGCAGGCTCATCGCCCAGTGGCGCGACGCATACACACCGGAAAGCGAGGGCTGACCATGCTGCCAAAGACCTATCTATCCCCGCGCGGCGCGGTGCGCTACTGGATCTCCGGGGAAAACGCCAGCGGCATCCCCCTCGTCTTCCTGCACGGGCTGACCATCGACCACACATTGTTCGACCGCCAGATTCCATTCTTCGAGCGGACGCATCCCGTGATCGTCTGGGACGCGCCCGGGCACGGCGCCTCCCGTCCCTACGCGGACTTCACCTATGCCAATCTGGCCGAGGATCTGCACGGCATTCTTGCACAGGAAAGCTGCCCGCGCGCGGTGCTGATCGGGCAGTCGATGGGCGGATTCGCCGCGCAGGCATTTTGCCGCCTTTACCCCGCGCAGGCCGCGGGCCTGATCGCCATCGGTTCCTGCCCGTTCGGCGATGTCTATACGACGCGCTTTGATCGCTGGCTGCTGCGCCAAACAGGTTGGATGTCACGCCTGTACCCCTACCGCTTGCTGGTGAAGCTCATGGCGCGCCAGTGCGCGCACACACAGGCCGCGTTTGACCATGCGCGCGGGGTCATGTCCGACCTGAGCAAAGACGAAATCTGCCGGCTGATGGGCATGGGCTTCGGCGCGTTCACGCTGGAAAAGCAGCCCGTTCACATTTCCTGTCCTGCGCTGCTGCTCGTCGGCGAACACGACCGCACCGGCAAGGTGCGCGCCTACAACCGTCTCTGGAGCGCTCGCGCGGGTTTTCCGCTCGTCTTTGTCCCCGATGCGGCGCACAATGCCAACTATGACAACGCACAATTCATCAATCGGGCAATCGCAGACTTCCTTTCCGCATTGCAATGACAGGAAAGGGAGCTGTCAGGCCAATTCCGGGCATTCTAAGCGAGCAATTTAGCAGGATGTGTTTCTAAATCCCAGAAATGCAATTCCTTCCTTAGAGACACATTCTAAGCAAATCAAGCCTTTTTCGGGCTTGGGGCTCTATCCGAGGCACCCGCACAGTCGCGCTTTCAGCATTCCTTGCGTCCGCGAAGCAGGCGCGCCGGCCATAGGCCGAGAACAGCGCCCTTCCCGATCACACGCGCACGCCGTTGACCACGGAATCCGAACCTCAGCGCGCGGCATCGGATTCCAGCCGAAAGCCCCCCAACCCCCGCCTAAAGTCCCCGGCATTGCGTCCGTCTGGCCGTTTTACACGGGACGCCCGCAGACGGCGCATCGCAAAAGACTCCGCCGCATTCCGCCGGTTATATTCTGCGGATGTCCTCCATGATCCTCGCGACGAGTTTCACCCGCTGGAAAGGCGTCATGATGTAGAATCCATCGACATACGGCGCGATGCGCCTGGCGGCCCGGCCGCACAGCCGGACGGCAAGATCCTCTCCGGCCTCGCGGTCAAGCCCTTCATACGCGCGGATCACGGCCTCATCCACCGCGATACCTGCGACCTCGCTTTGCAAAAACAGCGCGTTCTTTTGGCTCACCACGGGAAACAATCCGCCGATCAGATGCGCGGAAAGCTCCCTGTGCGCCCTTTCGATATTGCGCGCGGCGCGCTCACTGAGCACGGGCTGTGTCAAAAACGCGTCCATGCCGCAGCGTTCCTTGTCCTTGGCGCGCTCGAGCTCCGCGTCAAAATTGACGGCGTTCACATTCAGCGCGCTGCACAGGAAAAACGGCTCCACCTCTTTGCCCGCCGCCAGGCTGCGCACAAAGCGCGCCAGCACGCGCGAGTTAAACTGAAACACGCTCTTGACGCTGCCTCTGTCGCTCGTAGGCACAGGATCGCCCGTCACGGCGAGGACATTGTGTACCCCCTCCATCGACAATCCAAGCAGGAGCGCCTTGGTCGCGTTGACATTGCGGTCGCGGCAGGTCATATGCGGCAGGGCCTCGATGCCGAATTCACGGCTGAGCTTGCAGGCAAGCAGGCTCGAATCCATCCGCGCGCGGCCGATGGGGCAATCCGCGATGGTGATCGCATCCGCCCCCGCCTTTGAAAGCGCCTGCGCGCCATCGATAAACGGGCCGATGCCCGCGTCGCGCGGGGGATCAAGCTCCACCAGAATGACGCGCTCCCCCGCCTCCAGCCTGCGCTTGACGCGGCTTTGGCACACACCGGGCGTCTCCTCTTTGCTCATCCGTCTGAGCGCGGCAGGCCCCACGGCCGGATGCCGAAGCAGCCGGGCAACCTGGCGGATATGCTCCGGCGTCGTGCCGCAGCATCCCCCGACGATCTGCGCGCCCTGCGCGCTGCAGGCGACAACCTGCTGGGCATAATACACAGGATCGCTGTCATAGTACATCCTGCCGTCGATCACATGCGGATAGCCCGCGTTCGGCATCGCCATGCGCAGCTTGCGCGGCGCGGGCAGACCGGCGAGCAGCCGCCGCATGTGATACGCGCCGCAGATGCAGTTGAGCCCCACCGCGTCAACCGCGTCGCACACGTCCATCCGCTCGACGAGCGCGGCGACGGATTCGCCGGAGCGGGTAAATCCGTCCGGATCGGCGGCGAAGGAAACCGCGACAAACGCGCCCTCCCGCTCCGCCTTGATGCGCCGCGCCGTCTCCTCGATGCCATCGGCGGAGGGCATCGTCTCCAGCAAAAAGCAGCTCACGCCTTCGGCAAGGAACTCGTCCGCCATCGCCGTGTAAACCGCCGCCGCATCCTCCCCCGCAGGGGCGGGACCGATATCCGCAAACACGTACGCGCCATCCCCCTTGGCGGCGCGACGCGCGATGCCCACCGCCGCGCGGATGATCGCGCGCCGCTGCGCGGAATCCTTCGCGGCGAGGCCCACGTGCGCGGCGAACGTATTGGTCTTGACGGCGCGGCTTCCCGCGTCGATGTAAGCCCTGTGCAGCGCCAGCACCATGTCCGGCGCGCGCAGGCAGGCCAGCTCCACCTGCCCCTCCGGCCAATCCGGCAGGGACTTGGCGTATGTACCGGTCGCGCCGTCAAAGAGCAGCGCGCCGCTTTTCACGAGTTCATAAATCGGATGATTGCCCATGTTCTTCTTCGCTTTCTGATACAAAATGGCGTGTCAGCCGAGGATCGCCTTGGCGATGTCGGCGGACTGCTTGGCGTCCTTGGCGTAGTAATCCGCGCCGATTTCCCTGGCGTAATCCGGGGTGAGCACCGCGCCGCCGACAATCACCGGCACGTGCACGCCGGCCGCGTGCAGCTGCTCGATGGTGCGCTGCATGCTGGGCACGGTAGTGGTCATCAGCGCGGACAGGCCGACAATCTTCGCGCCGTGCGCCTTCGCCGCCTCGACCACGCGCTCCGCGGGCACGTCGCGCCCGAGATCGATCACGTGAAAACCGTAGTTTTCAAGCACCGTGCGCACGATGTTCTTGCCGATGTCGTGGATATCGCCCTCGACCGTCGCCAGCACGATGG
Organism: Clostridia bacterium; assembly: GCA_030535375.1. Classification (GTDB taxonomy): domain Bacteria; phylum Bacillota; class Clostridia; order Christensenellales; family Aristaeellaceae; genus Ventricola. The sequence continues at coordinate 21,454 of JAUNJB010000016.1, read as the reverse complement.
GCCCCTTGCCCTCGCCCTGCGCGCCGCTCGCGGCAATGACGCGGCGAACCTCCTCAAACGCGGCGCCCGAGGCGGATGCGGCGTTCATCAGCTGCGGCAGGAAGATCTCCTGTCTTTCATATTGTTCGCCCACAAGATCGAGCGCCGGAATCAAATGCTTCTCGACGAGCACAAGCGGTTCGATGTTTTCCATCATCTGCCTGGCAATCGCCGCCGCCTCCGCTTTCATGCCCTTGGCAATCGCCTCGCCGATGGTCATCTGTGCATCTTGCCGGGCCGCCTCGGGCTTTGCCTCCCCGCGCGCGGGCGCGTGGCGCGCGATGTAGGCCGCGCAGCTCACGTCCTCCCCGCTGAGCACGCGGCAGGCATCCACCGCGTCCATCATCTCCCGCTGGTTGGGATTGATGATGGGCAGCGTGAGGCCGCTCGCGATTGCCTGGGTGAGAAACGCCTGCGTGACAATCTGGCGCTGCGGCAGGCCGAAAGAGATGTTGGACACGCCGAGCACCGTCTCAAGCCCCAGCTCTTCGCGCACACGCCGCACCGCCGCAAGCGTCTGTCCGGCCTGATCCTGCTGAGCGGAGACCGTCAGCGTCAGGCAGTCGACGGCAATATCCTCGCGCGCAATGCCCATATCCCGCGCCGCAGCGACGATCCTTTCGGCAAAGCCGAAGCGCTCCTGCGCCGTGGACGGCAGGCCGTTTTCCCCCAGGGCAAGCGCGACGATCGCCGCGCCGTACTTCCTGGCCAACGGCAGCACGCTCTCAAGCGATGCACGCGATGCGTTGACGCTGTTGATCAGGCACTTGCCCGGCGCGGCGCGCAATCCCGCCTCGATCGCCGCCGGGCTGGACGAATCGATCTGCAGCGGCAGAGATACCGCGCCGGAGATCGCCGTCACCACCCGCCGCATCATCTGCGGCTCGTCGATGCCCGGCAGGCCCACGTTCACATCGAGAATCTGCGCGCCCACCTCCGCCTGTTCGATGGCCTGCGCGACGATATAATTCATGTCGCCCTCGCGCAGCGCCTGCTGGAAGCGCTTCTTTCCCGTCGGATTGATGCGTTCGCCGATCACGCGCACGCCCTGCCCGAACGCGCAGACCTCGCCCGCGGAGCAGATGCCGTGCAGCGTTTTATCCCCCCACACGGCCCGCCTGCCCGCGAGCGCGCCGCTCAGAGCCGAAATGAAATCCGGCGTCGTGCCGCAGCATCCGCCGATATACGCCGCGCCGCACTCCGTGAGCTTCGCGCAGGACGAGGCGAACTCCTGCGGGGCCATATGATACGCGCCGGTCGCCGGGTCCGGCAGGCCCGCGTTGGGCTTGAGGATCAGCGGCAGATCGGTTGCCGTGCGCATGGCGCGCAGAATGGGCGCCACCTCGTCCGGGCCGAGCGAGCAGTTGACGCCCAGCGCCGTCACGCCCAGGCCGCTGAGCGTCATCGCCGCCGCATCCGCGCGGCACCCGAGGAACGTGCGGCCCGACGCCTCAAAGGTCATCGACGCGAACACGGGCAGATCGCAGCATTCCCGCGCGGCCAGCACGCCCGCGCGCAGCTCGTTCAAATCGGAGAACGTCTCAAAGAACACCGCATCCGCGCCAGCCGCTACACCTGCACGGATCATCTGGGCGAACAGCGCATACGCCTCTTCAAAGCCAAGCGTGCCCAGAGGCTCCAGCAATTCGCCGATGGGGCCGATATCAAGCGCCACCCTGGCCCCCGTGCCCGCGCAAGCCCGGCGCGCCACCGCGATGGACGCAGCCACCACCTCCTCCGGCGTGTAGCCCGTGCCCGCCAGCTTATGCGCGTTGGCACAGAACGTATTGGCCAGAATCAGCCGAGCGCCCGCGCGCACATAGCGCCGCTGGATGTCCTCCACGGTATCCGGCGCGGTGATGGACAGCGTCTCCGGCCTGTCCCCGAGCTTCAGCCCGGCCTGCTGGAGCATGGTGCCCATCGCACCGTCCAGCAGCGTGATTTCCTGTGTATGCATGCCGTTCTCCTTCGCCGCCATGCGGCGTTCGTCGGTCTTCATGATGCTCACGTAAAACAGAGCGTGCGCCGCCCCGCCTATGCGCCGGGCGGTTCCCGCTGCAGCCGGGCTTTCCTTTCCCCGCCCTCAAGCGTTCGCTCCGTCCCGGCGCGCCAGCAGGCAGGTCGCCCTCGCGCTGCATCCCGCGCAGCCCGACGGCCGGCGCGCCACCGGCCCGCGGCTCACACCCATGATGGCCGTGACCGATTTGCGCGGGATCATGATGCCGCTTGAGGACACCGTGAGCCCGATGGCCCGGTTCACCGAGAGCACCTCGCAAATCTCGCGGGACTGGCGCAGCGGCATGTCCCCATAGCCGGGACTGAACCGGTCTGTCAGATACAGGCCCTGCGCGGCGGCCTCCCGGCGCAGGGCCGCCTCCGCCCTGTCGCAGACCTCCTCAATCGCCGCGCTGAGCACCGCGTCCATCAGCACCGCGTCCGCGGCGGAGCGCGCCTGCTCCCGCAAAAGCAGCCGCTCGCTCGCCGCGCCCAGCGTCGCCGCCAGCAAAACGGCCTCATGACAGGGGGCCAGCATCGCCCGCACATCCTCCCCAAGCGGCGCAAACGACGTGCCCGTCAGATGCCCCCGCGCATCGAGCGGGAAATGGCGGAGCACGATGCGCGGCTGGATCTCCGCGAGCGCCCGTGCGGACAGCGCCTGAATCTGGGCCTTCAGCTCCGGCTCCAGCGGCGTGCCATGCCAGCCGAGAAAATGCAGCGCTTCCCTCAGCGGGATGTCCTTGAGTTCGATCCGCACAGGCGCATTCCCCCCGTTCTTCCATCGTCCCGGCATGTCAAAGCATCGTCAGCTGATCCCCGCCGGTCGTCAAATCGCCCAATCTCGTCTCCGGCGTGAGCGCAAAACGCCGCGCGCCGTGCGCAAGCAGCGCCCGATTGCCCGCCGTGTCCGCCCCGCCGTCATCCGCCACATACACGGGCGCAAAGCCGCCGCGAAGACAATCCGCCGCCCCGCGCCAGCTGCCGCCCACGCCCACGCGCGACGCAAGCACCAGCGCCGCATCGCCCAGCGCATAGATCGTGTGATTGCGCGCAAGCGCGCGCTCGCTTGAAAACGGATCATCCGGCAGCGTCTCGCACAGGATGAGCAGACGCCCCTCATCCAGCGCCCGGCGGAGTGCTCTCTGCGCAAGCAGCTGCTCCACGGGCACGGCCGGCACGAGGATCAGTGCCCCGCGCGATGCAAGCAGCGCCTCCTGCACCGCCGCGTCGACGCCCCTTGCGCCGCCGCACACCAGCGCGATTCCCTCACGCGCAAGCCGCCGCCCGACCTCCCGGGCCAGCCCGCGTGTCCCGTGCGCGATGTCGCGGCTGCCCGCCACGGCAATCCTCGGCCGGTCCAGCAGCGCCGGATTTCCGCGCGCGAACAAAAACAGCGGCATCTGACCGCCGAGCACCCCGAGCGCCCTCGGCCACCCTGCATCCTCCGGCAGCAGCATCGAGTATCCCCGCGCCTCGTACACCTGCATAAGCGCATAAACCCCATGTGCGCGAGAAAGCAGCCGCGCGGCGCGGTCAAGCACCGGCGCGCCAACGCCGGGCACCTCGCGCAGCACCAAGGCGCTGAGCGCCCCCGAGGCGATCATCCCGCGCACGGCCGGGCGCGTCATCGGCCGCGGCAAATCCTCCGACCACGCAGCACGCGTGAGCAGACAAAGCCTCGCGCAAGCATCCTCCCGCATGACGCACCTCCCCGGCTGAATGCCTCTATTATATCGCACGAATCCCCGCAAGGCAAGGAAGGATTGCGCCATCGCCGCATTCGGCGTATACTATGCTTATACAATCTGGCGCAAAGGACGGATGAACAATGGATTCCGCGATCACATGCTATGAGCACGCGCGCATCTTTACGGGGCAAAGTGCCCCGGCAGACTGCTTCGCTGTGCAGAACGGATGCTTTCTCTTTGCCGGCAGCACCGAGGCGGCACACAGGCTCTTTCCCCGGGCCGGGCGCATCGATCTGGGTGGGCGCTTTGTCTGTCCCGGGTTCAACGATTCGCACATGCATCTGTTGGAGCTTGGCTGCGTGCTCACCCAGGCACAGCTCGCCCCCTGCTCGGATGCGCTTTCCCATGTGCTTCACTCGTTCGGCTCGTTCGCCGCGGCGCATCCCGACGAGCCATGGGTGCTCGGACGCGGCTGGAATCACGATTTTTTCGCGGACGGCGCGCGGTTTCCGACGAGGGACGACCTTGACGCCGTCTGTCCCGACCGCCCCGCGCTGATCACGCGTGCCTGCGGACACATCGCCGTGGCCAACAGCTGTGCGCTGCGGCTGTGCGGCATCGCCGATACCGCGCCGCAGGTCGGCGGCGGCCGCGTGGACACCGATGAATCCGGACGCCCGACGGGTGTGCTGCGGGAAAACGCCATCTTCCTCGTCACCTCCCGCATCCCCACGCCGGATCGCGCGGGCATCAAGCGCCGCCTGTCGCTGGCGATGGACTGTGTGCGCCGGTACGGCATCACCTCCGTGCAGACGGATGATTTTTCCGCGCTGAGCGTGCCGTTTGAGGAGGTCATCGGCGCATATCTGGAGCTGAAGGCCGAGGGCAGGCTGACCGTGCGCGTGACGGAGCAGTGCTATTTGCCCACACCGGACGCGCTTCACGCGTTCCTATCCGCGGGATACCATACCGGCTGGGGCGACGAGCTGTTCCGCATCGGCCCGCTCAAGCTGATCACGGACGGCTCGCTCGGCGCACGCACCGCATTCCTTCGCGCGCCGTACAGCGATGCGCCGGATACGCGCGGCATCGCCACCTACCAGCAGGAGGAACTGAACGCGCTCGTGCTTGAGGCGCACAGAGCGGGCATGCAGATCGCCGCGCATGCCATCGGCGACGGCGCGGCGGATCTCGTCCTGAACGCCTTTGAACAAGCGCAGTCAGCCCTTCCCCGCGCGGATGCGCGCCACGGCATCGTCCACGCGCAGGTGCTCACGCGCGGGCAGGCCCTGCGCATGAAGGCTCTCCGCCTGCATGCCTATATTCAGCCGATCTTCCTCGATTACGACACGCAGATCGTGGGCAGCCGCCTGGGCGAGCGTGCGCTCGACGCGTATCCGGCCGCGTCGCTGCTTGAGCAGGGCATCACGCTTTCCTCCGGCTCCGACAGTCCGGTGGAACCGCCCGACGTGCCGGCGGGCATCCAGTGCGCCGTCACGCGCATGCCCTACACCCGCCGCGCGGACGCTCCCTATCTGCCTCAGGAGGCGCTCTCCCTCGCCGACGCGCTGCGCAGCTTCACGTCATTCGGCGCTTACGCAAGCTTCGAGGAACGGGAAAAGGGCGTCATCGCTCCGGGCTATCGGGCCGATTTTACCGTGCTCACCGCCGATCCCTTCGCGGCCGACGCGATGCGGATTCACAGCATTTCCGTGGCGGAGACATACCTTGCGGGAAAGAGAATTTTCAAAAACGAGAACCCGATGTGAATTTCTCTCCGCCGTACATCATCTTAGAATACAGAAGCTTTCAAGGGAGATGAACGTTTAGATGGAAAATCATCGCGCCATATCCCTGCTTTGCCTGCTGACGATAGCCTTCACGCAAAGCAAAAGCGACCGATCGTCTAAACAGACCTTCGGTCGCTTTTAAAATTACCATCCGTATTCCGGAATTCCACTGTCAAAAGATCGAACAGACGTCGCCCGGATTACGATTTCATCTTCGGCTTGAAGATGATCGCGGCCAGGTATCCGAAAAACACGGCGGCCGAGATGCCGCCGGCGGCTGACATGACGCCGCCCGTGAACGCACCGAGGATGCCCTCGGACTTCACGGCCTCGATGGCCCCGTGCGCGAGGGAATATCCAAAGCCCGTTAAGGGAACCGTCGCACCGGCGCCGGCAAAATCGATAATCGGCTTATAAATCCCCAGCGCGCCCAGAATGACGCCAGCCGTCACGTAGCCCACGAGAATCCGCGCGCTGGTAAGCTGCGTCTTGAGAATCAGCACCTGGCCGATTACGCAGATCAGTCCGCCGACGAAAAACGCCTTGACATACATCAGAACGATATCCATCATACTCATCCCTCCCGATGCTCCAGCACCACGGCATGCGCCACGCCCGGAATGCTCTCCCCCTGCATAGTCGTCGTGGGGCTGAGCAGCGCGCCCGTGGCCATGAACAGCACGCGGCGCAGATGGCCCGACGCCAGCTCCGGCAGGATATGCGCGCACAGCATGCTGGCCGCGCAGCCGCAGCCGCTGCCGCCTGCGTGCGTATCCTGCCTGGCCTCAAAGATCTCGCAGCCGCAGTCAAACAGCTTGGCCTCCGGCACGCTGACCTTCTTTTGCCCCAGCAGCTCGATGAGCAGGTCGCGTCCCAGATGGCCCAGATCGCCGGTGACGACCAGATCATAATCCGCAAAGCTGCGGCCCGTATCATGCATATGCGTGGCAATGGTATCCGCCGCCGCGGGGGCCATCGCCGCGCCCATATTGTTGGCGTCCGAAATTCCCAGATCGATCACTCGACCGCATGTCGTGTGCGTGAGCTCCACCTTCGCGCTCCCGGCCGCCGCACCGCCGGCCACCATCACCGCACCGGAACCTGTCACCGTCCACTGCGCCGTCGGCGTGCGCTGGTTGCCCAGCTCCAGCGGCGCGCGGTATTGCCGCTCCGCCGTGCAGAAATGGCTGCACGTGGCGCAGATCAGTATATCAGCATAGCCGCCGTCGGCGATCATGCTGCCCAGCGAGAGCGATTCCGACATCGTTGAACACGCGCCGTAAAGCCCGTAAAAGGGAATGGCCAGATTGCGCGCCGCATAGCCCGCCGAGATGATCTGATTGAGCAAATCGCCGCTGAGAAGCATCTGCACATCCGATGGCTGCCGCCCCGACTTCTGCGCACAGAGGGTGACCGCGCTCTCCAGCATCGCCCGTTCCGCCGACTCAAAGGACTGCTCGCCGTTGAGCTCATCGGGAAGAACCTGATCGAATTTGCCTCCGTACGGACCCTCGTGCTCCTTTTGCCCGACGATGCTCGCCCAGCTGATGATGCCGGGACGATTCCCAAGCACGACCGTCTGGCTGCCCAATCGCCTGCTCATTCAGATCACCTCCAGCACGAAGACGATCAATCCCACGATGATCGACGTGCTGATGCCGTACACCAGCACGGGACCGGCCAGCGTAAACAGCTTCGCGCCCACGCCCATCACCAGACCCTCCCGCCGGAACTCCATCGCGGGCGCGACGACGCTGTTGGCAAATCCCGTGATGGGAACGATGCTGCCCGCGCCCGCATATTTGCCGATCTTGTCGTAGACGCCGATGCCCGTGAGCAGCGCGGACAGGAAGATCAGGCAGATGCTGGTCGCCGTCGCGGAGCTCTGCATGCCCCATCTGAGTCCATAGTTAAAAAAGTCCGTGATTCCCTGTCCGATCATGCAGATCACACCGCCGACCCAGAACGAACGCAGCAACCCCTTGCCCATATCGCTCTTGGGAGAAAGGCGATCAACCAGCTCTGCATACTGCTTGATCGCCCTCTGATTACCCTTTTTTTCCAACGCAATCGCCCCTTTCGTTGCGAATCCTGAATCCGTCTGGCGGCCTGCGCACGCAGATCTCCCGCGAACCCGGCCGTGCTACCGCCTCCAGCACATAAGGAATCAAGCTGTGCCGCTCGCGCATTGCAAACGCCTCCGTCTCCTTGTTGAATGTGCCCCTATTCTGCGCATGTGCCGCGGCATCTATTCGCACTGCACGCATCGCCGCAAAAGCGGCCAGTGGCCGCTTCCACTTCCGAAAATCGCTGCAAATCGCCCGATTACGGCGAACGCGCCCCATTTTTTCTCAGTTTCCTAGCGGCTTGTAGCCGCTCCCACTTCCGAAAACCTCTGCAAATCGCCCCATTACGGCGAGTACGCCTCATTTTTTCTCAGTTTCCCATAAAGCAAAAAAGACGGAGCCTCTCCGCCAAAGGACCGTCCCGCCCCGGCATCATAAATCATCGTTTTATCCATGGCGCGGATTATTCTCCCGAACATAGCCCGGAATTATTCTTCCCTTTCTGAAAGAAAAACCTTTGCCGGCATGCCAAAGCGGGGCTCCTCCCACTGAGGATTGCCCCGCCCTTTGAAGATGATTCACCTTTTTATTTGAGGAAGCCCTCGATGATCTTTTGTTCCGCTTCCTCCTGCGTCAGACCGAGCGTGCACAGCTTTGTGATCTGCTCGCCCGCGATCTTTCCGATGGCGGCCTCGTGGATCAGCGATGCGTCGATGTGCTTGGCGTAGAGCGCCGGCGACGCATTGACGATGCCGTTGCCCGCGAGAATCGCGTCGCACTCCGAATGACCGGTGCACCGGCAGTTGCCCTCGATGACCGAGCGGTACTCCTGCACGGAATTGCCCTTGGCCACCGAGCGGGACACCAGATCCACACCGGAATCCTCGCCGTCAAGCGTCACGCTGAAGTCGGACTTCGCGGTCTGTTCACCGTCGGTGAGCAGGCGTTCACGGATGATCAGCTTGGCCCCGGCCGCGAGATGCGCCGTGGTCGAGCGGACGCTTGCGCTGACGCCGCCGATCTGCGCGGTATCCATCTCCATATAGGCGTTTTCCCCGAGCCGGATATCCGTCACAGGGTCGATCCGCCTGGCGCCCGCGCCGTCGCCTGTGCCAATATGCTTCTCCCGGTAGACGACACGCGCGTTCTTTCCGATGAAGAATCGATGGATGCCGTTGTGCCGCGCCTCCTCCTCGCCGTCGGTATGCACGCCGCAGCCCGCGACGACGATGACGTCCGCGCCATCTTCGATGATAAAATCGTTGTACACCAGATCATCAACGCCGCTCCTGGTCACGCAGGCCGGGATATAGACCGTCTCCTGCCGTGCCCTGCCGCTGACGCGGATGGTGATGCCGGGCTGATCCGCCTTCGGCTCGATCCTGATATTCTCGGAGGACTGGCGTCCGGCGCATCCGCTGTCCTCACGGATGTTGAAAGCGCCCTTGAACTTCCCGTCCCAGTCCGAGACAAGGCGCAGAAGCTTTTCCGTAATCGCATTCACGCTCAGCACACCTCCTTCCGCGGATCACCAATCGGACAGAACGACTGTTTCTCGCCAAGGAGCAGCTCCGGCAGGATATCCTCCCGCCTGCCGAAGGTGCGCACCCGGCCGTTTGCCACCACGGCGATACAGTCCGCGATTTCCATGATCCGCTCCTGATGGGAAATGATCACAATCGAGCGATCGCCGCCGGCCTTGAGCCTTTCAAATGCCTCCGTGAGCTTGGAGAAGCTCCACAGATCGATGCCCGCCTCCGGCTCGTCGAACACGAGCAGCTGCGCGTTCCTGCGATAGAGCACGGTCGCAATCTCGATGCGCTTGCTCTCGCCGCCCGACAGGCTCGAATCCACGCTCCGGTCGATGTATTCCTGCGCGCACAGGCCTACCGTGCTGAGCATGCCGCACAATCGCGCCTCGTCAAGCGTTTCCCCGGCAGACAATTCCAGCAGATCGCGCACGGTCAGCCCTTTAAAACGCACGGGCTGCTGGAATGCGTAAGCGATTCCCCGCCGGGCCCGTTGTGTCACGTCAAGCGGCGTGATATCCTCCCCGTTCAGCACGATGCTTCCCGCGCAGGGCTGATAAATGCCCGCGATCAGCTTCGCCAGCGACGTCTTTCCGCCGCCGTTGGGGCCGGTGATCACCGTCAGTTTCTTCTCGGGAACCTGTAAATCGATCCCCTTCAATATCTCCTCGCCCTCCGGCGTATTCCAATGTATTCCCTGAAGCTTCAGCATATGGTTCTCCTTTCCCGCGTATGCGGTTGCTCCCCTATTATACGCCCTTTGCGCGGGAACGGCAACCATTCTTCCCAAACGATTGTACGCGGGTCATTTGAAGCACGCCTGTGCTCAGGCCTTTTGAAGCACCGCCAGCTTGTTGGACAGATTGCGGATCATGGGGATTTTTCCGATCACCCGGTAAACGGGATACAGCTCCTTCATGCCCTCCACCAGGCTGACATCCTCCACCCAGGCAAGCTCCGGCACGAGCCGCGCCAGCTCCCTGCCGGACGCAGCGCCCCAGGTGAATTTCGCACGCGTCGCCTCGATGGATTTTTCCCGCACATGCCCGACGATAAACGGATTCATGATCTCCATAATGACCTTCACGCGCGCAAAGCGCCCGCTTATGATCGAGAGAATGGCCTTCACATCCGCTTCGCTCAGGTACATCGCCAGCCCCTCGACGACCACCAGCACCTCGCCGCTCACCTGCCCGATCTCCCGCGCCCAGCGCGCGTCCATCGCGGAACAGGCGATCGCAGAGATCCGCCTCTCCTCCGGCAGAAAACGCCGCCGCACGGCGATGGCCTCCGGAAGATCAATGTTGATCCAGCGGATCGTGCCATTGTCCAGGCGATAGACGCGCGTATCCATTCCGCAGGCGATATTGATCACCGTTCCGGACGGGTTATCGCGGATAAACGCGCCGACCATTCCGTCAAGCAGGATCGTCCTGGCGATGACGCCGCTGCTCATCGCCGCATCCTTTTTAGCGAGCGTAAAATCGTAGTCCATTTCAGAGACGATCTCCACCGCCTTGGCATCCACAAACAGCGGCGCTTTCCCCTGCGAATAGGCAGCGCGGGCATACAGCGTCTGGAGCATCGTCTCCGATACGCCGCAAACACTCACCTTCTCCATCCCATCACCCCTTTTCACAGACAAAGCAGGCCATGCTCCCCACAGCCGTGACATTCGCCCTCGCGTACATGGCCGACAGACGCGCCTGCAGACTCTTAACCGTCTCAAACGGCGGCGTAAAAAATCCCTTCGGCACATAGATGCGCCGGATCAGCGCATCCGTGCGCCTGTTTTCGCCCTCCACATAAAAGCAGCCGCAGAAAATGCCGCCCGGCTTGAGCACGCGCATCGTCTCGCGATACGCCGCCTCCTTGTCCGGGAAGGCATGAAAGCCGTTGAGCGAGAGCACCAGGTCAAACGTATCGTCTTCAAAGGGCAGCGCGCCGACATCGCCCTGAACAAAGCGGACGTGCTCAAGGCCCATCGCCTGCGCGCGGCGGCCGGCCATGCGCATCATATCCTCGGAATAGTCCAGACACGTCACGTCCGCGCGCGGATGTGCCTTGTACACCGGCATCGTCAATACGCCCGTGCCCACGGGCACCTCCAGCATCTTGCCCGCGAAATCCCCGGGAATGCCGTCAAGCGCCTGCGTGATATACCTCGCGTTCTTTTCCTCATCCATATTCCAGACGAACCTGCAAATCGCCCTGCCCATGAACGTGGGGCAGGTGATCATGCCATCATAAAACGTCGCTTCCTTGCCCAAAACGCGGTAGGCATTCCTGATTTCAACACGTCTGTCCATCCCTTAACCCCTTTCATACTGCCTGTGCAGCGCCTCCCAGTCCGGTCGGGCGGCCCGCAGGGCGTCCCAGTTCGGCATGGGAAAATCCCGTTTCTGCGCGCGCAGCGCTTCAAACGCCGCATCGAGCCCCTCCATCTCCGAAACCGCATGACGGCAATGATCCGCAGCCGCCAGATCGCCGATCACCGTCTTTGCCATCACGAAGATCATCGCCGCCATGACAGCGCGCTTTATGCCCGGCTCGTAATACCGATCCTCCCCGGGCGGCAAAATGGCGTATCCGGCCTCCCGAAGCAGCGCATATCCCTCGCGCGCCGCGTCGAGAAGCTGACGCCTCTGCGCGCGGGTGCTCCTTCTCAAATTGCAATCGAGCACATAGCACAGATTGGCCGCCGGCAGAATCAGGGCCAGATGGCATTTATACCAGGCATCCATATCAGGCACCCAGGTCAGCCTGTAATCCGTGCCGGAAAAGAGCGCGGAAACCGTGTCCCTCGCCGGGGCCTGCACATCCCCATGCAGCCCGCCTATGCTCATGGAGCCCGCGCCGAACCGGACGACGATCACCTTTCCGCTTTCCCTTCGGCCGCCGGTTCCCTGGAAGCCGAAGAGCACCGTCTTCGGCGTTGCCGTCCTCTCCATGATCCGCGCCTCCATCTCCGGTGCGGACATGTTGTTGCCCACCAGCACGACGACGGGCGTATCCGCCAGGGCCAAATCATCCAGCACCGCATGCATCTGCTGATGCTGCATGACGGCAAACACCGCATCATAATGTCGACCGTCTATCGCGTCAATCACGCGCGGATGATCCACCGTCGTATGCCTCTGAAGCTCATGCCGGATCGTGAGCCCCTCCCCCTGCAGCTGCCGCATCCACGCGCCCCGCGCCAGCAGCGTCACATCCTGCCCGGCCTGGCACAGCACATGCGCCAGATAGCAGCCGATGACGCCCGCGCCCGCAATCAACACGTTCATTCGCTCTTCACCCTTTCTTTCCTGATATCGCAAAGGCCGCAGCACCTGCGGACCTCCGACGCCCACCGCTCCGGATCGCAGACGAGCAGCTCCTCGTGCTGCATGCTGAACCTGACGATATCGGGCCGCTTAAAATGGCGCTGGTAGCGCGCGAGATACTTTTCGCCCATCTTCTCCGCGTAGAAGCAGTGCACCGTGGTGCCGGGCGCCTCGATGCCGTCCTCAAGCGGGGTTACCAGGTCGGAGTAGAACTGGTTGAAGATGCTCTTCCTGCCGACAAACGCCATTCCCGTGCCCGCGCACCCGAAAAGCGCCAGCATTTTGTTAAGATATTCCCTTTCGCCGCCGGATTTTTTGGCCAGCCGGCGCTGCATAAAGCGCGGCAGGCGTCCCGTCTGCATCATGCCGTAAAGCATCCGGGAAACCAGCGCCGCCTGAATATACGCGGGAATCCTGCCGGCCTGATCCAGATCAGAGCTGCCGAGGATGCCGTGATCGATGTGCACTTTCCCGCGCTGGATCAGCAGCCCCACCAGCGACCCGCCCAGCGAACAGCCGTACGCGCCCAGAATGTGCCCGCCAAATCCCTTTTCGATATACGCCTCGATTTTCTCCGCCTCAGCAAGCATATCCGGAAAGACGGTCTCCTCCTGCTCGTCAAATCCGTCATAGGAGACGCAGACCACGCGAAAGCTCTCCTTGAGCAGCGGAATCACCTCGCCGAAGTTCGCCTTCCAATGACAGCACGTGCCGGGCAGCAGCAGCAGAACCGGCGCATCCCAACCTCCGAATTCATAAAACCTCATGATATCCCTTCTTTTCTTAAATTAGCACAAGCTAACAATGTACCTGAATGAAAGACGCCCATGATCAGACGCCTTATCTATCCGTCTATACCGTCTCAAGCGCCAGCGGCCTGCCGTCAAGGATGGCGCGAACGAGCCTTTCGCCATCCCCGCCGTACACCAGCTTGAGGGAGAAGAACGTATCGCGCTCGGCAAGCAGGCGCAGGAAAACCCTGTCCCCCTCCCACGCGGGCAGCAGCGGCACCCGGTCGTCCTCCACCCATTCGAGCGTGCCCTCGCCGCAGGGATGCATCTCGCCGTCAAATTCCGTGGCCGTGAACAGGTGCATGTACTCGTCCCAATCCTCGGAAACGAATGTCACGATTCCCCGATAGCGCCAGGACGTCAGGCGCAGGCCCGTCTCCTCATAAAACTCGCGGAGCATGCACTCCTCCGGGCTCTCCCCGCGCTCAAACTTGCCGCCGATACCGATCCACTTGCCCTGATTGACATCGTTGGCCTTCTTGTTGCGATAAATCATCAGCGTCCTTCCGCCGGCGCTCAGATAGCACAGCGTCGTCTGCACGGCCGTCATCTCCATCCCGTTTTTCTATCACTGTAGTGCGCAGGCTGCCAAGCGGAAAACCGCGTGAGCGCTTTCTATCACTTGAATTATACGCCCAAAGCGCATAGCTGTCAATGAAGCTTCTTCATGCAAATACACCTTCGCGTTGTGTTCCATCCCCCGGCTGTGCTATAATAAGGCGAGCGAATACCCTGGGCTGTGGGACACAGCCCCGCAAAGGAGGATGGCCTTGCAAAGCGACTGCATCATACTCGGCGGCGGCGCTGCCGCCCTGGCATCCGCCGCGGCGCTCGGCGCGGGCGGCCCGCGCGTCACCGTGCTTGAAAAGCTCGACCGCGTGGGCAAAAAACTGCTGGCAACCGGAAACGGCCGCTGCAACCTCTCCAATACGGATATGAATCCCTCGTATTACGGCGAGGCGGCGCCGTTTGTCGCCCGCGTCTATGAGGCAACCCCGCCGGATGAGGTCGGCGCATTCTTTTCGCGTCTCGGGCTGATGACCGCCGTCGAGGACGGCCGCGTCTATCCGCGCACGATGGCAGCCGCCTCCGTGCTCGATGTGCTGCGCCTGGGCTGCGAGAGAACGCATGTTTCGCTGCTCACCGGGCGCGAGGTCGTGGGGCTCACCCCGTCGCGCCGGGGTGGCTGGTCGGTACAGACGGCGGACGGCGAGGGCTTCTTCGCCCCTGCCGTGCTCTGCGCAATGGGCGGCAGCGCCGCGCCCCACCTGGGCACGGACGGCGCGGGCGCGCGTCTCATGGAACGCCTCGGGCACACCGTCACGCCGCAGTATCCCGCGCTGGTTCAGCTGAGATCCCCACACCCCGCACTGCGCGCCCTCAAGGGCATTCGCACGCGGGCCGCGCTGACGCTCATGATCGACGACCGTCCCCACGCGCGTGAAACGGGCGAGCTCCTCTTCGCGGATTACGGCGTGTCCGGCGTATGCGTCTTCCAGCTCTCGCGCCACGTGGAGCGCGCGCTTGAGGAAAAGCGCCGCGTCAGCCTGCTCGTCAATCTGCTGCCCGAGGTGCCCGATGCCCGCTTCTGGCTTGCCGCGCGCATCGCCGCGCTGCCCGGCTCATCCGCACAGGCGCTGTTCACGGGCGTATTCCCCCGCCTGCTCGCACAGACCGTGCTCAGGCAGGCGGGCATCGCGGCGGACGATCCCGCCGCGTCGCTCACGCCTCAATCCAGGGATGCGCTCGCGCAGGCCGTCGCCGCCTTCCCGCTCACGATCACCGGAACGCAGGGCTTTTCCCACGCGCAGGTGACGGCGGGCGGCGTCTCCACAGACGATATCCACCCGCAAACCATGGCCTCCCGGCTGTACGGCGGCCTCTATCTTGCCGGGGAAATCCTCGACGTGGACGGCCCCTGCGGCGGTTATAACCTGCACTTCGCCTTTGCCGGTGCGCTGACCGCGGCCAAAGCCATTCAGAACCAACTCGGTGTTTGATACTGCTTTTCATGCCCGAATCCACAAAATGGGAGCCAAGAAAGCGTGCTGCGCGCTCCCATTTCCGAAGCGCTTCACACTCCAAAGTATTTCTGTGCCCGCTGTCCGGTTTTTCGCGCAATTCCCTATAAAGCAAGAAAAGGATGATGTGGGGATTGCGCCTCCAGCCACTGGCCCGAACCGCCGGTCGTTGCAAAGCGGAAGAGCGCTGTCCCCGGCGGCCGCGTCTGCTTCGCGTTCGAGAATTCCCCCTGCCCTCCTCCCGTTCGGAGGAGAGCGACGACGATTGAAGTTTTTAATCGGCAAATAGTATGAGAAAGGATCTCCAATGCTTCGTCTGCACAACATCAAAATCCCCCTCGCCTATACCGACAAGACGCTGGCTCACGCGGCGGCGCAGAAGCTCGGCGTCACGCAGGGACAAATCGCACGCTGCGCAATCGCCAAAAAGAGCGTAGACGCGCGCAAAAAAAACGACGTCTGCTTCGTCGTTTCGCTCGATATCACGCTGAAAAGCCCGCAGGACGAACGCCGGATTGCCGTCCGCTTAAACCCGTCCGTCGGGAGCATGACGGCGCCCTACGCGCCGCCGGCCGTGCCCAGGCTGCACGTCCCGCCCGCCGTGAGGCCCGTCGTCGTGGGCTTCGGCCCGGCCGGCCTGTTCGCCGCGCTGACGCTCGCGGAGAGCGGCGCATGCCCCGTCGTGCTCGAGCGCGGGCAGGACGTTGATACCCGCACGCGCGATGTCTCCGCGTACTGGGCCGAGGGGCAGCCCGCGTTCAAGACCACGTCGAACGTGCAGTTCGGCGAGGGCGGCGCCGGCACGTTCTCCGACGGCAAGCTCAACACCGGCACCAAGGACCCGCGCGGCGAGCACATTCTGCGCACCTTTGTGCGCTTCGGCGCGCCGGAGGACATCCTCATCAGCGCCAAGCCGCACATCGGCACGGACAGGCTCGCCGGTGTCGTCAAGGCCATGCGGGAGCACATTCGCTCGCTGGGCGGCGAGGTGCGCTTCGGCGCGCGGCTGACGGGGCTCATCCGCCGTGAGGACGCGCTGTGTGCCGTGCGCTACGAGGACGCGCAGGGCGAACACGAGCTGCCCGCACAGCAGGTCATCCTGGCCATCGGGCACAGCGCGCGCGACACGTTCACCATGCTGCACGAGAACCGCTTCACCCTGGAGCAAAAGCCCTTCTCCATCGGCGCGCGCATCGAGCACCCGCAGGAGCTGATCAACCGCGCGCAGTACGGTGAATTTGCCCGCCATCCTGCCCTCGGCGCGGCGGACTACAAGCTCGCGCTGCATCTGCCGGGCGGCCGCAGCGTGTACACCTTCTGCATGTGCCCGGGCGGCACGGTCGTGGCCGCGGCAAGCGAGGAGGACAGCGTGGTCACCAATGGCATGAGCCGCTACGCGCGCGACGCCGAGAACGCCAACAGCGCCCTGCTGGTGGGCATCGGGCCGGAGGACTTCGGCAGCGGCCATCCCCTGGCGGGCATGTTCCTCCAGCGTGAGATCGAGCGGCGCGCCTTTGAGCTTGGCGGGCGCACAGGCAGGGCGCCCGCGCAGCTGGTGGGGGATCTGCTCGCGGGCAGGGCGAGCAGCGCCATAGGCAGCGTCTCCCCCAGCTACCGCCCCGGCGTGGTGATGGGCGATCTCTCGCTGCTCTTGCCCGGCTACGTCATCACCGCCATGCGCGAGGCGCTGCCGCTGCTGGGCAAACGCCTGTGCGGCTTTGATCTGCCAGACGCCATGCTCACCGGGCCGGAGACGCGTTCCTCCTCGCCCGTGCGCATCCCCCGCGGCGGCGATCTGGCCAGCGTCGATGTGCGCGGGCTCTACCCATGCGGCGAGGGCGCGGGCTACGCGGGCGGCATCACATCCGCCGCCGTGGACGGCGTGCGCTGCGCGGAGGCCGTGCTCACTCAGCTCGCACGCTGATGTCTCTCAGGCCGCAGGCTCCTCCCGCGCGGCCGCGTCCGTCTGCAGGGCGATGCGCAGCTCCCGGCAGAGCGTGCACATCGTCACCGCCGCGTAATCGCGCGCCCGGGCTTCATCGGCGGTTTCAAGCGTCCGGCTCATCAGCGCGCACCAGTTGGAAAGGCTCTGCGCCAGCTGCGTGTACAGCTCATTGTCCGGATGGGCGCCAAGCGCCCGCTTCGCCGCCGTCTGCGTGTCGCTGATGATCGTTTCAAGCGCGGTGCTGTCCCCGCCCAGCAGCCGCAGCAGCACCGCATCCGGCATATTCAGCAGGTCGACCACGTCCTGCATGCCGCTTTCCTCACTGGTGAGGCGGAGCGCAACGCGCGGCAGGGTATCCTCGATCACGTACGCATCGCGCGCGCCTGCCGTGGACACGTCGAGCGCGTCGCGGGAAAGCGCCACCGCGCAGACCACGCGCATCTGCTCCCTCTGCCAGACGATGCTCAAAACGCCTTCGTCAAGCAGCTCCTGCACCTGTGCGGCCGCGCTCTCCCCACTGTCATACACGCCGAGCTGAAGCGCATAAACCTCGCGCCCGGGCAGCACGACATCCGCCTGGGAGGATCTGACGCCCGCGAATGCCTCCGCCGCCTGCCTGCCCCGCTCTATCGTTCCGGACAGCGTGCCGGCCAGCTTCTCGCGCAGGCCCGGCGCCATGGCCAGCGACGCCAGCAGCAGCACGACCGCCGCAATCATTGCCCGCCTGCGAATCCGCTTCGCCCTTTCCCGCCTTCGCCGCTGGGAGATGCGCCTTGTCCGCATGAACACCCCTCCGTTTCGCCTTCGAGCCTATGCCCCGCGCGCCGGATTTATCCCCGGCGCTTCCACGACCATATGATGAGGTAAACGCACATGAAATATACGCTTGACACCATTCCCGTACTGGACAGCTACCGTGCAGGCTGCGAATGCCCGCTGTGCAGGCTTCGCGTAAGCTGCGAGGATCAGTACGTGGACAGCATGCTCGGCGCGGCCTATATGGAGCCGGACTGCCGCGTGAAGACCAATGAAACCGGCTTCTGCACCCGTCACTTTGAGCTGATGTACGACCGGCGCAACCGCTTGGGCCTGGCCCTGATGACGCATACGCATATGCAGGAGGTCATCTCCTCGCTTGAGGGCATCCTCGCGGACTGCGGCGAACAAAAGCGCGGCCCGCTTTCCTCGCTGCGCGGCGGAAAGGCCGACAGCGGCGGCGCCCCGCAGAAGATCCGCGCGCGCATCGGCGGCTGCGTCATCTGCGAGCAGGTGGACGGCGCATTGCAGCGCTATGCCTATACCATCGCCCAGCTGTATTTTACCAACGCGGAATTCAAGGCGATGTTTGACCAGTCGAAGGGATTCTGCCTGCCGCATCTGGCGCTGGTCATGGAGATGGCGGACGGCACGCTCTCGGGCGCACAGGCCGCCGAGTTCAAAAAGGCGCTCGCCGCGCTGGAGCTTCAAAACCTGCGCCGCATCGAGGGTGAAATCGAGTGGTTTACGCTCAAATTCGACTACAGGAACACCGACAAGCCATGGGGCAACAGCCGCGACGCCGTGGAGCGCGCGATCAACAAGCTGATGGGCGCCTGCGTCGGAGAAGACGCGCAGATGCCCGCGCACAATGATTGAGGTGCCGCTATGACAAAGCGCCTCTACCTGATCGGCGGCCCGATGGGCGTGGGAAAGACTGCCGTATGCCGGCAGCTCAGGCAGCTGCTTCCCCGCAGCGTATTTCTGGATGGCGACTGGTGCTGGGATATGCACCCCTTCACCGTCACGCCAGAGACCAAGGCGATGGTGATGGACAATATCGCCCATCTGCTCACCAATTTTCTGCGCTGCTCCGAGCTTGATCACATCGTCTTTGGATGGGTGATGCACGAGCAGGGCATCATCGACGACCTCCTCGGCAGCCTGCCGCTTGAGGGCTGCGAGGTCGTTTCCGTCTCGCTCGTCTGCACGGAGGAAGCGCTCGCCAGGCGCATAAGCCGCGACATTGCCGACGGCCTGCGCGACGCGGACGCGCTTGCCCGCGGTCTTGCGCGCCTGCCGCTGTACGACGCGCTGGATACGATCAAAATTGACACGAGCGATATGACCGCGCAGGAAACCGCGCGGGCCATCCTCGCTCTTTGAATGACAACATGAAAAGACAGAAAGCAAAATGAGTCGCTTCCTGTCTTTTTGTTTGGCGCGTTATGGCGTCATCCGCTCGCCGTCCTCGGCGATTTGGCCTGTGCGGGCGTCTACGTACTGCGTCATCGAATGGTAATACAGGCCGTCACGATCTTCAAGCCCCTCCTCCGATTCGAGAACGACCACCCATACCGGAAACGTCGTCCCGTCCGGCTCACTCCCGGGCAAGGTTCAACGGCCCCGTGCTGTCCGGCGAAAGCACCTTTTTGCTGCGTTCCGCCGGTGCAGCGCCGGGCATCCGCGCGGCGGGCAGAAGCATCATTCCAAGAAGCCGTTTCACCGGACAGCCTCCTTCATCTCAAACACAAGCGCATCCTCCGCGGAAA
Organism: Clostridia bacterium; assembly: GCA_030535375.1. Classification (GTDB taxonomy): domain Bacteria; phylum Bacillota; class Clostridia; order Christensenellales; family Aristaeellaceae; genus Ventricola. The sequence goes on along the minus strand of JAUNJB010000016.1, from coordinate 1,733 downwards.
GCGGCGGCATGTCGCTTTCCCAGTCGTAATCCGTCATGCCCCAGCGCGGGCAGTAGAGCAGCCTGCCCTCAAACGTCTTTCGCGGATTGCCCGCCAGAGGCATGGTGTAGGTGAGGGCGTCCTCCGATCTGCTCACGTCGCCCCGTCCCATGGCGATCTCCTCGCCCTCTCCGGCAACGACGTCAAGACGGCCCTCCGGGACGACCAATCCCTCGTAGAAATACGCATAGACGATCTCCTCGCGCCGCTCCTGCGGCACATCGGGCACAAAGGTCAGCTGTGCGGTCATGTACGTCCGCAGCGCCGTCACGCGGATTTGGGTCAGCGCCAGCGTGTATTCCGGCGTCACCAGCGGATCGGGAAGCTCGAAGTCGCGCACGCGGCCAAAGTCCGCCGCCGTCACCTCAAACTCCAGCTCGCCCATGCCCGCCGAACAGGTCGCCGGGATCGTCACCGTGAACGCATCCTGCAGACCGGTGACTGGCACTTCAAGCGTATAGAGAATCTCATTGCCCGCTTCGTCGCCCCATTCATAATTCCAGCTCATTCTGCCCACTGCGCCCGCGGACAGACGCACATCCTGCGGCCCATAGCGCAGGCCGTAATAGTTGATTCCCAAAAGATAATCCTCATCCTCGTCCTGCGGGAGATAGTGTCCCTCCGTTTCCAGCGCAGGATCGACGATGCTCACCGTCACCAGCAGCCGTTCGCCGTCGCAAATCCATTCCTTCACGCTCAGCGCGCAGTCTCCAATCACGGTCTGCGCCGCACCCTCGTGAATCATCGTCTCCGCCTCGTCGAGCACCCAATTCTTCGCCGCCGTATTGGTGATAAAGCCGAGCACGCCGGTCAGCTTCGCCGCCACGCCCACAGCTGAAATGAGCAGCAGTGCCGCAAGCAGCACCACGCCCCAACGAATCTTTCTCTTCATGACAGGCTCCTCCGTTTCATCCTGCCGGCGAAGCGTCGCCAGCGTGTCCTGCACGCGCCTGTGAAACACCTCCGGGGTATCGGGATACGCGCGCTCCAGTTCATCACGCATATTCACTGCCGTCTACCTCCCTCTTCGTCAATCGTCATATACGCGCGAAGGGCTTTTCTCGCCTGCGCAATTCTGTACTTGACCGTTCCCAGCGGCACACCCGTCATCCCCGCGATTTCATTCAGCCGAAACCCTTCCAGATAGTGGAGCGCCAGCACGAGCCGGTGCGGCTCCTTGAGCTTTGCCATGGCCTCGCGCAGGCCGGTATCCTCCACCTCCGGCGCAATCTGCTCCGGCATGCGCTCCATCACCGTCACGCGCGCCCGGCGTCTGCCGATATTGTAGCATTCATTGATCAAAATGCGCATCAGCCACGTGCGGAAATACCGTTCATCCACCTGATTTCTGTGCTGCCACGCCTTGGTCAGGGCCTCCTGCACGGCGTCGCAGCAGTCCGCGTCATGGCCAAGAATGGTTACACTCACGCGGTACATCGTGCGTTCGCACGCCTCGACTTCCCGTGTAAAGGCTTCCTCATTCATCACAAGCATTCCTCCTTTGCAGCCTCCTTGAGCGCTCTCAGTGATTAGACGGACGAACGCGCAAAAAGGTTGGGCGAATAGCTAAAAGAATTGAAAAAGGAGAAGGTCTCCCTTCCCCCATGATCGACAAACCGGATGAGACGCCGGACGCGCCCCGCCGCGAAGCCGCAGGGCAGGCCGAAAACCGCCTTTGTCATTTCATTTTCCCG
>JAUNJB010000159.1 GCA_030535375.1 Clostridia bacterium | reverse complement strand
ATGGCTGCCAGATCGCGCCTCACGGCTGCCAGATTGGCAAACCCCTGCGGTGTGCCCGGCTCGACCAGAAGCAGCATTTGCTGTGCCGCATCCCACAGCCTGCGCGCCGCAGGCAGGCGTTCCGCCTCCGCCAGCTCGCCCAGCATGTATCCCTCGCACACCAGATCCGCCCGGGGCAGCGGTTCGGCTGCCGTCAAATCCCAGGCCGACCACCCGGCCCGCGCAAGCGCCCCGCTCCCCGCGCGCATGAGCGCCATGCCCGTTTCCCGCATGGCGGCCTCGCGCTCCAGGCAGGTCACACGCTCAAGCGCCAGCAGCCCATCCGCCGCCCAGCTGACCGCGCCCGTGCCTGCGCCGCAATCGAGCAGCGTCCTCGGCGCAAGGCCGCTTGCGTCGAGCGCCTGCGCAAGCGCGGCCTGCGCGGCGGCATAAGTCGCGGGCATCCGCGCGGCAGCGTATGCCGCGGCCTCGCCCGGTCCGGTGAGCAGACGCCCGCCTTTGCCCGTTTTCGTGCGGTATGCCTCGCTGATCGCCCTCGCATCACGCGCCATTTGAGCCGTGTCACGCCGTGCGGTCCATGCTTCCAGCGCTGCCTGCAGCGCGTCCGGCAAGCCTGCCATCAAGCCCTCTCTCCCCTCATCCGGCGCTCCACGCAGGGCATCACATCCTTGCCCCTCGATGCCAGATATTCATATGATTGCATTTGCACGCCTCCGTCCGGCGTGATGTCATACTCGGAAGAGCGCATCGCCACCGGATCGTGCACCAGAAACACCCAAAGGCACGCCTCCTCCAGGACGACAGCCTCCTTCAGCACGGTGAGAATCTCGCCGAGCTTCTCCCGCGTCATCCCGTTTGTCTGGACGTAGGTCGAGCACACCCGCTTTCCGCCGAAGTCGTAGACCTTCTTTCCCAGCATGGCCAGCGTCCGCGCGGGCAGGCTCATATCCCGCAGGCCCATGCCCTCGCGCATCAGCCAATCCACATCCATGCCGAGCCGTGCGGCCTGCTCCCCGGCCCACTGCGCCTCCTCCGGCGGGATCTTCGCGCTGCGCAGCGCGATGGTGTCCAGATACAGCGCCGTCACCGCGAGCTCCCGCGCCAAGCGTGTCACGGGCACGCCGGCCTCCTCCCACAGCCGCAGCACCATCAGCGCGCACGCGCCGGACGGCTCGATCTGCACATACGGAAAGCGCGGCGGATAATCCGTGGGATGATGGTCGACACAGGCGAGCACCTCGCCCGGATGCAGCGGCCGATGGTGATCGACGAGCACCAGGCCGTCCGCCGCTGTGACCTCTCCCCTCCACGCATCCACGTCGATGCCGCTGCGCGCCATGACGCGGTGTGCCTGCTTGTCCGCCGGTGTGGGGAGCACAATTTGCGCCGCAATCCCCCACGCGTCAAGCAGCCCCTTCATCAGCACGCAGCTGACCACGGAATCCACATCCGGTGTATCGTGTCCGGTGATCACCAGACGCCCCCGCGCCGCAGCCAGCACGGCCTTCAGCGCCTCTGTCCGTTCGCTCACGTCATCATCCCCAGCCTTTTTGACCATTGTATCATATCCCGAGCGACAGGAAAAGGGGCCTTTCGGCCCCTCAGTTTGCTGGCTAAGCACAGCTGACATCCACAGCGGAATTTCTTCTATTGCCCGGAGTATTCTCTCCCCTTCCGAAGAGAAGAAAGCCCTTTTGCCGACGGCCCGAAGGCCCCTTCATCCCGCTCATGTGAATCAGTATTCCTCTTCCCACAGCGTCGGATACTCGCTGACCGCAGTCACGCCGGTGCTCTTAAACGCCTTCTCAAACTGCGCATTGAGCCCCATCAGCCGCTCGATCAGCGCCGCCGAGCCCGCCTCGTCCTTGAGCGTGGGCTTGAAGTCGTTGACCTTTTCCTGAGAGGAAATCGAGCACGGCAGGATGCGGAAGCCCGCGTTTTCCGCCGTGCCGTCCGCGTAAACGCGGAAGCGCTGCTGGAAGATGTAGGTATCCATATCGTCCGGCTTCGTGTTGCCCGCAAAGGAGAAATTGCCCAGCGAGTAGCAAATATATTTGCCCTTGTAGACCTCGATGGGATTCATCCTGTGGCTGTGATGGCCGATCACCAGATCGGCGCCCGCGTCAATCGTCGCCCTTCCCAGGGGCACCTGGCGCTCATTGGGCACATAGTCCTTTTCCTCCCCCCAGTGGTAGGAGACGATGACGATCTGGCAGCCCTGATCGCGAAGCGCCTTAATATCCCCCTCGATCGCGTCGTAAATGTTCGGATAATTGCCGTTGAACGTCTGGTAGGCCAGCATGCCGATTTTAACGCCCGTGTCCGTCGTGTATGTCGCCGAGCCGAGATGACCGCTGTACACGATACCCGCCCCCTCCAGCGCCTCGCAGGTATCCGCGTAGCCCGCCTCGCCGTGATCCATGATGTGGTTGTTCTCCAGCGACACGGCTTCCACGCTGCCCGACGTGAGCACCTGCACATATTCCGGCGGCGCCGCGAAGGAATACGTGTTCTTCGTCGCGCTCTTGGTATTGGTCAGCGTGCCCTCAAAATTCACCAGCGTCATGTCATCCTGCTCAAAAACCTCGCGCACGTTCTCCAGCGGAAAATCGAGGCCCGAGGGCTCCTTGGCCAGCTGCTTGTCAAAGACATTCGTGCCGCTCTTGCGCGTGTCGCCGCCGATGGTCACATCACCCGTCGCCGAGATCGTGACGATGACCGATCCATCGTCAAGCAGCCGCCAATCGCTGCCGTCCTCGCGCTGATACCACTTGCGCGTCTCAAAAACGGCATCCTCCCATTCCTCCGCGGCAGGCGGTTCTCCCTCCTCAAACATCGAAAGGTCGAGCACCTCTTCGCCGATCGCCATCGCCGGCATGCACAGCAGCGCGGCACACAGCAGCGCGCGCAGGGGTCTTGCGTTCATCAAAAACCTCATCCTTTACTCGTGATTTCTTGCACTTACGATTCCGGATTATCCAGCAGCTCGTGCAGGCGCGTCCTGTTCGTCTTCCAGTTCACCAACAGCGCTGAGGAGGACGTGCCCACCGTACCATAGGAATACGTGCCCGACTGCGGGATCGAAAACTCCACAAAATCCGCGCCGCTCTGCATCAGCCCATAGCCCTGGGAGAGCACGCCCAGGATGTCCATCGCCGACAGGTTCATCTTCATCCCGGAGGACACCTGATTGTACACGCCGACCAGCTCCAGCAGCGACAGCTCGCGGCACTTGTCAAACAGCTGGCCGACCACCTTGCGCTGGCGCTCCGTGCGGCTGAAATCGCCGCCCTCGCCGGTCTGCCGGGCGCGCATGTAGGCCAGCGCGATGCGGCCCGTCATATGCACAAGCCCCGGCCCCTCCGGCATATTGGGATCGCTGCCCAGAAGGATCTTTTTGATGGCGATGTATTCGTTTTCGTCGATGGTGATGTCCACGCCGCCCAGCGCGTCGATCACCGGCTTGACGTTTTCAAAGTTGATCAGCACCGCGCCCTCGATCTCAAGCTCCAGATCCCGCTCCAGACAGCTGATGATCCCGTCAAAGCCGTGGTTCTTGTAGAGCAGGTTGACCTTGGTTTCGTTGCCGCGCGGATTGTTAATCCTGCTGTCGCGGAGGATGGAGGTCATCACCACGCGATTATACTTGCTGTCCAGCGAGACGAGCACGATGGTGTCCGTTCGCGCATCGTCGGTGACCTCCTCCGCGTAGCCGTCCTCGCCCAGCAGCAGATAGTGCTTGACCTGCGTGTTCTCCTCCGCCAAAGCGCAGGCAAACAGCAGGCCCAATGCCAGCAGAATTCCAAAAAAACGTTTCAGCATGTGTTCCTCCCTCATGGGGGTCATACGGCCGCATCCTTGGGCGGCGCATGCTCATCTGATTACAGGACGGAAAAGAAAGGAATTTTCTTCCCTCTTTCTCCCGATTGCCAAAAATTTTTACGGCACGGCGTCCCCGGCCAGTTCCTTTACGCGAACAGCGCGCGCAGAAGCATCGGCCCCTCGGCCAGGAAATCGCCCGTAGCGCGGGCGTGCTTCTCATCGAACTTTCTCGGCTCTCCGGGATTCGTGCTGTCATAGATGGCAAACGGCACGGCCTTGCCGTCGTGTCCGCGCGTGGACAGCAGCGTCGGGTGATCGGACAGCAGCAGCACGCGGTACTCGGGATCGATCTTCCCGAGGCGTTCGAGCAGCGGGCCGACAACCCGGCTGTCGAGCCTGCGGATGGCCTCGCACTTGCCCTCGACATCGCCGGCATGCGCGCACTCATCCGGCGCCTCGATATGGATGCAGCAGAAATCCGCACCCCCGGCAAGCGCATCGAGCACGGCCTGCACTTTGCCCTCGTAATTCGTCTCCAGTTCGGCGGTCGCTCCGTCCACGCGCGGCGTATCCACGCCGCACAGCCCGGCAATGCCCCAAACCAGCGGCACCGCGGATACCGCGCTGCCCTTTTTGTGATACAGCGATTCAAACGACGCCAGCGCCATCGCGCTGCCCGGCCCCCAGGGCCAGATGCAGTTTGCCGGGAGCCTGCCCGCGGCAATGCGCGCGCGATTGACCGGATGATCGCGCAGCACCTCAAAGGAAGCGCGCATCAGCGCCGTCAGTTCGGCGCCCAGCACGCCCGTGGGCATATAGCGATCGATCTGCGCGCCGAGGATGTTGTGCGGCTCGGTGAAATGCATCCCCGCGCGGTCGGGCTCATGCGCCGCGTCGATGACGCCCGTGTGCCGGAAGGTCGGCGTGATGTGAATGGTGAAGCCAATCGCCGCGGCCAGGCTGGCAAAGCGCGGATCGCGCACCAGATCCTCCATCAGCTCGACGGCCTCCTCGCCCTCGATGCTTCCGCCGTTGTGGGAGAGGATCTTCGCCCCGTCAAACGCGTCGCCCTCAAGCGCGCACAAGTTCACGCGCAGGCTCGTCTCGCCCGGCTTCAGGATGACGCCCATGCCCGCCGCCTCAAGCGCGGAGCGCCCCGTGTAGCAGGTGCGCGGGTCGTAGCCGAAGATCGAAAGGATGGCCGTATCGCTGCCCGCGGCCACGCCTGCGGGCACCGTCTGGCAGGTACCCAGCCGTCCTCCGGCCAGGCGATTGATATTCGGGCAGTCCATAGCCTCAAGCGGTGTCCTGCCGCCCAGCTTTTCCACCGCTTCGTCAGCGATACCGTCTCCGATCACAAGCACATATTTCATTTTTAAAACGCCTCCAAGCGCCACCCATGGCCGCCAGCAGACGGTTTTCGGGATGGTTTTTCGACTATTATACCGCAATTTTCCCGCCGAGGCAATGCTTTTGCTCGCGCAAGGCGGTCATCACACGGCATGAAAGTACATAGACTGATAACGTAGCTCACCCCATCGCAGGACGGCCGGGCCCAAACCCCTTGTGCCCGCGGTTTCACAGACATACGTATAAAACACCGCATCATAGCGCAACCTGTCATACAAAGGCGCCCCGCGGCGGCCATCCGTCTCGCGGAGCAGCGCTTTCCCCTGCGCAGAGCGCGGGAACCAAGACCAAGGAGGGACAAGCATCATGGAGATGTCCTCAAGCTGCCCGCGCAATGACTACGCGGCACAGCCAGAGCAAATGACGCAGGCGGCGCGGCCGCTTCGCGGACCGCACGGCGGATGGCAAAAGCAGGAGATCGAAGCCCTTAAGCGCAGCATCGACGAGGCCGCACAGCAGGGCGAATCCCTGCGCAGCGTGTTTGAGCGCATGGGACGCGAGCTGGGCCGCAAGCCCAACAGCATCCGCAATTTCTACTACGCGCAGGTGCGTTCCCACGAGGAAGGGCCGCAGGCACGCGCGCTGCCGTTTGAAACCTTTGCCCCGGACGAGGTGGAGCAGCTCATCGAAAGTGTGCTCACCGCACGCGCGCAGGGCATGAGCGTGCGCGCCTGCGTGCGAAAGCTGGCGAACGGCGACCGCACGCGCATGCTGCGCTATCAGAACAAGTATCGCTCGACGATCCGCACCCGCCCGGAGCTGGTCAGGCGGGTGATGCAGCGGCTTACGCAGCAGGGCATCCCCTTCGTGAGCCCGTACGCCGCCGCCGAGGAAGCGCCCCAGCCGCAGAGCTTTACACAGCTGCAGTCGCGCGCGGAGCAGTCCGGCGATCCGCAGCTCGCCCAGCTGTTCACCTCCCTTGATCACCTTCTCAATCTGGCGCTCACACCCAGGGAGCTTCAGGAGGAACCGCCGCAGGAGGACGCCGTTCCCATCGGCGACAGCGAGGCGCTGCGGCGGGCCGACCGCCTGAGCGCGCGCTGTGACATGCTGCGCATCGCCCTTGACGACGAACAGACGCGCGGAAAGCACCTTCGCGCCGAGACAGAGGGCATGGTCACGCTGCTCAAGGAGTACATTGCCCTGCCGGATGCGGACAGGATGAACCACTGCGGCGCGTTTTGCCAGCAGGCCGCCGCAAGGCTGAGCGCCGTGGAATGCGCGCTGATGGAGACAGGCAACTAACCAAAGTACGGACAAAAGCGCAAAGAGCGATCTTCACGCCTATTAGCAGACGAAAGCCTTTTCTTCCCCAGGGAGAAGGCGACGGTCAAAAGAGCGGCCCGCGTCATGAACCGGGACGCCGCACATGACAATAACGATCCCCCGGCGGAGCCGGGGGTTTTTCTTTGACGGGCATAGCCCTATG
>JAUNJB010000158.1:4343-6673 GCA_030535375.1 Clostridia bacterium | reverse complement strand
GATTTGCAGCGATTTTCGGAAGTGGAGGCGGCCACTGGCCGCTGCGCGAAAAACCGGGCAGCGAGCACAGAAACACTTTGGAGTGTGGAGTGCTTCGGAAGAGGGAGCGCGCACGGCGCGCTTTTTTGTATCATGCGATTCTCAATTCAAACCTGTTTCAAACTTCGTTGACGGAATCGCCATTGCCGCCCTCGGCTCCGCTGCGATGCTTGCGTTGAAAGACTTTACTTATGAGGAACATCGGGCCGCCGACACGGAGAACGAAACAGTCGCGCAAGCACTTCTTTTCGTTTTCAGACGCTTCGCCTGCCTGCTTCCGCCAATGGCGGCAGACTCCGGTTCCAAACCTGCTTGGGGATTTTATTCCCAGCCCCTTCTTCGCTTTGCACTTATGGCCCGTTTCTTTTTGAAAATGGCATAAGTCGGAGGGCGGGGGAAGGATGCCATGCGCCTGAAATGAGGAAAAGAAGACAGATAGAGGGGGAAATGCTATGCGGAGGAAAAAGCTCACCGTAAGGAGCTATATGGGCCGGCATCGCGGCAGGGTGATTCTCTGGCTGGCGGTCACGGCCGCGCTGGGATTCTTCGCGCCGCTCAAATCGTTCATCTTGCAGTGGATTATCGATTCCACCGGCGCGCAGCAGGCCCTGCGATACCTGCTGCTGGGCGTTGTGATCACGCTTGTCAGCCATGCGTTGGAGGCACTCAGCCGCGTGCTGTATACGCGCATCGCCTGCGGCGCGATGGACTTTATTCGCAGCGCCATGATGAAGAGCATTCTCGCCCGTCCGATGGAACAGGCGGAGCGGGAGGGCGACGCGGGCTACCTCTCCCTGATGACGGCGGATATGCGCGCGCTCTATGACGAATATTTCACGCCCCTGTTCAACATCGCGTTTTGGGGCGCGATCCTGCTGTGGGCGATGGGGATGTATCTGTATGTGAGCCCGATTCTGCTGGTCGTGGTCGCGGTGATGAGCGTACCGCCGCTGATCGTGCCGAAGCTGCTCAACAGCTGGCTGAGCCGGGAACGCGAGGCGTTTTCCGGCGAGATGGCGCGATACACCCAGCGCATCAAGGAGATTCTGGCGGGGCACGAGACGATCCGCGCGTTCCGCAGGGAGGAACAATACGAGGCGCTGCACGCGCGCAGCTCCCGCGAGAACGCGCGCGGAGAGCAGCGCGTGCAGCAGGGCGTCAATGCGACGATCGTCAGCTCCTCTCTGCTGAGCAACATGACGTTCATCATCATTCTGTTCTTCGGCATGACGCAGGTGTTCAGCGGAAGGATCACCATCGGCTACATGGTGACGGCCTCGCAGCTGGCCAATTTCATCATCGGGCCGTGTCAGACGATCTCCCAGAATTATGCCCGTCTGCGCGCGACGAAGGGCATCCGTACCCGAATCGAGGCGCTGATGAACGCGCTGCGGGAGCAGGAAAGCGGCGCGGAAAAAATCGCGCCGGTTCATGAGCTCGTCTGCGAGGACGTGCGGTTTACCTATCCCGGCAGCGAGACGCCCGTGCTGCGCGGCGTATCGTTTGATCTGCGGGGGAACGAAAAGGCGGCGTTTGTCGGGCAGAGCGGCTGTGGAAAATCGACGCTGGCCAAGCTGCTGTATCAATACTATCCGGGCTATGAGGGAAGTATCCGCGTGGACGGGACGGAGCTGAGTGCGATTTCGCGCGGCGCGCTGTACGGTCAGGTGGGCTACATCAGCCAGAAGACATTCCTGTTCAACGACACCATCCGCAACAACATCTGCCTGTACGAGCGCTTCACCGACGGGCAGATGAAGGAGGCCGTCCGCGTGTCGGGACTTGAGGACTATATCGGCACACTGCCGGAGGGACTTGACACCTGTATCAGCGAAAACGGCAGGAACCTATCGGGCGGACAATCCCAGCGCATCGGCATCGCCCGCGCGGCGATCCGGGGCTATCGCGTGATCCTCGCGGATGAGATCACGGCCAGCCTCGACGAACGGACGACCGAGCAGGTGATGGATCATCTGCTGTCCCTTGATGCGATGGTGATCGCCATCACGCATGACACGCAGGGCAGCTTCATGAAGCGGTTTGACAAGGTGTATCGGATGGAAGAGGGGCAGGCGCGGCTTGACGCCTGACGATATTGAGGACGGGAGACGGACTTCCGCCCTTTTTTCTTGCGGACGTAAGGGAAGAAGGGGCGAAGACGCGGCGTCTATTATGAGGGGAAAGTGGAGATCTGCATGAAGTCTCCCCAATGTGTATGGAAAAAGCCGCGAAGCGGAGAAGGGAGTCTGAGGGATGAAGTCCCTCAGGCGGGTTTGGGCGGCAGCCCAACG
>JAUNJB010000158.1:0-4243 GCA_030535375.1 Clostridia bacterium | reverse complement strand
AAAATTGATTTGCCGCGATGCAGACTTTTGCCCACTTCGCGGCTCTTATAAGTGTATCGCGATATGAGGGTGTTTCAAAATTCCCGGAAATGCACTTTCGGCGTCTTTTCCGCCGTGCGGCACGCCAAATTCCTGACTTAGCGCTGCTAAGCCTGCGGATTTTCCGCTTGGCCCGACGAATAAGCCGCCCGAAACTGCCATTTCTTCCTTGAAAACATCCTGGAGAACAACGGGGAGGTGGATAAGATGGAGGCAAAACGCGCGAAGGATGAGCTGTTTGTGGAAGCACTGACGGCGCATCGGGACGCGATGTACCGCGTGGCGCTGACGATGCTGCGCTCCCCTGCCGACGCGGAGGACGCCGTATCCGAGGCGACGCTGAGTGCCTACACACATATGAACGCGCTGCGCAGATGGGATGCCGTGCGGCCGTGGCTGATGCGCATCACCGTCAACGCTTGCCATCGGACGCTGCGCGGGAGAAAGCGGGAGATTCCCGTGGAATCGGAGGCGCTGAATGACGTGCAGGAGGCCGGGGAGACGGAAACGCCCATCTGGGCATATGTCGGGGCGCTGCCGGAAAAATACAGCGTGGTTTTGCAGATGTTTTACGGCGAGGATATGAGCCTTGAGGAGATCGGCCGCGCGCTGCGGCTGCCCAAGGGCACGGTATCCTCCCGCATCTCCCGCGGGCGGCAGGAACTGAGAAAGAGAATGGAACGGGAGGCGAATGAATGATGACGGAGCGGGAGCTTAAAATGCGGATGCATGCCGAGCGAGCGCCGCTGCCAGAGGGATTCCAAACGCGCCATGACCGGCTCTTGCGCGATTTGACGGCAAAGCAAAGGGCCCCGAGGATGCGGATGAAAGGAGCGGTCATTTTCGCGCTGGCGCTGGTCATGCTGGCGGCCTGCGGCGCTGCGGTGGCCGCGCGGTACTATGGCATGACGGCATTCTGGTATGATCCGCAGCCGGGCGCGCAGGAGTTGATTGAGAGCGGCATTTCCCAAAAAGGCGGTGTGATGGAGAGCGCGACGTTTACGGTGCGCGAGGCCGTGTTTGACGGCAGCACGCTGCAGGTGGTCATGGAGATTCGCGTGAAGGAAGGCTATGTGCCTGTGGATGAGTTCAGCGACAAGGTCTATGAGCTGTATCTTGAGGATGATCCTCAGCGCCGTCCCATGGATGTGGGCATCGATTTGATGGACATCAACGGGGGCATATCGTTGTCCGGCGGAATGAGCCAGCCGCAGTATGAGGATGACGGCACGATGATCCTCTATCAGTACATGGTGATGGAGGAGCCGGTGGATGCGGACGTGGCGCACGTGAAATTGAGCTGCCGGGCCTGGCCGGACGGCGATTATACGCAGATGGAGAGCGCAAGCCTGACGTTCGACATCCCGCGCGTGGAATCGGAGACGATCAGAAGCGACGCGGTGCTCGACATGCAGCAGTTCACGATCACGGCGCTTGAGGCGGTTTACACCCCGTTGAGGCTGGATGTGACGCTGCGCTACATACCGGGGGAGCGTCTCAAACATGCGGATCTGTTGCTTTTCGTGCTCGACGGCGAGCGCGAAGAATTCAGTGATCTCACCAGGGAGCCGGATGGCGACGGATATGTGGTGCATCTTCGCACGGAACGCTGCCCGGATACGCTGCCGGACAGTCTGGTGATCGGCGTGCGCGGGCTTGACTGCCGCGCAGTGTACAATTTTGCGGACGGCACAGCACAGGTAATGAACGGGGAGGCGGAACAATGAGGAAATGGATGCGGTTTGCGTGCGCGCTGCTGGCGGCGCTCTGGCTTGCGCCGAACGCGGCAGGCGCCGAGATCGTGCCGGCGGATGAACCGGATATGCACATCGAAAGAACCATCACCATCGAGGGCAAGGAGGTTGCCGTTGACGCCGGGGTTTACGGAACGAATGTGAAGGAGGTGCAGGCATACAGCCTTGCAGGGCTGAATCTCGGCAGCAGGCCGGAGGAAAAGATCGATCTCTCGGTCTTTCTGGGGGATGCCGAGGTGGAGGAGCGCAGAACGCAGTGGACGCCGGAGGAGGTGTCATTTGACCTGACGGACGGTTCGAGCTTCGACATTGTGCATGATTATGTGATTTTGAGAAGAAAGACGCTCGAACGGATCAATAACTCCACCTCGTGGCTGTATCTCCCCAGAGAAAAGAGATTTCTAACCGATTATGCGGAGCACGTACAGCCTGATGAATTGCCGGACTTTTCCCTGGAGGAAGCGGTTCTGCGGCTGGAGCCGATGCTATCGCAGCTTGGGATCACGGCGATGAACAGGCCAACGGCCGCGGCGTACGTCACCCTGGAGGAACTGAACGCGGCGGTAAAAGCCCATCTTGACGAGGGCGTATCTCCGGAGGATGTGGTCATCGAGGATTACACGCGGGATGACGAATACTACGAGTTCGTTCTGCCGTACCTGTATCATGGCCTGGTCGTCATGCCGACGTCCGAGAATCTGCCGTATACCAATCAGTTTGAAACGCCGTTTGCCCATGTGGAGGCGGTCGTCAGCCGGCGCTGTGTGGAAAAACTGATCATCAGCTTTGTGCCCGGAAAAGAAAAGGCGAGCGGAAAGGCGTTTGAGCCGATCACGGTTGAGGAAGCGCTCGCCGCCTGTGAAAAAATCGAAAGCACAAGGGAATATCCCTGGTATGACGGATACGAAAACCCGCGTATCGGGGAGATTCGCCTGGGATATGCGTTCCTGAGCAAGGACCGCGCGATCACGGAGGTGAACGCGCGCCCGGCGTGGCTGATATACATATTCTGCGATTTCAAAAATGAGGATGGCAGCGTGGATACCACATGGCAGACGATCGCGATCGATGCGCAAACGGGTGAAATGCTGCTGAGATGGTGAGCGAAAGAGGAGGATAAACAGATGAAAGGGAAGCTGATGGGATTGCTGCTCGGCGCCGCGCTGATGATTGCGCCCTGTGCCGTGCGTGCGGAGATTGTCCCGGCGCAGCTGCCGGACGCCCATATCGCCAGAAGCGTGATGATCGATGGGATTGAGGTTACCGTGGACGCGGATGTATACGGGGCGGATGTTGACAAGGTGCAGGCGTATCAGGTAAAAAAGCAGGATCTCGGGAAAACGCCGGAGGCAAAAGTCGATCTGTCGGCATGGATTGGGGACGAGGAGATTGTGCGGCGAACCGAGCCGGAAGAAAACGACATTCGCTTTGAAACCGCGAGCGGCGCACAGGTTCAGCTGGCCGATTATATGCATTCGTTTCGCGGGGCTGGTTGTGACCGCCTGGATGGCGCAAGGCTTGGCGTGATGATGACCTACACCTGGGCGGACAACACGAGTCTCTATCCTGAGACGCCGCAGATTGCGCAGCTGTCGGGGATGAGCGTGTCCGAGGCCGTGCAGAAGCTGGCGCCGATCATGGAACAGCTGGACGTGACGCTTGTGGACGAACCGTTTGACGGGATTCGGCTGGGGCTTGATGAGCTGAACGAAGCGACACGGATGCATCTGGAAGAGGGCGTGGCCCCGAATCAAACGCTGACAGAGGGATGGACGGCGGAGGACGAGCATTACTGCCTGCGCCTGCCGATGCTCTATCACGGACTGCGGATCATGCCCTGGCAGGAGAACACGAAAAAGCTCGATTTCGACAACACGCCGGACGCTTATGCTTATGCGTGGATCACGCGTCAGGGCGTAGAGAAGCTCGTCATGGACTTTGTGCCGGGGGAGGAAAAGGCGGTCGGAGATGCGTTTGTGCCGATCAGTGCGGAGGAGGCGCTCGACGCCTGCGAGCGTGAACTGAAGAAGCAGGAAAAGAATTGGGGAATCGGAGAAAGGGCGGAGATTTTGAATCCGCACATCAGCAGGATGTGGCTGGGCTACGTGATGATGCCGGATCATGTGGACAAGAGCAGGCTGAGTACGAACGTGTTTCGGGCGACGCCGGCCTGGCTGATGAGCATATACTATGACAACAGCGAGCAAAAACCGATGGGAAATGCATCCTGGCAGAAGAATGTCGCCATTGACGCGAGGACGGGCGAATCGCTGCTGAGCTGGTAAGAGAAGCGCTTGCCGGATGCGGACGGGGTGAGACGTCCGCATCCAGTCTTGCAGAGTATGGAAAAAAGTGTAAAAAACTGCGAAAAAGGGCTTGACAAAAGGGGAAGAGGAGGATATAATAATCAAGCTGTCAGCGCGAGAGCAACTCAAAGCGCTGACGGATGA
>JAUNJB010000157.1 GCA_030535375.1 Clostridia bacterium | reverse complement strand
TTCAGCACATACCGTCCTGTGCCGTCCACCAGCCCGATATGGAAATAGTTTCCCTTTCCGTCCGTGTACTTTTCCGGCTCACCGGCCGCTTTCCATTTGAAGGCTGCCCACCCCGGCCGCGCGCAATCGACCGGCATCATCGCGCCCACGCGCTTTCTGGCGATGGCGTTGCTCCCATGCTCAATCGCAGAACCGCCCAGCTTTTTGAAGGCGTATACGAACGCTCCCGAGCAGTCCACGCATCCCTCTCTCGCCGCGCCATAGGCATATGTCCAGCGCTCCCGCAGCATCGTTTCAAAGCAGCCGATCAGCGCGTCTGCGGCAATCCGCCCGCTCATGCCGTTCTCTCCGAGCAGATCAGTGCGCCGCTGGTGCCCGCATTGTACGGCCTGCCGTTCTCATCAAAGCGGATATCAATCTGCGCGTTCAGGCGGTTAAACAGCACATCCGCCTTATTGGTGTAGCATGTGTCCGCGTAAAAAATCAGCGCTTTGAGTCTCGCGCCGGACGTCGCCGCGTGAATCGTCCCCGCCTCCAGCGCGGCGTTCAGCGCTTGCGCCGTTGCAAAGTTCTCCAGCGGCTCGTCGATTCCCGCATATACATCCGTCGTGCTGTTGACGTACATATATCCGTGGTGCGCGCAAACCACGCCCGTGAAGCTCGCCTGCGGCATGTACTGCGCACCGCTTTCCGCCTTGTACAGGCCCAGATTGTTGATCAGAATTGTTTTGCCCACATTTTCCGCCAGCGTGCTCTGCTGGATGTTGAAGTAGGTTCCCACCTCGTTTTGCATCATCAAAGCCGTGCGCGCAACGTTGGTTCGCGCCAGCGCGGCCGAGCCCAGCGCGTGGCTGTATCCGACGAATTTCTTCGTTCCGCCGTCATTCATGAAGCCAAACGACGCCACGCCATACCCGGTCGTGTCATCGGCGGACTTCGTCGTCACCACAAAATGCGCTTTTTGGTTTTCGTCCCCGCATACGATCTCTCCGACGCTGTCCTCAAATTCCGCGTACAGCGTATACGCGCTGCCATAGGATTCAAGCGGCACATAGCCCACGTTGCCCGTCAGGTCCCAGCTGTAGGACGTTTCCGGCACGGGCACATACGCATTGTAGAAGGCAGCCGTGTCGCATCCCAGCAACGCGCCCTGCGCATCGTAGCCTCGAACCTCGATCTCCAGCCGTCCCGTGTCCGTCAGCGGCTCAAAGGTCCACACGACGCCCGTTTCGTTTTCCCCGTCCGGAGCCGCCAGTGTTTGCGCCCATTCTCCGTTGACATAGAGCTGCAGGCTGGCCGTGTTCGCATATGCTTTGATCGTCATCCGGGCCGTATCCCGGCTGGCAAACCGCTTGCCGCAGATGTGCACGACCGTCTCGCCGCCCAAATACGCCTTATAGAGATAGAACGCGTCCTTCTTCGTCTTTCGGTCGCGCGTAATAAGCCCCTTGTCGTTGACGCCCTTTAGTCCGCCCTCCATTCTTGCCGGCGACGCAAAGTCATACAGCGTCCACGCCGCCGTAAACAGCAGCCAGGGCCGTGCGGCAATCTGATCGAGATAGGCCTCATGCAGAAGGCACTGGTATTCCTCGTCGTGGCGCGCGCCACCGTTCCCCGTCACCGTGGTCGTCAGCGGCGTTTCGGAGTGATGCGCGGGATTTGCGCCCGCGCCGTATTCGCTGAGCGCCATCGTTCCAGCGGACCGCACGCTGTCGATCACCCCGCCGAACTCGTCAAATGTCCCGCCGTACCATCCTTTGTAGATGTTCATGCCGCACCAGTCCGCATCCCATCCGGTCTGACCGGTGCTTTCCGTCACATAGCCGATGAGCCGCGAATTATCCCATTCCTTGGCATATGCGTACAGTGTATTGTGCCAGGCCCTGGCTTTCGCCGCGTCAAAGCGCCCCTGCGGGTTGTCCTCGTGCGTATTGCCCAATTCGTTGCTCAGTCCCCAGAATGCGATGCACGTGTGATTGTAGTATTCCCTGATCATCTCCCCGCAGTTTTTCTTGATCCGCTCAAAGTATGTTTCCGTTGCGTTTACGCCGCACTCGTCCACCCAGGGAATCTCCGTCTGCACGATCACGCCCATCCTGTCAAGCATGGCGAAGACGCGCCTGTCATGCGGATAATGCGCCAGGCGGACAAACGTTGCGCCCAGCTCTCCGATCGTGTGCCCAAGCTGCTCGACATCCGCATCCGTCAGCGCCATAAAGCGGTCAGGTGCGTCCTCGTGCAGCGCGACGCCGCGCAGCGGATACGGTTTTCCATTGAGCATGAATCCCTCATCCGCGTCGACCGCCAGCGCGCGCAGGCCCTGCGCCACCGACAGCCGCTCAAGCTCCGTCCCCTCCCTGATCAGGCTCTGGCTGATCTCATACAGGTGCGGATCGTTCAGCCCCTGCCAGAGCCGCGGCGCTTGGATGCTGTACGTCCTGTCAAAATCAAATTCCTTCCCAGCCGGAATATCGACGGTCATTCGCTCGTCAATCAAGCAGCCCTGCTCGCCGCGCACCACGGTGCGCAGGGTGACCGTCTCGCCGGCCTTGAAAAGATTCATGACCCGGCTTTGCACGCGAAACAGCGCCCTTTCCCTCGTCACATCGGCCTGTGTCACATGCATCTTATCGCTCCCGTATGCCTCCGGATCGTATCCCACGCCCGCGCAGGTGAGCATGTACGCGCCGCGGTAAATGCCGTTGCCCAGCGCAAAATCGCCGGCCACCGGGATGCTCTCCAGATTCTTCGCATTGTCGGCGGTCACACGGATTTCGTTGTCGCCCGCCGTCACAAATCCGCTGATATCGGCGATGAATGGCGTATACCCGCCATAATGCGCCGTCACGCGCGCGTTGTTGACGTAAAGCGTGCACATCTGGCCCACGGCCTGAAACAGCAGATAGTATTTGCGTCCCTCGACGACGTCGATCCTCTGCGTGCATCTGTACATCGTCTTGCCGCGGTACATCGCGGCCGTCGTGCAGTCCTGCGCATTGCAGGTATGCGGCAGACGCACCGGCTCCTCATGCACGCCGTCCTTGGAAAAAAGCCACCCGTCAAGCCGCTCCGCCGCAGAAAATGCCATCTGCCGGCCCATCCTCTGCTCAAGCGCCTCCCGCAGCCAGGCGATCTCCTCGCCCGTCACCCGGGCATCTGCCGCCTCGCCCGCCTGTGTGAGCGTCGCGTCGACCGGAATCACACCGTCCCCGCGCTCCCCCTTCGGGCCGCGAAAGCGTTCCAGCTGAACGCGCAGTTCACCCTCGTTGATCATATGCTTCCCACCGCCTTTATCACCGTCAGTTCTCCGGGCCGGATCGGCGTAAGAACCTCATCACCGTCATATACCCGTCCCCGCTCGTCGGTCAATGCGCCCAGTATGTAGCGCACATCCCAGCTGTAGCTGCCTTCCTTCCATCTCTGCGTTTCGCTGTTGAGGAAGGGGATCAGCACGCGGTTTTCCCCATCCGGCACAGCCACCTTTTCCATCATAATGCCGCCGTTTCCCTTGCTCACGGTGAAGACGGCCCGGTCGTTTTTCGTCAGCTCCACGCCCTCGGCCGTGATCGACAGCAGCGCCGTATCTCCCCGCGTGATGGTGATTCTCGTACCGCTTATTTCAAACATACGCGCCTCCCCTGTGCACCCTCAGAAAAAGCTTCCGCATGAAAAGCTTTGTTCCGTTGAAAACCAGACTCATGACCTCTGTGCCGTTAAAAAACAGCCTTTCAATCGCCGTACCATTGAAAATCACCGGCAGCTCCATGCGCTTCACCGCCGTAATCCGCGCGCTGCCATTTGCCCCGGCCGCCGCGCCGCCGCCCGTCGTGGTCGACGGTGCGTATGTCACGCTTTTGTACACAAAGGAGGGCACGCCGCCAATGTAGCCGCTTCCTCCGCCCGCGCCGCGGTATTGGCCGTCGTTGGTCGTGCACAGGCCGTGCCAGCCGCCGTAGTAACCGCTGCCGCCTCCGCCGCCGTCACCGTTGCCCGCGCCGCCGTCCTGTCCCCGGCCGTACGCATAGCCGCTTGTCTGGGTTCCTCCTCCGCCGGAGTCGTTGTCCCTGCCTTCTTCTCCGTTTCCGCCTTCCAGTCCGCCGCCGTTTCCTCCGTATCTGACGACGGAATAGCTGGCGTTCAGCGCCTTTGACGAGCCGCCGCCCCCGCCGCCCGCAATCAAGAATACGTGCCCCACGGCCACGGCGGACAGCACGCCGTTGGCTCTCGCCATGTGCGTCGCTCCTCCTCCGCCGCCTCCGTTTCCGTTTTGCGCCGTGCCATACCCGCCGCCGTTATAGCCGCCCGCTCCGTTGCTGCCCGCACCGCCGACGCATATGTAGATCGTCTCCCCCTGCGCAAGCTGCACATAGCCCGCGCTGTATCCTCCGATACCTCCGCCCGGCAGGCTGCATCCGCCCGCGCCCCAGGCTTCCAGCTTGTATACCGCCTTGAACGGCGCGGTAAACGCCTGCACACCGCCCGTGTATGCAAAGTCCTGATAATCGCCCGCATTGCTGATCGCCACGCGCTTTTCCCCCTTTCGTCCTTCTCCTTTCGCCGGATGGCGCTCATCCCAGATTGATATAGAGCGTCGTCCCGCTCAGCGTAAACGTCACACCGGCCGGTCCTACCGGTCCCTGCGGACCCGTCGCCCCCGTGTCGCCCTTATCCCCCTTCGGTCCCTGTATGCCCTGCGGTCCCTGCGCGCCCGTGGCGCCCCGCGGGATGCCGAAGGTCATCACCTTCTTTGTCCCGTCGTCCGCAAGGGTCACCGTCGCCGCGCTCCCCTCGCTCAATGTCTTTGCCGAAACGCTCGCATTGTTCCATTTGTTCGCGACAGCATTGGCCGTGTCGGCCGCGTTGCCTGCGCTTGTCGCCGCATCGTTCGCCGCTGCCGCCGCATTGCCGGCCGCCTGTGCTGCGGCATTTGCAGCATCCGCCGCGTCATTTGCGCCGGACGCCGCGCTGTCGGCCCTTGCCGCAGCGGCGTTTGCACCGTCCCTCGCCGCATCGGCTCCTGCCGCCGCGACATTCGCCTCATCCCGCGCCGTGTCGGCCCTCGCCGCCGCGGCATTCGCCCCGTCCCTCGCCGCATCAGCGCCTGCCGCAGCAGCGTTCGCGCGCAGCGTCGCCGCATTTGCTTCCTTCGTGGTTGTCGCCGCGGTCTCCGTCGCCGCATTGGTCGCGGAGGTCGCCGCGTTCATCGCGGCCAAAGTCAGGTTGATTTCTTCTACGAGGATATCCCATGTGTTCGTCTGATTCGGCGTCACAATGGTGCTCGGCGCGGGCCTTCCAATGGGCGTAAACGTCGCCTCGTAGCATGTTTTTGCCCGCAGCGCCGTCTCCGTGGAGCCATACATCACGTAAATGTACACGCACACCGGCGCGCTTCGCGCCATGTAAATGTCCGGTATGTCGGCCAGCCACGCGTCGCTGTCCTCGTCATACACTGCCAGGCGCATCTCCGCCTGCTCGTCGCCCGCGAAGCTGTACTGTGTCTGCACAACGATGCTGTCTCCCGCGAGGAAGTCGTCACGCTGTGCCAGCTCCTCGGGCGTGGGCAATCCATGCATGCGCAGCCGCTGCCCCGTGTCGTACTGATACACCCCGCTGATGGCCGTTTCGCGTCCCCGCCGCGGCTCAAAACTCGCCTCGATCAAATCGTCATTCCCCCTCTCTCTCCGCCTGCAAGGCGGGGCTGCCAGGCCGAATATCCGGATGTTTTAAAAAATCTGCAAAGCTCCTTGGCCGTGCGCCGAGGCAAGGCCCCAAGGCCGTAAGATTTTTTGAAAACATTCGGAATCGGCCCGACGGCCTCTGGCTCATTTTTTCAGATTGCTGACCGCGTCCTTCACCGCGCTGGCCGCCTTGCTCACAGCCGATACGATTGTGCCGCCCGCTGAGGAGCTTTTCCCGCCGCCTCCGCCGGAGCTTGTGGTCACGCTCGATGAGCTGCTCTCCGAGCTTGAGCTGCCATGCGTATCCGTCGTTTCGCTGCCCGTTGTCTGCTGCATGCCGCTCGTCGTGCCGGTCGATACCGTCTCCTGTGTTCCGCTCTGCGTGCCGCTCGTCGTGCCATGCGTCACACTGTCCGTCTGCTGCGCGCTTGTCTGTGTGCCGGTCTGCGTCCCCGCGCTCACGGTGTCCTGCGAGCCCGTCTGCACGCCCGTTTGCGTGCTCGTGCCCGTCGTCTTCTGCCCCAGCGCGGCGGAAACCGCCGTCAGGTAGTTGCTGTTATTCGCGTCCCTCTGCTTCTCGCGAAGCTCCTGCATCTTGGCCGCCAGATTGCGCGCATAGTCCGTCTCAATGCGGCCCTGCGTCTGCGCATTCTGTTCAGCGCTCTGTGTGATCTGCCGCTGAATCTGCCCCTGCTTGCGCGCGCTTTCTTCCGTCAGCTCGCTGATCGCCCGGGCAAGCGCGTCGCCCTGGTTGGCCAGCGTCTGCAGCGTGTAGCTGCTGCGTCCCATGCCCCGGGCCAGCGCGCGCGTCTCGATATCCGCCGTGCTCCTGCCGTAGGCATCGTTTTGCTCCTGGATACTCCTGTCAAGTGCGCGCACCAGATCTTCAATCTCCTGCTCCCGGCTGAGCTTTGCCGTCTCATACTGCTGCTGGCTGGCCTCCTTTTCAGCATTCACCACAGGTTCCAGCAGGTTTTGGGCGTATGCCTCAAGCTCCTCCTCGCTCATCTGCCCGGT
>JAUNJB010000015.1:2516-31872 GCA_030535375.1 Clostridia bacterium | reverse complement strand
CTCATGGATATAAAAGGATGAAAAACCGGGACTGTCAAGATAAGCCCAAAGAAAAAAGTGCGGGAAGGTACTGGCCAACTCGCACTTTTTGTTGTGGTTAAATTCCCCGGGCATTTTTGCCCGATACAATCCCGACGATGCAGCCGGATATGCGTTGAATCATTCATGTGCGTACATCGGTTGTTGTTGGGACGCCGAGCGCAGAGTATCTATTCCGGTGTCCGGCAATAAAGGGCGGGAATTGACGATGCGTTCTGATAAGAGCGCGTCCGCCATTCGCCTTTGACCGTATCGTTCCGAATGGAAGATATCACCAAGGTGATTGCCGTATTCGATCACATAAGCGCGATCATCCGTAGATGGCGCATAACGAATCTCGGCCGTATATCGAAAGGATGATGCTCTTTCGCGAAGCCAGAAATAGCGCAACCGGGCGATTGCTCACCAAGAAGATCATGCAAAACGAACTGCATCATATCATTCGGATAAAAGGGACGCGAGATAACTGGAAACGGGAAAGCTCATTGCACGCAAAATCACCGTCAATTCTGTAAGCTGCAAAATCTCTTGGCAGCGCGTTCCGATACCCGAAGATGTACGCGCCGTAGCTTTCAGAATGGCCCGGACAGTCCCTTTTTTCATTATTTCTTGTTTTTCGGATTCCCGTTGGCGTATTCGCACCAGCTGCAGAGCGTGCAGCGCTCGCAGGCGGGCTTACGCGCGGCGCAGACCTGGCGGCCGTGGAAAATCAGCCAGTGATGCGCGCGGCTCCACTGATCCTTTGGAATGTTCTGCATGAGCTGTTCCTCGGTTTTTACGACGTCGGAGGCATCGGCCAGCCCCAGACGGTTGGTGACGCGGAAGACGTGCGTATCCACGGCGATGGCATCCGCGCCGAACGCACAGCTCATGACGACGTTGGCTGTCTTGCGGCCCACGCCGGGCAGGCTCTCAAGCGCGTCGTGATCCGCGGGCACCTCGCCGCCGAAGCGCTCGCAAAGCGCCCTGGCGGTGAGCACCAGGTTCTTGGCCTTGTTGTGGTAGAGGCCGCAGGTTTTGATATAGGGCTCGACGGCCTCCGGCGCGGCGGCGGCGAGCGCGGCCGGCTCGGGATAGGCGGCAAAGAGCGCGGGGGTGACCATGTTGACCTTCACGTCCGTGCATTGGGCGGAGAGAATCACGGCCACCAGCAGCTGGTAGGGGTTCTGGTAGTGCAGCGCGGGGCGCGCGTCGGGGTACAGACGGGCAAGCTCCTCGAGGATTTGAGCATGGGCTTCGCTGGGGGTCATGGACAGCACCTTCTTCATTTGCGAATCTGATTCCTTCATTATAGCCGCAAGCGGGAAAAAAGGCAAGCGCAGGGGCTACTGCATGCGCAGCGGCGAGAGCTGAATCTGCCGCGTACCGTAATTGTCCACGCGGTAGAAGCCGATCAGCGCGCTGGGGTTGACGCGGCG
The DNA here is from genome assembly GCA_030535375.1 of Clostridia bacterium. Lineage (GTDB taxonomy): Bacteria > Bacillota > Clostridia > Christensenellales > Aristaeellaceae > Ventricola. The sequence goes on along the minus strand of JAUNJB010000015.1, from coordinate 30,415 downwards.
GTAGACGCTCATGACCTGCGGCGTCTCCGCCAGCTCAAAGCGCACGGACAGCCCGCAGCCGATGGCGACCTCGCGCGGTGTGGAGATGACGCTGGCGGAAAGCCCCGCGCGGCGCAGGGCGTCCTCCATGCGCAGCACCTGCGTGCGCGAGCGGAAAGAGGCAATGCCAAACGAAGAATTCATGTTCGTTCCCTCCCTGGGTCTACCTTGTGGCGGACCTCATATACTCTAGCGTATGTCTAAAAAAAGACGCCGTGCAGGCGAAGTGAGGGACGAAGAATGATCTATCTGGACAACGCCGCGACCAGCTTCCCCAAGCCGCGGTGCACGGTGGAGGCGATGGCACGCGCGCTGAGCGAATGCGGCGCGAATCCCGGCCGCGCCGGGCATCGCCTGGCGATAGAAGCGGGGCGGATCATGGAGAACTGCCGGGAGGAGATCGCGCAGATGCTCGGCGAGCGGGACGCCACGCGGGTGGTCTTTGCGGGCAACACGACCGATGCGCTCAACACGGCCATCCACGGCGTGGTGCGCAGCGGCGACCACGTGGTCTCCTCGCTGATCGAGCACAACTCCGTGCTGCGGCCGCTTTCGGAGCTCTCGCGCAGCGGCGTGATCACGCTGACGCTCGTGCCGCCGGATGAGCGGGGGCGTATCCTGGCCTCGGATGTGGAGCGGGCGCTCACCCCGAGGACGCGGCTGGTTGCCATGACGCATATGTCAAACGTCCTGGGCGTCGAGCAGGATGTGGCGGCGGTGGGCAGGGTGTGCAGGCGGCGTGGCGTGCTGCTGCTCGTGGACTGCGCGCAGACGGCCGGACATCTGCCGATGACGCCCTATGCGTGGGGCTGTTCATTGCTGGCGATGCCGGGGCACAAGGGGCTTCTCGGCCCGCACGGCACGGGAGCGCTGTGGATTGCGCCCGGGGTCAGCGTGGCGCCGCTCAGGCAGGGCGGCACGGGCTCCATGTCCGAAAGCATGTTCCAGCCGAGGATGATGCCCGACAGCCTGGAGAGCGGCACGCAGAATCTGCCGGGCATTGCGGGGCTGCACGCGGGGATGCGCTTTGCGCTTGCGCATCGCGGCGAGGCGCATGACATGATCGTTGCCCTGTGCGACAGGCTGCGCGGTGAGCTGCTGAATCTGCCGGCCATCCGCGTCTATACACCGCAGGGGGCTTCGCTGGTCAGCTTCAATGTGGAGGGCATTGCCTCGCAGGAGGTTGCGGCGGCACTCGACAGCTCGGATATCGCCGTGCGCGGCGGATTGCACTGTGCGCCGGGCGTGCACCGCTTTCTGGGCACGCTGGGGAGCGGAGCCGTGCGCGTGAGCCCCGGCATCATGAACAGCGTCTCCGATGTGCAGGCGCTGGTGCGCGCCGTGGCGAAGATAACGGGATAAAGAAGAGGGAGAAGCAATGCGCTTCTCCCTTTCATGCTGTCTATAAAAGCTTTTTCCCGAAAGTGGAAGAGAATGCCCGGCCATGGAGACATGCGTCAACGAGCCGAAGGGAGGGGCGATGTGCTCCTCCCTGATGCATTCTGTGGGGGGGGGAAAAGCGGGGCCGCTTCCCGGCGGATGGATAAGGTGCGGGCCTGGCCCGCGGCAATGTGCACGGCCAGAAACCGGACGCGTCCCATCGCGCACGGATGCGAGATGGATGGACGCGCTTTTACATCAGCGTCTCGTCGTACACTGCGCGGCTGCCGCCGACAAAGCGCGGGCGGGTGCGGGCGCAGATCAGGGGCGCTTCGCCGATGCGCCGGATGGACAGGCGCACGGGCACGGCAACCCGGCGCAGATGCATGCCGATGAGCGTGCCGCCAATGTCCATACCGGCCGCGGCGCGGCATGCCAGCGTGTCGACGACGGCGGGGCATTCAAAGGCGTGATAGGCGGCTGTGGCGAAAGAGCCGCCCGCCTTGGGCTGCGGAATCACATTGACGATCTCCAGATTGTGCCGCTGTGCCGCCTCCGCTTCGACCACGAGCGCGCGCCCCAGATGCTCGCAGCACTGCGCGGCCAGAAGGACGCCGCGCGCGGTGAGCACGGGAAGGATGCCGTCCAGGATGGCCTGCGCGATCTCCAGGCTGGAATTGGTGCCGATGAGGCTGCCCGCCGCCTCGCTTGTCGAGCAGCCGACGACAAGAAACTCGCCGGGACGGATGTGGGACAGGTCGCAGAGCTCCCCGGCGGCCTGACGGGCCTGCGCTGTGAGCGATGAAAGCATCGAATCACCTTCCATGTCCGCGCGGAGGACGATAGCAAACCGCGCGGGAGATTTATTGTAGAATTATAGCACGCATGAGGAATGCGCGCAAGCCGGGGATGCGGGCGGAGATGTTCCGCTTTTGTGACGGCGAAGGGGCGAGCCGCCGATGTGAGCGCATGCGTGTGACAAAGGACGATTTTTTTTCTGGGAGAAAAAAAGTTCCTTTTCATGCAATTTTTCCCCGGTTTCCGTCGTCATATGAGTAGAAACAAAAAAAGAGGAAACCACGGAGGGAAGAGTATGAAAAAGATCATAGCGCTGACGATGATGGTATGCATGCTGTTGGGCACCGCCGCCCTTGTGCGGGCGGACGGAGGCGGCAGCTGGGCGGTTGTCAGCAATCCGAATCCGGCGGACAGGCTCAACCTGCGCACCGAGCCGAGCAGCAGTGCCACATCGCTGGGCAAGTATTACAATGGCGTGACGGTGACCCTGCTCTCCGGGAACGGAGAAATCGGATGGTATCGGGTGTCCATCGGCCCGCTTGAGGGATATATGGATGCGAGCTATCTTGAGGTGGGCGTGATGCCGGGCGCCGTGGCGTCTGCGATGCCCACGGTGACCATCAGCAATTCCGGCGGCTCCGGCGCGAACCTGCGCGCGGGACAGAGCGAAAAGAGCAAATCGCTCGGCCTGTATGCCAACGGCACGCAGGTGACCGTGCTGGGCGTGGCGGAAAACTGGCTGCATGTCATCACCGCGGACGGCGGGGAGGGATTTATACGTTCCGACTTGGCGACGCCGCGGCTCACGTTCGCCAAGGATGACACGGGGAATGCGGGCGGCGCGAAGACGGCGGTCGTCGTCAATCCTGATCCGCAGGACCGCCTGAATCTGCGCACGGCGGCCAGCGGAAACGCGACGACGCTCTGCAAGTATTACAGCGGCGTGACGGTGACGCTGCTCTCCGATGAGGAGAACGGATGGTACAAGGTGCGCGTGGGCAGCCTGGACGGCTACATGAAGGCCAGCTTCCTTGACGTGGGCGGCGGTGCGGACATTACGGCGGCCGTCTGCGCGACGCCGGCGGTGACCGTGAAGGCGGCGGGCACACGTCTGTATGAGAAGATGAACCGAAACAGCGACCGCCTGGCGACGCTGTCCAAGGGCGAGGCGCTGACGGTGCTTGGCGTGTCCACCGACTATCTGCACGTGCGCACGCAGGACGGCAAGACGGGCTTTGTACTCTGCGCGAATGTGACGCCGGAGATCCCGTTTGATCTGGGCAAATGAATAAAACCGCCGGGGAGTCGGGGCATATGCGTTGATTCTCCGGCGGATTTTTGTTAGAATAAGGCAAAACGGCCCGTGGACGGGGAGTGCCCGGGCCGGGAAATGGGGATATGCGCATGAAGAACATCCTTTGCTACGGCGATTCCAACACGTTTGGCTATACCCCGGCGGGCGGACGCTATGACCTCGCTGCGCGCTGGACGGGACGGCTCGCGGCCATGCTCGGGCCGGAGTATCACATCATCGAGGAGGGAATGTGCGGGCGCAACACCGTCTGGGACGACGCCATCGAGCCGATGAGGAACGGCCTGCGCTTTTTGCCGGTGGCGCTGCAGAGCCATCAGCCGCTGGATATGGTGATCGTTTCGCTCGGTACCAACGACTGCAAGGTGCATTTGAACGCGCCGGCCGGCGTGATCGCGCTGGGGCTCACGCGCATCGTCGAGTGCATCAAGCGCTATCCCTACGATATCGGGAGCGCGCCGGAGGTGCTGATTGTGTCGCCCATTTTCATCGGGGACGGACATGTGGAGCGGCTGCACGTCTCCTACGATCATAGCTCGGCGCAGAAGACGCGGCAGCTTGCGCCGCTGTTTGAGCAGGTCGCCGGAGCGCACGGATGCCTCTTCCTGGACGCGGCAAAGGTCGCCGGCCCCAGCGCCGCGGATCAGCTGCACATGGAGCCCGAGGGGCATGCCGCGCTGGCAAACGCGCTGTATCCGCTGGTGTGCGGATGCTTTTCTGATTGAGGGAAGGAAAGCGAGGCAGATATGGCGCAGCAATACACGCGCAACATGATCCGCAGCGTGTTCATCGAGATGCTCGACGAGCGTCCGCTTGACGAGATCACGGTGACCGACCTGGTGGGCCGCTGCGAGATCAACCGCAAGACGTTTTATTACTACTATCAGGATCTGTACGCCGTGCTCTCGGAAATCTTTCAGGCCGAACTGGATCGGGTGCTGGCGCGCTCGGTGGATGCCAACTCTTGGGAGCAGGGCTTCATCGAGGCGGTGTCCTTCGCCGCGGGGCACAAGCGGGCGATCTATCACGTCTATCATTCCATGCGCCGCGAGGAGCTGGAGCGCTATCTTTACGCCGCCGCGGGCGATGTGATGACGCGCTACGTCGAGCGCGAGAGCGAGGGGATTCACGCCAGCGCCGGCGACAAGCGGATCATCGCGCAGTTTTATCAGAGTGCGCTCACACAGATGGTGATGACATGGGTCGGCCAGGGGATGAAGGATGACGCGAAGACGCTGATTCTGCGCATCGGCCAGCTCTTTGACGGGAATATCCGCCTGTCCCTGGAGCGCAGCGTGAAGCTGCCCGTCATGCCATGGAAGGGCATCGACTGATCCCATATAAAGCATGCGAGGAGGAACAACATGAGGCTGCTGCATCTGTCCGATCTGCATCTGGGCAAGCGGATCTATGAGATGTCCATGCTCGATGAGCAGCGCGCCATGCTCGATCAGGCGCTTGAGATGGCGCGCGGGGCGGATGTGACCGTCATCGCCGGGGATATCTATGACCGGCAGGTGCCCTCCGCCGAGGCCGTAGCGCTGTTTGACGATTTTTTGAGCCGAATGAGCGCGCAGGGCAGCCCCGTGGCGCTGATCTCCGGGAATCACGACAGCGCGGAGCGCATCGCGTTCGGCGCCCGGCTGATGGATCAAAGCGGAGTATATGTGTCGGGCGTGTACGACGGAAGCGTGCGCCGCGTCGAGCTTGCCGATGCCTGCGGGCCGGTGCACATCTATCTGCTGCCGTTCATCAAGCCTGCGCACGTGCGCGCGGCCCTCGGCAATGAGGAGATCGAGGGCTACACGCCCGCTCTGCGCGCCGCCGTCGCGGCGATGGATATCGATCTCTCGGCGCGCAACGTGCTGGTGGCGCACCAGTTTGTGACCGGCGCTGCGCGCAGCGAATCGGAGGAGATCAGCGTGGGCGGGCTTGACAATGTGGATGCCGAAGTGTTTGACGGCTTTGACTACGTGGCGCTGGGACACCTGCACGCGGCGCAGAGCCTTTGCGGCGGACGCGTGCGTTACAGCGGCGCGCCGCTGTGCTATGCCTTTTCCGAGTGCGGGGAGCGCAAGACGGCCCTGCTGGTGGAGCTGGGGCCCAAGGGAGCGCTTGATGTGACCGGGCTGCCGTTCGTCCCCCTGCATCCGATGCGCCGCGTGCGCGGCAGCTTTGCGCAGCTGCTTGCGCCGGAGGCGGGAACGCAGGATTATCTGCAGATCACGCTGACGGACGAGGACGATGTGCCGGATGCCGTAGGCAAGCTGCGCGCGGTGTATCCCAATCTGCTTGAGCTGCGCTACGACAACGCACGCACCCGCGCCGCCGCCGCTGATTTTTCGCGCATGGCGGTTGCAAAGCGCGCGCCGCTGGAGATGTTTGAGGAGCTGTACCTGCTGCAAAACGGCGCGCCGATGAGCGATGAGCAGCGCCGTCTGGCCGCAGGGATGATGGAGAAGATTTGGGAGGAAGAGGCATGAGACCGATTGCGCTCACGCTGTCCGCGTTCGGTCCCTATGCGGGGGAGACGCGCATCGGCTTTGACCGGCTGGGCAGCCGGGGCCTTTACCTGATCACGGGCGATACCGGCGCGGGTAAGACGACGCTGTTTGACGCGATCACCTTCGCGCTCTACGGGGAGGCCAGCGGACAGGACAGGCGCACGGCGATGCTGCGCAGCAAGTACGCCGATCCGACGACGGAGACATTTGTGGAGCTGACGTTTGAGCTGCACGGCCAGCGCTACGGCGTGCGCCGCCAGCCGGAATACGAACGCCCGAAGCGCCGCGGCGAGGGCATGGTGAAGAGCAAGCCCGAGGCCGAATTGACATTTCCGGATGGGCGCGTCGTGGCGAGCTACCGCGACGTGACGAGGGAGGTGGAAGGGCTGATCGGCCTGACTCGGGATCAGTTCGCGCAGATCGGCATGATCGCGCAGGGCGATTTCAAGCGGCTGCTGCTTGCCGGCACGGAGGAGCGGCGTGCGATTCTGCGGCGCATCTTTCACACGGAGCGTTACGAGGAGCTGCAAACGCGGCTGGGGCTGCGCGCGAACAGCCTGAGCCGCGCGGCGGAGGAGGCGGAGCGCGCGGTGATGCAGGACGCGAAGCGGCTGAGCGTTCCGGAGGAGCTGGCCGGGGAGTTCGCGCCGATGGCGGAGCGGGCGGCCTGGGCGGACATGGCGCCGATGGCGGAATTGGCGGGACGCGGACTTGAGCTTGACCGCGCCTGTCAGGCGCAAAGCGAAAAAGAGCTTGAGCGGCTGAGCAAGGAGAGCGCGTCGCTCAGCGAGCGGATCGGACAGGCCCAGGCGCTGGAGGCGGCGCGGGAGGAGCTTGCGCGCGTGTCGCGCGCTGTGCAGGAGGCCGCCCCGCGGGCACAGCGGCTGCGCAGGGAGGCGGAGGATGCCGCGGCACAGCAGCCAAAGGCGGACGAGCTGGCGGGCCAAATCGCCCGGCTGGAGGCGAGACTGCCGGATTACGGGCGCGTAGAGACGCTCGAGCGGGAGGCCGCACGTGCCCTGGAAGACGTTCGGGCGCTGGATGAACAGGCCAAGCGCGACACGCAGAATCAGGAGGACTTGCGCGGGAAAATCGCTCAGGCGCGTGAGCTGGTGGCACAGCTCGGAGAGCTGCGCGCCCAGTGCGTGCAGGCGGAGGAGGCCGCCAGGCGCGCACGGGAGCGCGTGGAGCGGCTGAAACAGCTTTCCGATACGCTTTGTAGCCTGGGCATGCAGAGAGAGGCGGCGCGTCAGGCCCGCGAGCGCGAACGGGAGGCCATCGAGGAAAAGACGCGGGTGCAGCGGACGTATGCCCAGAGCGAGGCGGCGTTCTTCGGCGCGCAGGCGGGGCTGCTCGCGCGGCGGCTTGAGGACGGCGTGCCCTGTCCCGTGTGCGGTGCGCCGCATCATCCCGCGCCCGCGCAGATGCGCGGCGACGCGCCGACGGAGGCCGGGCTGAACAGACTGCGCGACGCGCGGGTAAAGACGGAGGAAAGGGCGGCGGCGCTGCACGGCGAGGCCGAGCGCGCGCAGAGCGCGCTGGAGGCGGAGGAGCGACGCGCATCCGAGCAGGCCGTGGAGCTGCTGGGCGTCTATCAGCCGGACGCGTGCGCGCAGCACGTGCAGAGGGAGCAGCAGGAGGAGGCCAAGCGGGCCGGGAAGCAGAAGGAGCTGGCCGAGCGCCTGGACAAGCGCATCGCCGGGTTGGAAAGGATGCAGCGCCTGATACCGCAGAAGGAACAGGAGGAAGCGGCGCTGACGGACGCCGTCGCGGAGAAAAGCAGGCGAAGCGCCGCCCTGCGGAGCGAGGCGCAGGAGAAGAGGCGTCAGGCGGAGCAGCTGCGCGCGGCGTTGCCCTTCGCCGGTGAGCGCGAGGCGCGGGCGGACCTCTCCCGCCGGCGGGACGAGGTGAATGCGCTGCGGGCGCGGATCAAGGAGGCCCAGCAGGCCGATCAAAGTGCGCGTGAGGAGCTTGCCCAATTGACGGCACGGCGCGGGACGCTTGAGGAGCAGGTGAGCCGTGCGCCGCAGAATGAACCGCTGGCCGCGCTGCGGGAGAGAAGCGAGCGGCTCGATGCGCAGAGCGCGGCGCTCCGGCAGCGGATGCAGACGCTGCACGTGCGCATCACGCAGAACGGGCAGACGCTTGAGAGGCTTGCGCAGGGTCTCGAGGAGGCGGAGCGCAGGCAGGCGGAGAGCCGCATGATATCCGCGCTGGCGAGGACGGCCAACGGCCAGGTGAGCGGCAGGGACAGGGTGACGCTGGAAACCTACGTGCAGATGACGTACTTTGACCGGGTGATCGAGCGCGCGAACGTGCGCCTGCGCGAGATGACCGGCGGACAATATGAGCTGCGCCGCCGCGCCGCGGCGGACAATCTGCGCAGCCAGAGCGGCCTTGACATGGAGGTGATCGACCACGCCAACGGCAGCGCACGCGATGTGCGCACGCTGTCGGGCGGAGAGTCCTTTAAGGCATCGCTGGCGCTGGCGCTCGGACTGAGCGACGAGATTCAATCGGGCGCGGGAGGGGTGCGGCTTGACACGCTGTTTGTCGATGAGGGCTTCGGCTCGCTCGACGCGCGTTCGCTTGAGCAGGCCATCGGCGTGCTGACGGGGCTCACGCAGGGCAATCGCCTGGTGGGCATCATCTCCCATGTGGAGGAGCTCGGACGGCGCATCGACAAGAAGATCGTCGTCACGAAGGACCGCGCCGGCGGGAGCAGCGTGCGGGTGATTGCGGAGTAGGGCGGAAACCGCAGGCTGCTAAACTCATTCAAAAATGCGGCATAATTCTTCACCGGCTCAAGGCTTCCTGGCGGCACGAAAACCGAATCCTTTTCCGTGCGGGCTCTGCATCCGCTTTATCTAAAGCAACGGGCGGTATGGTGACTCCAAGTATTTGGGAGCAATGGCTGCCGGAATAAACCTTGAAATGAAAGATGGGATTGCCGGGTTGGATTCTCCAGCCCGGCAATCCCGTTTTATAGAGTGTAAATCTGTTTTTCCACTAAGCTGTGGTCAGCCCTTTCATTTGTTTTCAATGGTACGAATGAGCAACAGCAGGGCCTGCTCACCGCTTGCATAAAGCTGCTCAATATTGTCTTTTCCGACTGTTCTGCGCATGAAGCCCGCGCCGAAGAAGATGATGAAATACTGCTGCAGGAACATTTCCAAGGAGGTATCCGATCGGAATTCGCCACTGCGTATACCGTCTCCGATAATGCTACATAGGATTTGTGTCACATCAAAGGTATATAACTCTGGCACAGGGCTCATGTGCTCGGAGAGCATAGCGATGAGATAGGCAGATTCGATGGGACTGAACCGGCGTTGCACAGCTATGTGGATCTTGACAAAGTGCGCATACCGCTCCGATGCCGTCATATCCTGCGGCATTTCTTCATTGAAGCGCTCCTTTAACTCCTCGTTGATGCGCTTTGTCAGTTCAAGCAGGATTTCATCCTTGCTGGAAAAGTATTTATAGAAGGTACCCAGCCCCATTTCGCACTCCTGTGCAATGCGGCGGATCGTGATCTTTGAGTAATCATCCGTCTCAAAGAGACGAAACACCGTGGCGATGATCTTCTGCCTTGTCTGTTCTGTCTGTTGACTTCTACGCATAATGCTGGTCTCCTATAATCATTGAAGAATTATTTCATGTTGATTATGCCGTACCGTGCATGGTTTGTCAAGGCCATCACCCAAGTGTGCTTGAAGACAAATGCGCATCATCATGTTTTGATAGCATATAAAAGTCTGCAGGACCGAAGCCCTGCAGACAAAGGATAAAGGAAAACGGTGATTACTCGGCGATAGCCTTGTTGACAGCCTCGATAATCGCATTGCTGGTATTTGTGGCACCAGAGACGGTGTCAACAGCAGTGGAGTCAGCAGCCACGATTGCGGCGGGCACACCTTCGAGAGCCGGCTCAGCGAGACCGGCGGTCTCCTTGTGCTCAATAATCTCGACGTTGGTGATGTCATCGCCTTCTTTGGTCACGCGGACGAAAATCATGCCGTTGTTGCCCTTTGCGTAAGCGGCAGTTTGATTCTCACCCAGCTCGATGGCGGACAGCTTCTCAGCGTTGACGTCCTCGGCATAAGCGCCCTCGGGAATTTCTTCTCCCTCGAGGATGTAAGTGCCGTCAGCCTTGGCGCCGATGAGCGTCTTGCCCTGGCTGTTGATGAGGCTGCCATCGCCAGCGATCCACCAATCCAGATTCTGGTTGAGGTGGTAAGCCCAGCTCGGAAGCAGAGAGTTTTTCATGTTCAGGGCAATCATATCGCCGTTGTCATCAGCGTCGAGCATGCCGTCGTGATCCATGTCGATAGCGTTGACCTTACCGGAAGCCTGTTCAAAGTCAAAGCCCAGCTCCTGCTTGTTGTTGATGACCTGGAGAATGTTGAAATGCATGTAGTAGCAAACGCCGGTGCAGGCTTCCACGACGTCCGGATCGGACTCGCACAGCTCGAGATAAGCGGCGCGCTCTTCATCGGTCGTCAGGTTCTTGGCGGCAGCATCGCCGGTGGCGCAGCCCCAGAACTGCGGGATGGACAGGAAGGTGTTGTGGCCCTCAGCGCCGTCCCAGTTCTCAAGAGCGGCCCAGCGGCCAGCCAGCAGCCAGGTAGAAGTGGTCGGAAGCTCGCCGTTGTAGTACTCGGCCGGGGAGCAATAGCGCGGAACGTAGTGGTCCAGTTCAACCTCAACCATCAGAATGTTGCGGTATTCCCAGCCCGCCTCAACATCATAGTTGTTGATGGCGGAAGCGTCGATGTACATAGAACCGCGGCCGTTGCGGATGAAGTTGTCAACGGTCTGCCCCGGGGACATGACGCAAATCATCTGATAGTTGTCCTTCATCTCGTAGCCCTGGCACTCGTTGTGCTCAATCACCAGATCGGTGTTCGGAGCGATGCAAGCCCAGTAGGAGCCGACGGAAGAGTTGACCGAACCGTTCGGGTTCACAGTCAGCCAGTTGACAGAGCGGGTCAGCGGATCATAGTACGGTCCGCGGTAAACACGACCATTGACCGGGGAACGCCACTCCGTATCGAAGCCCGTCTCAGGGAACTGGGTGTAGTTGCCGTAGTACGGCGTACCGCGGTTGATGTACCAGTAGTGAGAGGAATCAACCAGGAACTGCATGGCTTCCTCCAGCTGGTCGCCGGTCAGCACTTCCTTGGAGGAAGCATCATGTTGAAAACCAAAGTTGCAAAAGAAGGCATTTGAAGCGTTCATTCATTACTGCAGCTACAGGCGGCGCCAGCACAGGCCGAATTGCTTTCCGCCGGCTTCATATCGCAGTTTGCTGGAAGCTGCATAATAGAAATCCGGAATCCCATCTCTGAGATCCCGGAAAAAGTATTTTGTTTTTGTCTACTTGACAGGGAGCGATTCAAAACCCCAGCCCGGCAATCCCGTTGATATTTACATGCCGATGCCGTGCTTGACGCGGTCGCGCTCCTCGGCGCGCTTGGCGTTGCCCCAGCGATCCATTGTGCCGACCAGATAGCCTGTGATGCGGCGGATGCGGTGGAACGGCTGATTCTGGTATCGATAGGCCAGCTCCACGTATTCTCCGTCGAGCCGGATATCGATGGCGTCGGGCTCGCGGCCATAGAGCTGTACGCCCCGGGCGATGTAGGCGTCAATCTCCTGCTGCGGGCAGGTACCGCCGATCAGATGGACTTTACACATGAGCAACCCTCCTCTGTAGATGATGCGTCGGTCGCGGCGAAACGGGCTTTTCCGCGGGCGGCATTACCTGGCAACGAAGCCGATCTTCTTCATGCACTTTTGCAGCGTGCGTTCGGCCAGGCGGCCGGCTTGCTCCGCGCCGCGGCGATAGACGCTCTCCAGATACGCCTTATCGTTCATATACTGCGCAAAACGCGCCTGAATCGGGGCGAGGGTTTCCACGGTCGCCTCCGCGACGGTGCTCTTGAGATCGCCGTAGCCCTTGCCGGCCATGGAGGCCGTCAGGGCATCGATAGGCTCTGCGGTCAGCGCGGAGAGGATGGAGAGCAGGTTCGACACGCCGGGCTTATTCTCCGGATCGTAGCGGATTTCGGCCTCGGAGTCGGTGACGGCGCGGCGGTACTTGCGGCGGATGGCGTCCGGCGTGTCCAGGATGCTGATGAAGCAGTCTTCCGGATCGGATTTGCTCATCTTGCGCTTGGGATCCTGGAGGCTCCTCACGCGCGTGCCGACCTTGGAATAATAGCCCTCCGGGATGGTGAACACGTTGCCGTACAGGCCGTTGACGCGCGCGGCGATGTCGCGGCAGATTTCAAGGTGCTGCGTCTGATCCTGGCCGACGGGCACCAGATTCGCCTGATAGAGCAGGATGTCGCTCGCCATCAGGACGGGATAGGTGAACAGGCCGCAGTTGATATTGTCCGCGTGCTTGGCGCTTTTGTCCTTGAACTGGGTCATGCGGCTCATCTCGCCCATGTAGGTGAAGCAGTTGAGCACCCAGCTCATCTGCGCGTGCTGGGGCACATGGCTCTGGAAGAACAGCACGTTCTTCTCCGGATCAAGGCCGATGGCCAGCAGGAGCGCCAGCAGCTGCATGGACTGCGCGCGCAGCTTGGCGGGCTCCTGCCTGACGGTGATGGTGTGCAGGTCGGCGATCATATACAGGCAGTCGTACTCGTCCTCGAGCAGCTTCCAGTTGCGCATGGCGCCGATGTAATTGCCCAGCGTGGGCGTGCCGGTGGGCTGGATGCCCGAGAGAATGCGTTGTTTTTTGACTGGCGTCTGTTCCATAAGCGGAACCTCCTTCGCATCGTGAGCGCGCCGTGAAGGCGCGGGATTGATTGATCATGGATGATATCATTGTATCACAAAGCGCAGGAGGGCGCAAGGCTTACCGGAGACCGTGCGCGTCTATTTCGCCGGCAGGAAATCCTGCACTGCGCAGCCCAGGGCCTCGTCGAAGGGGGCGAGGGTGAATTTGGTGTCGTTTTGCACGAGGGAAAGCACCTTTGCGGCGTCTTCGCCGGTGACCAGGTGGGGCTGATAGTTGCTCTTTGGGTATGTGCCGGAGATGTGCGCGGGATAGAGGGAGAGCTGCTGGCCGATATAATCCCCCTCGTCGGTGAAGAGCAGATCGGCTGCGACGACGAGCGACTCCATCGCCCGGACGTTGCGGTTGCCGCCGAAGCAGAAGTTGCCCAGCGAATAGCAGATGGAGCGGTCCTTGTAGAGCTCCATGCCCTGCACGACATGCGGGTGATGCATGATGACCAGATCGGCGCCCGCGTCGATGGCGAAGTGCGCGTGATTTTCCTGCGCCTTGATCCGGTGCTTGTTGTACTCCTGACCGGCGTGGAAGATGAACACCACGGCGTTGACGCCTTCCTCCTGCCTGAGACGGCGGATTTCGCTCCGGGCCCATTTCTTGCTCTTGCCGACCTCCGTCGTGTTCAGGCTGAGGAAGCCGACCTTGAGCCCGTATTTCTGGAAGACGAATGTGCTGCGGCTGCCGAAGTGGGAGATGCCCGCCGCGTCGAGCGCATCCACGGTGGCGTTGTAGCCGCTCTGGCCGTAGTCGAGCGTGTGGTTGTTGGCGAGGCTCACGGCCTCGATGCCGCCCGCGGTGAGGATGGAGGTAAAGGCCGTCGGGCCTCTGAAGCGATAGGTCTTTTTCTTGTTTTCGCCCCTGCTGCTGTCGGAGAGCACGCCTTCCAGATTGACGACGGTCAGGTCGTCCCCGTCAAAGAGCGTGTGCACCTTGTCAAAGAAGTAGCCGTCCCCGTTCTGCGCGGCGAATGTGTCCAGGGAAAAATCCTCCGCGCGCAGTTTTTCCTCGCTGCCCAGCGTGACATCCCCGGTAAAGGTCAGCCGGAGGTGCTTTTCCGCGCGCAGAGACGGCGCGGTCATCAGCAGGAGGAGAGCCGTCAGCGCGAACAGACGGCCCCATGCATGTGAGTGGATCATTGTCATGGCTCCTTTCCGAGCGGAATTTGGAAGGGAGGCGCGATTCCCTTCATCCGTATATTCGGTGAGACTGACAAAATGCAACAGTTATACGTCTGTTTTTTGAAAAAAATATGGAGGAAGACCCAAACGGCGCGCAAAAGTGCGGATTTGATTGACTTTTTGGCACCTGAGAGGTATACTATCGGCGTGCTTTGACCTTTTTTGGAGGTTGGGCAAAAGACAATATCTTCTGTCAAGCAGATCAACTGGAGCATTTTATGGAAGTTACAAACAATACGGGCGCGGTGGTGCTGATTCCCGCCTATAAACCGGATGAACGACTTGTGACACTGGTGGGGGAGCTGCGCGCAGAGAACCTCGACGTGCTGCTGGTGGACGACGGCGGACAGGAGGCATACGCGGAGATCTTTGAGCGGTGCCGCGCGCTGGGGGCCGAGGTGGCCGTGCACGCGGTCAATCAGGGCAAGGGCCGTGCGCTCAAAACGGGCATCAACGCCTGCCTGCTGCGCTGGCCGGAGCTCACCGGCATCGTGACCGCGGATGCCGATGGCCAGCACACGCTGCGCGACATCCTGCGGCTGATCCGGGCGATGGAGGAGCATCCGCGCACGCTCGTGCTCGGCTCGCGCGAATTCACCGGCGATGTGCCGTTTAAGAGCCGCTGGGGCAACCGCATCACGCGCTTTGTCTACGCGCTGGCCAGCGGCGTGCACGTGGGCGATACGCAGACGGGCCTGCGCGCGCTGCCCAGGTGCGCCCTGGAGGATATGATCCGCATCGACGGCGAGCGCTATGAGTACGAGATGAACGTGCTGCTCAAGCTGAGGGATATGAAGATCGGCGTATTCGAGGTGCCGATTGAAACGATCTACATCGACGACAATGCGGGCAGCCATTTCAACCCCGTGCGCGACGCGTTCCGCATCTATATGGTCATCTTCAAGTACCTCTTTTCGTCGGTGACCTCGTTTGCCGTGGATTATCTGCTCTATTGGCTGTGCCTGGGCGTGTTCAGGTTCGCCCCGCTGATCAGCTACGCGCTGGCGCGCCTGGTGTCCTCCCAGGTCAATTATCATCTGAACAAGCACACGGTCTTTTCCGGCCGAGGCGGCAAGCACTCCATGGTGAAGTATTACGCGCTGGCCGTTGTGCAGGGCCTGATCGGCGCGGGCCTGGTGCAGGCGCTGCCCACGGTGCTGCCGCTCTCGGCGGCCATCGTCAAGATCCCGGTCGATATTGTGCTCTTTGGCATCAGCTACGTGATCCAGCGCGATTACGTGTTCAATAAATGAGCGGCGGACGAAAACTGCAGGGCAGGGCGCGGCGGCGTGTGAGCACGCGCACCGCGCTTTTGCTGTGCGTGCTTTCAATGGCGGGCGTGACGCTGCTGGGCCTGGCCTACGCGACGTGGAGCCCGTCCGGCGCGCCGCGCGTGCTGCTGGGCGCGGCGGGCACGCTGCTGTGCTTTGCGCTCCCGGCGGGGCTGGGCTTGCTTGTGCTCGACGGCGACCAGACGCGCCTGCTGCGCCTGCGCACGCTCAGCGCGCCGCATATCCTGTATCTTTCCCTGACCGGCGCGCTGGCGATCTGCCCGATATCCCTGCTTGGGGATATCCCGACGGCGCTTGCGCACTCCCTGTTTGGGGTGGCAGAGACGGGGGCGCGGAGCGCGGCGCCTGATATGGCGCTGTTTCTGCCGATGCTGCTGCAAAGCGCGCTGCTCGCGCCGGTGTGCGAGGAGCTGTTTTTCAGGGGCTATCTGCTGGGCGCCATGGAGCGCTATGGCCAGCGGCGTGCGGTGATCGCGGCGGCGCTGCTGTTTGCCGCGGTGCACGGCGTGGATGCGCTGTTTGTGCCTCGCGCGCTGTTTGGCGTGCTGCTGGGCGCGCTCATGCTGCGCACGGGCTCCATCCTGGCGCCGGTGCTCGTGCATGGGTGTTATAATTTGGCGGTTCTGCTGGCGTCGTTCACGGGGCTTGGCGGGCTGTTTTCCGGGCTGACGCTCGTCTCCTGCGCGCTGCGTCTGCTGGGCAGCGCGGCATTTGTGGTCGCGGCCAGGCGCGCCTGGGATGCGCACGGCGCGCGGGTCAGGATGCGGCTTTCGGATGGTGCGCCGCTGACCCGCAGACAGATTGCCCTGCTGGTCTGCGCGCTGCTGGCACTGATCGTCTCGCAGGTGCTCACGGGGGTGGGACGATGAACATGGCGCTCATCTGCGTGGGCAGGCTTAAAGAGCGGTATTGGCGCGAAGCTTCGGCGGAATACGGGAAGCGGCTCACGCGGTTTGGCCGGTTCGAGGTGATCGAGCTGCCGGATCTGCCGGAGCCGCAGAACAGCTCCGCGGCCATCTGCGAACAGATCTGCCGGAAGGAGGGTGAGGCGATCCTCGCCAAGGTCCGGCAGGATGACATCGTGGTCGCCCTGTGCATCGACGGGCGGCAGATGGATTCCGTGCAGCTGGCCGGAAGGCTTACGCAGCTGGGGGACACCGGGCGGCGCGTGGTGTTCGTGATCGGCGGGTCGCTGGGGCTTTCGCCGGAGGTCATCTCCCGCGCGCAGCTGAAGCTCTCCTTTTCGCCGATGACCTTTCCGCACCAGCTCGCGCGCGTCATGCTGCTGGAGCAGGTGTACCGGGCGTGCAAGATCAGCGCGGGGGAGCGCTATCACAAGTAAAGGCGATGGAAATTCCCGCAAGAGGCGGGGAGAAGATCCGGCTTTGTCCCGCTTTATCGAATCATGACGGGTGCCCCGCGCCTGACGGACGTCTGCCGGCGCGCGGCCCGAGGAGAAAAAATCATGCAGTACGACTTTGACTTGGTTGGAAAAATCGGGTCCATGGCGCTGATCCGCCGGGAAGACGCCGACATCGATTACAATATATTTTCCCGCCTGGGCCGCGAGCTGCGCCCGGGCATGATCTGGGTGACGTCCGGCGCGGCGGAGATCGGACGGCTTGACTATATCAAGCGCACCGGCCACGAGCTGACGTGCGACAGCGTGGACGCCAAGACGGACTACGCCGCTCAGGGGCAGACGATTCTCATGGAGCAGTACCGTCACTTCATCCGCCAGGAGTATTCCGTGCGCCAGGTGCTCGTGGAGCATCAGCATTTCAACGACGATGAAAAGCGCGGCCACATCCGCCGCCTGTTTTTGCGGGCGAAGGAGCAGGGGGCCATCCCGATTGTCAACTACAACGACCCGGTCTCCGACGAGGAGAACCGGAAGTGGGAGCTTTCCACGCTGCGCCGTGAGAAGCGCGAGGTGCACGAGTGCGTGGACAATGATGAGACGGCGGCCGTGATCGCGGGGCTGGTGACTACGCGCGTGCTGCTGATCATGACCTCGACCGAGGGCATCTATGCCGATCCGGCCGATCCCTCCACACTCGTGCGCGATGTGCTCGCCCCGGATGCCGGACATTTGGAAGACAGGGTGCGCGAATTGCAGCGCCACTGCGTAGGCGCGTCCCGCGCGGGCGCAAACGGCGCGCATGCCAAGCTGGAATTCGCGCTGGGGCCGGCGCTGCGCGGTACGACCGTGATCATCGGCCACGGACGCCATCGCATCAGCGACCTGGTCGAGGGCCGCGTGCCCTGCACGCGCATCGGCATCGAGTGAGCAAAGGAGTCGGGCTATGATCAAGGCAAACTATCACACGCATACCGCGCGCTGCGGGCACGCCGAGGGCACGGACGAGGAGTACGTGCGCGCCGCGCTGTCGCAGGGATTTGACGAGCTGGGCTTTTCGGATCATGTGCCGTGGCCGTATCACTCCGGCTTCAGCTCGCCGGGCGTGCGCATGCATATCCGCGAGCTGGATGGGTATCTGGCCAGCGTGCGCATGCTGCAAAAAAAGTACGCGGGCAGGCTCCGCATCCTCGCGGGGTTCGAGTGCGAGTATTTCCCGGCATACATGGGCTGGCTGCGCGACATAGCCGGGGAGAAGCGGCTGGATTACCTCATCCTGGGCAACCACTACGATCAGTCCGACGAGACGGGCATGTACTTTGGCGCGACGCGCACGCCCGCGCAGCTGCGCGCCTATGTGGAGAGCACGATTCGGGGCGTGGAGACGGGGATGTTCGCCTATCTGGCGCATCCGGATCTGTTCATGCGCCGCTATCCGGCGTTTGACGGGAACTGCCGCGCGGCGGCACGCGATCTGTGCCAGGCGTGCAGGGAAAACGGCGTGCCGATGGAGTACAACGTCCACGACCGCTTTCTCTCGCCCATCACGCACAGGAAGAGCTATCCGCATCCGGAGTTTTTCCGCATCGCGCTGGAGGAAAGCGTGCGGGTCATCGTGGGGCTTGACGCGCACGAGCCGCGCGAATTGTCCGATCCCACCCAGTGGAATCTGGCCGCGCGGGAGCTTGAGCCGTTCGGAGAACTGCATATCGACCGTATCACATCCGCCAACGAATGACCGGCGCGCAGAAACGGGTTGACATCCATCGGGAATTGCCGTATGCTGAATGCATACCCTTCAAGGAGGATGATGAAGCATGAGCTTCTTTGACAAGATCCGGGCGTCGTTTGCGCGCTTCATGTCCGGGCGCTATGGCGCGGATCAGCTCAGCTATGCGATGGTGATCACCGCGCTGGTGATGACCCTGGTGGGCGCCGTTTCCCGTCTGGGCATTTTGACGCTGATGGCGGATGCGCTTCTCATCGTGATGTTTGTCCGCATGCTCAGCAAGGACCGCTATCGCCGCGCGCACGAGAATCAGGTTTATCTGGAGAAGACACTCAAGGTCCGCAAGGCGGTGACCGAATGGTTTAACCGGGTGAAGAACGGCAAGAAGTACCGCTATTTCACCTGCCCGCAGTGCAAGGCCCGCCTGCGCGTGCCGCGGGGCGTGGGCCATGTGACGATCACCTGCAAGAGCTGCGGCAATAAATTTGACAAAAAGGCATAAGCATCTACAAAGGCGGACGGCCCAAGGGGCTGCCCGCTGTTTTGGTATGGAGGTTCTGGTTTGAAAAGGCGTAGAAAGGCTGGAATTGCCGCGTTGCTGCTGATTGCGGCGGTGTGCGCGGCGGCGGCCGTTTGGTTCTTCGGGGACAGAAAGCTGATGACGGCGGACGCCGCATGGGAGGATTCGGGCGACGGAGACAGGATGACGGTTGTGGCGGAAATCGGGGAGGATCTGCGCATCCTGTCGGGCACGCAGACGCTCACGGCGGGGAACCGCACGGGAAAGACGCTCGAGGAGATCGTATTGCGCGTGCCGGCGAACGCCGTCAGGGAAAACTGCATGGTCATCAGCGAGGTGCGCGCGGACGGCGTATCCGTGGAATTTGCGTTTGACGGGGACGATCCGACCGTGCTGCGCATCGGCGCGCCGTGGGCCGAAGGGGAGACGATCGAGCTTTCCTGGCGCTTTCATCTGACGGTGCCGCTGACGGGCGGAGGCATCGGGCGCACCGCCGAATCGGCGCTGCTGGTGAGCGCTCTGCCGACGCTGGCCGTTTATGAAAGCGGGGCATGGCGCACGGATGCCTATGACGATTTGGCGGAGTCGAGCTACGCGCAGGCATTTGAGCTGGAGATGACGCTGTTTGCGCCGATGTCTGTAAAGGCCGTGTTTGGAGGCGCGCTGACGGAGGCTTCGCTGGAGACGGGCCCCGATACGATGATGTACACGGTGCGCATGAGCGGCGCGCGCGATGTTTCGCTGGCGCTGCGCACGGACGGCGCGCTGCGCCAGAGGAAGATCGGCGGCGTGCTGGTGAGTGCGCTGGCCGATGGCGTCCTTGCGGCCAACGCCCTGCTGGATCGCGCACAGGAGGCGCTGGCCTCGCTTGACGCCGCGGGCCTGGCCTACCCCTTCCCGTCGCTGAGCATCGTGCAGGACGAGACCTATACGGAGGACGGCATCGTCGGCTCCGGGCTCATCGCGCTTGATGCGGAAAGCGACAAGGAGCAGCTGCTGCGGCGAATCACCCGACTGATCGCCCGGCAGACGTTTGGCGTGCTGGTGGAGAACGACCCGTGGAACGCGCCTTGGCTCAGCCAGACGCTGGCCTCTGCCGCGGAGATGCTGGCCTATCGCCAGCGCAGGGGCTCGAGCGCCTACGAGACGCGATATTATGAGGAGCTGGAGGTTTCGACACGCCTGACGCGCCCGTACGGCGTGACGGTTGGCGCGTCGACGGCACATTTTGGCGGCGACAGCGAGATGACCCAGGTGCTGCGCGATCAGGGCGCGGCGATGCTGTTGGGCATCGAGCAGGCCGTGGGTGAGGAGGCGTTTTTGAGCGCGCTGCAGCGGTATGCGCGGGAGAATGCCGGGAAAATCGCGACGCAGCAGTCGCTGGAGGAGGCGCTGCGCGAGGCCACCGGCAGCAGCTGGGACGGATACCTGAGCGACGGCCTGGCGTCGTAAGGCGTCAGGCGCGGCGCGCCGCGGACATGGGCAGGCACAGCAGCGCCATGAGCGCGGCGCACAGGGCGCCGAGCACCGGATAGCCGCTCTGCACGAGTGTGCCAAAGCCCAGCATCGCGAACAGCAGGCACGCGCAGGAGGAGAGCGCCGTGCCCGCCGTGCGCCCGACGGGCAGCAGCCGTGAGAGGCCGGAGAGCATCGCGCAGAGCGTGGAGAGCGCGGCGACATACATGCACAGCGCGACGAGCAGATAGCCGCCCGGGCCCAGCTCGCGGCTGAGCGCCACAAAGGGGAGCGGCTGCTCCCAGACGGCCTGCAGGTGGCGGCGGCAGACGGCCGCGCCCAGCAGAAGCAGCGCGCCGAACAGCGCCGTGAACAGCAGCGCCGCGCGGCGGCGATCCTCCTTTTGAAGCGAGAGCAGCATGGGCAGGGCGCCGCAGAGCATGGCCGCGTTCAGCGCGCCGTAAAGCACGCCGTCCGCTGCGGCGCGCACGGGCAGGTCGGGCGCCATCGCCGGGAAAAAGCAGGCCTCGCCCGCGGGCAGCGCATAGAGGCGAAGCAGCAGCGTGGGCAGCAGCACCGTGAGCAGCGCGCCCGGCAGCGCCAGCCCGCCGATGCCCAGCCAGCACAGCAGCGCGCCCAGCAAAAGCGAGAGGGCCATGCCCATCCCGTAGGCGTGCTGCACGCGCATCATCAGGGCGAAGAGCTCCGCGCAGGCGGCGAGCATGGCGCCGCCGGTGACGCTTTGCAGCAGAAAGAACAGGCCCGCGCACAGGCTTCCAAGCCGCCTGCCAAAGCGCGCCCGGCAAAGCTCAAGCAGCGAGGTGCAGCCCGTCTTCTCCAGCTGCGCGGGCAGGCGCAGAAACAGCGCGTATAGCGTGAGAAGCGCCAGCAGCACGGCCGCGCCCGAGGCCGCGCCGTGTCCCGCGAAAAAGCGTGCGATCTCCCGCCCCGAGGCGAAGCCTGCGCCGATGACACCGCTGAGCAGCGCCAGCGCGCAAAGAACCACAGCCATGAAATTCCTCCTCACTTGCTTGCATGGGGCAGACTATGCGCCGGGGGAGGAAAAAAGAAGGGCGGGCTTTCCTTTTGGGCGCAATCGCGGTATAATAAACGGACGGACTTCGCGCTCGATCCCATCGGGAGGCGCGGGCCGGATTGATTGGCAGAAAGCTGGCGTTTTTTGTGCAGAGATACAACGTATGCGAGATTGATCTTTCCGCCATCCGCCACAATGTCGGCGTGATGCGCGCGCATGTCGCGGGCGGGGCGAAGTTTCTGGCCGTGGTCAAGGCGGATGCTTACGGTCACGGCGCGGTGCCGGTGGCGCGCGCGGCGCTTGAGGCCGGTGCGGATATGCTGGCCGTGGCGATCCCGGAGGAGGGCATCGAGCTGAGGCGGGCCGCGCTCGACGCCCCGATCCTCGTGCTCGGCGGCATCGGGGCATGGGCGGCGGAGGCCGTTGTGGCGGGCGACCTGACACAGGTGGTTTTTGACGAGGAGATCATTCGCGCGCTTTCCGCGGCGGGCGAGAAGCTCGGCCGCACGGCAAAGGTGCATGTCAAGCTGGATACCGGCATGAACCGCATCGGCGTGCGCACGGCGCAGGAGGCGCAGGCGCTGGTGAGGCTGATCGACAGCCTGCCGGGCATCGAGCTGACGGGATGCTTTACGCACATGGCCACGGCGGACGAGGACGACCAGGCAGGCACGCTCTTGCAGATAGAGAGGTTCCGTGAGCTGTGCGAGGCCGTCGGGCAGGTGCATCCGGGGAGGATCACGCGCCATGCGGCGAATACCGCGTCCATCTTCCGCTATCCGCAGGCCCATGCGGACATGGTGCGCGGCGGCATCGCGCTGTACGGCTATCCGCCGGTGCCGGAGGCGGAGGGCCTGCGTCCGGCGATGCGCTGGGTGACGCGCGCGGTCTACGTCAAGACGATCGCGCCGGGGGATCGCGTGAGCTATGGCGGGCTGTTCACCGCGCAGCGGGAGACGCGCGTGATGACCCTTCCCGTGGGCTATGCGGACGGCTATCGCCGCGGCCTGACGGGCAAGGGTTGCGTGCTGGTGCGCGGAAGACGCGCGCCGATTCTGGGCCGCGTGTGCATGGATCAGATCATGGTGGACGTGACGGACATTCCCGGCGCGCAGGCGGGCGATGAGGCCGTGCTGCTGGGCGCCCAGGGGGAGGACTGCATCTCCGCGCAGGAGATGGCGGACTGGCTCGGCACGATCAGCTATGAGGTGGTCTGCTCCCCGAGCAAGCGCGTGCCGCGCGTGTACATGGATTGATGGAGGATGTGAGGGCGCTTCGCCGGCGCATGCGCGCGCAGCGTGCCGCGCTCGGCGCGCAGGAGCAGGCGCGGGCGGCTCAGGCGGTGTTTGGGCATTTGCGGGAGCTTCGCGCTTACAAAGAGGCCCGCTGCGTGATGGCATATGCCGCCGCGCGCGGGGAGCTCTCCGTGGAAGCGGCAATGCGCGACGTGCTTGCCTCGGGCCGTGTGCTGGCGCTGCCGCTGTGCGAGGGGCCCGGCGTGATGAGCGCGCGGCGCGTGGACGGGCTTTCCCAGCTGCGGCGCGGCGCGTATGGCATTTTGGAGCCGGATGCGTCGTGCGCGCGGATCGAGCCGGACGGGATCGACCTGGCGATCGTGCCGGGTACGGCGTTTGACTGCCTTGGCCACCGCATCGGCCAGGGCGGCGGATATTACGACAGGTTTCTGCCCGGGACGCGGGCCTTGCGCGTGGGGGTGTGCCACGGCTTTGCGCTGCTAGGCGTCGTGCCCACGGTGGTGCACGACGCGGGCATGGATGCCGTCATCACCCCGGACGGCGTGATTTTTACGCCGGAAAAACGACAGAAGTTGCGACAGGAGGAGCCGACGTGAACAAGACAGCAGGAAAAAGCAAGAAGAGAAAGCCGGTGCGCCGCGCCGGGCGCTGGGGCGCGCAGGTATTGCCCATGGCCGGGAAGATCCTGACGATTACGATTGCCGTGGTCGTGATGGGGCTGATGTTCAGCGCGCTGCAGGCGCTTGGCATGGTGTGGCTGCGCGTGCTGCTGTCGCTTCTGATCGCGTCGGGCATGCTGCTGATGCACTACGGCGAGGGGCTGAGCAAGGGCGTGCGCGACGCGGGCGCGAGCCGGCACTATGAGCGCATGTTGGCGCAGGGGCGCGAATTGACCGCTCAGGATGACGCGGCGTGCTATCATCCGCTCAAGGCGCTGTGCGCCAGCCTGATCGTGTATATCATCCCGCTGGCGCTGGCCGCTTATCTGGCGGCCGTGGCGCAGGAGTACACCTATGTGCTTCAGGATTTGCCGACCTGGCTTACGGATACCTATGGCAGCCGCGCAGACGTGATGGCGCCGCTGGGCGCGTACGCGCAGACGGCCGATCTGGGGGCCGTCGACTGGATTCGCATGTTCGTGCGGATCATGGAGCTGATCTTCGTCAACCTGTTTTCCGATCCGCAGACGATGGGCGCCATGATCGACCGCCTTTCGCCGCTGTTCATCCTGCTGTACCCGGCGGCCTACATGGCGGGATATCTGTGCGGCCCGGCGCGAAATGACAGGAATGAGGCCATGAACAGACGCGCCAAGAAGGTCGCCGTGCGCAAGGCGCAGAAGAAGAGCCTCGTGGACGAGCTGGTCGGCGAGCAGAATCAGGTGCACTACGGCCACAAGGCGGATGCCGAGAAGCATAAGAAGAAGGAACTCATCTGACGCGGCTTGAATTGCGGACGGCCCGGGGTTGAAAAGCCCGGGCTTGTCTGATATAATGAAAAGACTGGAAACCGGAAAAAAGGAGCGGAAGAGCGGCCATGAGGATCATCGGCGGTCAGGCGCGGGGGCGCACGCTGGTTGCGCCCGCAGGGGCGAAGACCCGGCCGACGCAGGATTACGTGCGCGAATCGCTGTTCAATATCATTCGCTGGGATGTGGAGGGCGCGCGCGTGCTCGATCTGTTTGCCGGCACGGGCGCGCTGTCGCTGGAGGCCGTCAGCCGCGGCGCGGCCGGCGCGGTGCTGGTGGATATGGACCGCGCGGCGTGCGCGGCAATCGAAAAGAATATGGCGTCGAGCCGCCTTGGCGACAGGTGCCGTCTGCTTGCGCGGGATTATCGCGCGGCGATGGACGCGCTTGCGCGGGAGGGAAGCGTGTTTGACGTGGTGTTCATCGATCCGCCGTACAAAATGGAGAATACCGGAGAAATGTGCGCGGCACTCTATGACAGGGGATTGCTGGCGGAGGCGTTTTTGCTGGTGGTGGAGCACCGCCGCGGCTGTGTGCCGATGCTCGACGCGCGCTTTGACGCATTTGACCTGCGCAAATACGGCGACACGGAGATCACGTTCGTTCGCCGCGCGCGGCGGGAGAAGGAGGATGCGGCCGATGAAGACGCTGCTCTATCCGGGCAGCTTTGACCCGGTAACCCGCGGACATATGGATATCATCCGCCGGGCGAGCGCGCTTTGCGACGAGCTGGTGGTGGCCGTCATGCACAATCCCGACAAGCGCGGCGCGCTTCCGGTGCAAAAGCGCGTGGCGCTGCTTGAAAGGTGCTGCGCGCTGTATGGAAATGTGCGGGTGATTGCCCACGGCGGGCTGCTCATCGAGTGCGCGAGGGAGACGGGCGCTTCGGCGGTGGTGCGCGGCGTTCGGCCGCTGGGCGATTTTGAAACGGAGTATCAGATGGCGCAGGTCAATCGGATGCTTGGCGGCGTGGAAACGCTGCTGATGACGACTTGCGAGGATTGCGCCAGCATATCATCAAGCATTGTCCGCCAGATCGCGGTATTTGGCGGAGAGATCGACAGCCTGGTGCCCGAGGGCCTGGCGGACGATGTCCGCGCGGCGCTTGGGCGCGGCGGTGAAGGAGGACAAGATGGATCAGCAGGGTGAGCGGCCGATGCGCCGTGAAGTACAGCAGGCCGGCGGGGACAGCATCGGCCAGGCCAAGCGCGTGATCGACATGATCGAACAGAAGATTAACGGCGCGTATCGCGTGCCGATGAAGCGCGATTTGTACGTGGTGAACGCGGGCGAGATCACCGATCTGATCGGCCAGCTGCGCATCGCGCTGCCCAAGGCTGTCGTGCAGGCGCAGGCGGTGATCGCCCAGAGCGAGGAGATCATCGAAAAGGCCAAGAGCGAGGCCGACAAGACGGCGGACGCCGCGGATAAGATCTACAACAAGACCATCGCCGACGCCAATAAGCTCAAGGAAGAGATCCACGCCGAGGTGGAGCAATACGAGCAGCAGACGCGCCAGAAGGCACAGGAGGATGCCGCGGCCATGATCGCCGACGCGCAGACCCGCGCCGAGCAGATTCTCTTCGCGGCGCAGCAGCAGGCGCAGAAGATGGTTGACGAGAGCGAGATCGCCCGCCGCGCCCAGGCGTACGCCATGGAGACGCGCGAGCGCGCCGAAAAGGACGCGGACAGCATCTACAACCAGGCGTGCGTGCACGCGGATAAGATGCTCAGCGGCGCGGCCGCGGCGCTTTCCCGCAGCGCGGGCGAGCTGGCGGCGCTGCGCGACAGCCTGCTGGGACAGGGTACGCCCGAAAACAGATGAGCTGACGAATGCCCCCGCGCATCGGGGGGCTTGTTGCCAATGCGCAGAAAGGGATACTATGCTAGAAAACAAGACACTGTACATCGTGGTTCCCTGCTACAAGGAGCAGGAGGTGCTGCCGGAGACGAGCAAGCGCCTGCGCGCCAAGGTGATGGAGCTTCGGGAACAGGGAAAGATCAGCGGGGCCAGCCGCGTGATGTTTGTCAATGACGGCTCAAGCGACGAAACCTGGCCGATCATCAGCGCGCTGCATGAGAAGGAGCCGGAGGTCTTCTCCGGCGTCAATCTGTCCCGCAACCGCGGCCATCAGAATGCGCTGCTCGCGGGCCTGCTCACGGCGGTCAACTTCGCGGACATGATCATCTCCATGGACGCCGACCTGCAGGACGATATCAACGCCGTCGACGCGATGGTGGATGCCTATCACGACGGCTATGAGGTCGTCTACGGCGTGCGCAGCAAGCGCGAGACGGACACTTTCTTCAAGCGCTTTACCGCCGAGGGCTTCTACAAGGTGATGAAGGCGCTAGGGGTGGACATCGTCTTCAACCATGCGGATTACCGCCTGATGAGCCGCCGCGCGGTCGAGGGGCTCGCGCAGTTTTCGGAGGTCAATCTGTTCCTGCGCGGCATCGTGCCGCAGATCGGCTACAAGTGGACGACCGTCACCTATGAGCGCGCGGAGCGCTTCGCGGGCGAGAGCAAATATCCGCTCAAAAAGATGATCGCTTTCGCCGCGGACGGCATCACGTCCTTTTCCGTCAAGCCGATTCGATTGGTCTTTTCCGCGGGCGTGATCGTGTTCCTGGTGAGCATGATCATGTTGATTTACGCGCTGATTGCCAAGCTGCTGGGCCATACGTCCGCAGGCTGGACGTCCCTGATGGGTTCCATCTGGCTGATCGGCGGCATTCAGCTGCTGGGCCTGGGCATCGTGGGCGAGTACATCGGCAAGATCTACAACGAGACAAAGCGCCGTCCGCGCTTCATCATCGAAAGCGTGCTCAACAAGGAGTGATAGGGCGCGCCATGCCCCGCTGCGGCGCAGGCGCCGGAAAGGGGCGGGCCGGGAATCCGAGCATTCTGACAAGCAGAGCAGGTGCCGGCTTGGAACGTTCGGAATTGGTTTGATCCCTTCACAGGTGGAAAAGCAGGCCCTGCGATGGATGGAGGGCGGCTTTTGCCGGCGGGCGGAGCGATGCCGGGTGCGGCATTTTGGATGGAGAAGAGTATAAAAACCATGAATCAGCATATCATAACCGTAGCTGCGCTGGGGCCGGACAGCGGAGAGATGCTCACGCTGGGCGCGATGGAGGCGATGCGGCGCGCGGATGTGCTCGTGCTGCGCACGGGCCGCCATGGTGCACGGGCATGGATCGAGGAGCAGGGGATTCCCTTTGAAACGCTCGATGCGCTGTATGAGGAGAGCGAGGATTTTGACGAGCTCTGTCAGCGCGCCGCACGGGAGCTGGTCAACAGACTGCGCGCGTGCGAAACGCTGTGCTATGCCGTCAGCGAGCCGACGAGCGACGCGACGGTGCGCGCGCTGGCTGCGGCGCTTCCGCAGGACTGCGGGATGAGCGTGGCCGGTGGCGTGACGCTGGCGGATTGTGCGGCCTGTGCCGTGCTGCCCTACGGCGTGAGCACGGAAAACCTGCGCACGATCACCGCGCTGTCCGTGGATCAGCTGCGCGTGCAGGCGGACAGTCCGCAGGTGATCACCGAGATCGACAACCGCTATCTGGCCTCGGACGTCAAGCTCTGGCTTTCCGATTTGTTTGACGACGAGATGACGGTGTACTTTCTGGAGAATGCGGCCCAGCCGGGCGTCAGGGCGCGCGCCGTCGCGCTGTGCGATCTCGACAGGCAGCCGCATTACGAGCACCGCCGTGAGCGTCTATGACCGCTCGCGCGCGACGTATGAGGACTTTGTGCAGGT
>JAUNJB010000015.1:0-2416 GCA_030535375.1 Clostridia bacterium | reverse complement strand
CCGCCGTGAGCGTCTATGACCGCTCGCGCGCGACGTATGAGGACTTTGTGCAGGTCATCGCGCGGCTGCGCGGGCCGGGCGGCTGCCCGTGGGACAGGGCGCAGACGCATCACACGCTGCGCCAGTACATGATCGAGGAGGCCTGCGAGGCCGCCGAGGCGATGGACGGGGATGATTCCATGAAGATCGCCGATGAGCTTGGCGATGTGCTCCTGCAGGTCGTGCTCAACAGCGCCATCGGCGCGGAGCACAGGGATTTTACCGACAGGGACGTGACCAGCATGGCCACACACAAGATGATCTCGCGCCACGAGCACGTCTTTGGCAGGGCCAGCGCGAGCGACGCGCAGGCTGTGACCTCCGTCTGGGAGAACGCAAAGAAGAAGGAGCGCGGTGAGCAGACGGCGCTTGAGCGCGTGCTCGACGTGCCGGCGACGCTTCCGGCGCTCATGCGCGGGGAAAAGATCATCAAGCGGGAATGGGACGCTAAGGGCGGAAAGCTCGGTCGGGAGGCGGCGCTTGAACGCCTGGCGGCCGCCGGTGCGGCGATGGGCGATGAGGGCGCGGGCGAAAAGCAGCTGGGTGATTTGCTCATGGCGTGCTGCGCTCTGGCTCATGCCATGGATCTGGACGCGGAGATCACACTGCGCAGCGCCATCCGCGCGGAAATCGGCCACCTGCGGGCCGAATGTGGCAAAAAATACGATCACACATGAAATTTTTAAGAAAAACGCAATACCTCTTGCAGGAAAGAGGGAAAGCATGTAGAATATGTCATAGTCGCCGCCTAGTGCGATTTATGCTAAGCAACACGTCAAAATACGGTGGCGTTGTTAAGGAGGATTTATCACACCATGAACAAGAATGAACTGAGCGCGGCCATTGCCGCGAAGGCGGGACTGACCCGCAAGGATGCTGAGGCTGCCCTGTGCGCGATGAGCGACATCATTGCCGAGAGCCTCAAGAACGGCGAGAAGGTCCAGATCGTGGGCTTTGGCGCGTTTGAGGTCAAGGAGCGCCCGGCGCGCAAGGCGCGCAACCCCAAGACCGGTGAGGAAATCCAGATCGGCGCTCGCCGCTCTCCGATGTTCAAGCCGGGCAAGGCGCTCAAGGAAGCTGTCGAAGGCTGAACAAGATTTCCCGGGAGACGCCTCCCGGGAGTTCTTTTTTTGCTTTCCGGATTGAGTCCGGGCCCGGCTTGGGCGCCCCGGATGTGATTTGAAGATGAGGGCGGGCGCTGTCCGCCCTTTTGCACAAGCGATATCAGGAGCATTTCTGGAGGTACGCATGTCCTATTTGGTCAAACCCATGTCCTATGTGCTGGTGATCGCGCTGGGCTATCTGCTCAAATGCGCGGGGTTCTTTGGCAGGGACGATCACCGGCTCATCTCCAAGATCATGATCAACATCACACTGCCCTGCGCGGTCGTGCAGGCGTTTGACGGCTTTGAGCGCGAGGGCACGCTGTTTCTGATCGTGGGCGTCGGCTTTCTGTGCGCGTTTCTGCCGATGATGGTGATGTATCTGGCGACGCTCGGGATCGACACGCGCACGCGCGTTTACCGTATGCTCAACATCGGCGGATACAACATCGGCTGCTTCTCCCTGCCGCTGGTGCAGGCGTTTTTCGGCAGCACCGGCGTGGTGGCCGCCTGCATGTTTGACACGGGCAATGCCGTGATGATGACCGGCGGCTCCTACGCGATGACCTCCACGCTGCTCGGCACCGGAGGAGAGACGCGCGAGAGCGGGAAGGACATCCTGATGAAGTTCCTCAAGTCCGCGCCGTTTGACACATACATGGTCATGATTGCGCTGGCCGCGGCAAACGTCGCTATTCCGCAGGTGATCTTTGAGCTGACGCGCCCGGCTGGCCAGGCCAATGCGTTCATCGCGATGCTGATGATCGGCATGATGTTTGAGCCGGCGGGCGATCCCGCGCTGCTGCGCGAGACGGCGCGCGAGCTGCTCTGGCGCTATGCGTTTGCGGCGGTGTTTGCGCTGCTCATCTACTTTTTCACGCCGTTTGACCTCGAGGTGAGGAAAACGCTGGCGGTCATCTGCTTTGCGCCGCTGTCCAGCCTTGCGCCCATCTATACGGATCGCTGCCACGGCGACGCCGCCCTGGCCAGCTTTACCAACTCGGCCTCCATCGCGGTGAGCCTGGTGCTGATGATGATCCTGTCCATGGTGTTTGTGCTGTAAAACCATTCCGCACCAAAAGGGGCTTGACTTAAAACGCGCTTCGGTTTATATAATAAGTGACGTATCATGATTGACACATGGGAGGAAGAAATCATGGAGAAGGCTAAGGTGTATTTCACCGATTTCCGCACGGTCGCCTTTGGCGACGGCCTGCCCACCAAGCTCAAAAAGCTCATCAGGAAGGCGGGCATTGGCCGGATCGACATGGATG
>JAUNJB010000156.1 GCA_030535375.1 Clostridia bacterium | reverse complement strand
CTTTGCCGATAAAAAACCGCCCTTGGTGTAACCCAAAGGCGTTTTTTTACTTTATAGGAAATTGCGCGAAAAACCGGACAGCGGGCACAGAAACACTTTGGAATGTGAAGTGCTTCGGAAGATGGAGCGGCCACTGGCCGCTTTTTAGCTTTACAGGGAATTGCGCGAAAAACCGTGCAGCGAGCACAGAAACACTTTGGAATGTGAAGTGCTTCGGGAGTGGGAGCGCGCACGGCGCGCTTTTTGTGGACGATGGGGGAAAATACCCTTTTGTCAGACGTGCTTATCGCTGAAGCGTGGCGAGCGCATCGGTGATGGTCTTTTCAAATGCTTCCTTGCCGTACTTGTCGACCTGGGTTTTATCCTTGGGGCCGTGGGTCAAGCAGCCGGCGCCGCCGATGCAGCCGCCCTGGCAGGCCATGCCCTCAATAAAGTTGGCGTCGAGCACGTTCTTGCTCTTCTTGAGCAGCGCCATCTTGCATTCCTCAATGCCGTCGCAGACGCAGGGCTTGATTTCAAAGTCAAGCTCCTGTTCCTTCGCGGCCTGGGTGGCGGCGTCGGTCAGGCCGCCGCTGCGGGCGAAGATGCGGCCGTAGTAGGAGGCGTTGTCCAGCACGCCCTCCTCAAAGGTTTGTATATCGAACTCGCGGCTGTCAAACAGCGCCTGAAGCTCCTCGAAAGTGAGGGCGGAATCGACGTACGGCTTTACCTCCTCAAGCTGAATCTCCATCTTCTTGGCGGTGCACGGCCCGATGAAGATGATCTTCGCGTTCGGGGTCGTTTCCTTGATGTACTTGGAGATGGCCACCATCGGGGAGGGATTGTGCGAGATATACGGCACAAGCTTCGGGAACGCGGACTTGATGTATGCCACAAATGCCGGGCAGCAGGAACTGGTCAGGAAGCCCTTTTCAGCGATTTCCTTCGACTCGGCCATGGCGACCATGTCCGCGCCGAGTGCGGCCTCAACGACGGTGTGGAATCCGAGCTTCTTGAGGCCGGTGATGACCTGGCCGAGCTTGGCGTAGGTGAATTGGCTGGAGATGGACGGGGCGACGACGGCAAAGACCTTGTAGTTCTTTCCGTTGTCGCTCTTCTTGAGCAGATCAATGACATCCAGAATGAAGGATTTATCCATGATTGCGCCGAACGGGCACTGATATACGCAGGCACCGCAGGAGATGCACTTCTCGTTGTCGATAGCGGCGGCGCCGTCCGCGTTGATGGAGATGGCTTTGATTTTGCAGGCGTTCTGGCAGGGGCGTGTATGGTTGATGATGGCGGTATACGGGCAGACCTTGGCGCACTGACCGCAGCTGACGCATTTTGTCTTGTCGATATGCGCGACATGGTTGTGATCGAAGCTGATCGCGCCGCGCTTGCAGACGTCCTCGCAGCGGTGCGCCAGGCAGCCGCGGCAGGAGCCGGTGACCTCGTATCCGGCGGCGGGGCATTCATCGCACGCGATGTCGATGACCTCGATGACGTTGCCGTTGTGCTTGTCGCCGCCCATGGCAACCTTGACGCGCTCGCCGAGGATGGCATGCTCCTTGAAGACGCAGCAGCGCATGGTCGGCACCTTGCCGGGAACGATGATCTTGGGGATATTGAGTACATTTTCAAGCAGGGTGTCATTCCAGGCGTCGCGCGCAACCTCGCGCAGCACCTTATATTTGAGGTATTGCACCTTCGTATCGAATTTTCTCATGATGATATCGCTCCTTTATAATACCGTTCCGTGCGGAAAAGCGGGAATAAAGACCGCTTTTCGCATGAGCGGAGGGAAAAACAGCGACGCGCCCTCCTGATGCCGAATCAGAAGTAGCTGACCTTGACGCGCTTGCCCATCTTTTTGAGGCAGTCGGTGAGATCCTTCACCAGATTCATTTTGATGTTGAAGTTGATGGGAAGGTCCGGGTTTTGATGGGCCGGATTGACGGCCTTGCCGACGAAGAAGTTGATGTCCGTCGCCTCCTCAAAGAGCATCCGGGCGATCAGCGACGCGCCGTCGCGCTTGAGGCTCCACTCTTCATACTCCTCGTTGGCGTCGAGGTAGTCCTTGGCGTAGTTCACCACCTTGTTCACGGTGATGACGCCCTCTGTGACCAGATCGACGCCCTCGATTTCCGCGATTGGCGGCACGTCGGAGCGCTCAAAGGAGAGCGTGGCCTTGAGCGGCTTGCCCAGATATTTGGCGGCGATGGAGGAGGTTGTGCCGCCGCAGACGATGTGCTTGCCCTCCTTGGAGAAGAACAGGGACATCATCCGGTTGCAGTCATCGCGGTCGCTGGGCGGGCCGAAGAGCATATTCATCGGCTCGCGCTTGCGCACGCGCACAACGCATGCCGTCGCGTCGTCGCCCGGCTCTCCGCCGTAAAGCTTGTTGACTTCGTCAATGAGAATGGTGGAGAGCGTCTTGGCCGTATAGCCGGCGCACGCAAGGGGCTCCATGAACGCAGCGATGTCCTCGCGCTTCCAGCCGAAGTTGTAGGAAAGGCCGATGCCCGCGTGCGGGCATCCGTCGCTCATCGCGATGAAAATGTCGTTTTCCTGCAGCTTGATCATCGATTTGTAGATCTTCTTGCCGTCGATCATCATCTCGGTCATGGGATAGTCGCAGGTCTGCTCGTCACGGATCAGGATGACATGCGGGTTGTCATACTGGATCAGCTCGATCGATTCGTTTTCGAGCAGGTGCATGATGGTGAAGGTGGAGTACGCGACGCCGCGGACGGAGCAGACGGGGAGCGTGGCCGCGATGGTCGAAACGCATTCCTCGATCGGCAGGCCTGCGGTCATCATCGTGGAGATGATCTTGGAGGTCAGCGTGGAGAGGATGCTTGCCTTGACGCCGCTGCCCAGTCCGTCCGCCAGCACGATGACGGTGGAATTGTCGCCCTGCTCCACGATATCGACGTGATCGCCGCACAGCTGCTCGCCGGCGTGGTTGATACTCTTGTATCCGATATCCGCACAAAGATCATTCATTTGAGATGGACTCCTTCAGCTTGGATAGGGCAATCTTGGTTTCCGCGGCGGTTTCGCCCAGCAGCGAGGCGATTTCCTGAACGATGCGCATCTGCTTGTCGACCACCTTGTCGGCGACCTCGATGGTCTGGCGGCTGATATTCTCTTTTTTCTCGCGCTCGCGCTCCTCGTTGGTGACATCGCGCATGATGCAGATGAGCAGGTGGCTTTCGCGGTCGTAGACGACGGTCTGCTCGACATACCGCTTGTATTCTGCCAGGTACTCGCGCTGATCGTATACGCCGATGCCGGAGCGCAGCACATTCATGAACACGGTGGGATCGAGGATGCGGATCACCTGGTCGCCAAGCACATCGGAGGCCGAGCGGATGTTCATGATCCTGCGTGCGGCGCTGTTGATCTGCTGCACCTCCAGGTTTTCATTGAGCACAATCAGGCCGTTTGGCGTGTTCTTGACGATGGTGTCCGAGAAGCTTTCGGCCTTGTCCTTGAGGTACGGGAGGCACATGGAGGCGTCGGCCTTTCCCTGATAGATGGCGATCGCCTTTTCGCGGCAGGTGTTGTATCCGCAGGAGCCGCAATTGAGCTCCTGGGACGGCTTGAACTTGCCCATCTGGCGCAAAATGGCGTAGATTTCCGTTTCGGAGGGCATCTGGGATTCGCGGTCGATCGGGGAGAAGCTCTTTCTCAGCCGCATAAAGTCCGGCTGCTGGATGGCAAAATCCTTGTTTCCGGCATACTGAGCGACAGAGATGTAGTCCTTGACGGGGTTTTTGTGATACTTTTCCATCACCGGGCCGCCGATGCAGCCGCCGACGCAGGCGTTCATTTCGATGAAGCAGTGGTGGATTTTGCCGCTTTCGATATCCCTCAGCGCCTGAATGCAGTTTTCCACGCCGTCGAGCGCCAGATAGGTGTAGCCCGGCGCGTTCTGCTGCATGGTCTTGAGCACGCCGCCGGCCGTGGGGAAGAAGCGGGCGCGGCTTTCCTCATCGTGGTCCATCTCCTGGCTGAGCGTGATGCCCTCCTTGTTCAGCCAGTTGGTGAGCTCCTCAAAGGTCAGCACGGCGTCAACCAGGCCCTTGTAGTGATCGGCCTCGTCTTTTTTCGCCACGCATGGGCCGATGAAGACGGTTTTTGCGTTGGGCGTGCGCCGCTTGATGCTTTGGCAGTGCGCCTGCATGGGCGAGAGCACATCGGCCAGATAGGGCAGGGCGGACGGGAAGTACTTTTGAATCAGCAGGTTGACGGAGTGACAGCAGGAGGTGATGATGACATCCTTGTTGTCCTCCCGGAGCATGCGCTCATACTCGGTTTTGACGATTGTCGCGCCGATTGCCGTCTCCTCGACGTCGGCGAAGCCGAGCTTTTTGAGCGCCTCGCGCATGGCGCCGATGCCCACGCCGTCATAATTCGCGATGAAGGAGGGTGCAAGGCTTGCGATCACGGGCTCCTCCCCCTGTAAGAGTACCTTCACCTTTTCGGTTTCATCGGTGATCTGCTTGGCATTCTGCGGGCAGACGACGAAGCAGTGGCCGCAGAGGATGCACTCGTTGTTGATGATATGCGCCTGATTGCCGGAGAAGCGAATGGATTTGACCGGGCAATGGCGAATGCATTTATAGCAGTTTTTGCAGTTGGATTTTTTGAGGGTCAGACAGCTTTGCATGTGAAGTTACACCCTTTCTCCGCGGAGTTTCCGGAGTATTTTGTCGTGAAAGAATTCCTGAAAGCCCTCCCGCGTGATACCGGGATAGATATCGTCATCGACCTGAATGGTGACGCCTACGCGATTGCACTGGCCGGTACAGAAGCTGCCCGCAAGCGTGACATCGCCCTCCAGGCGATAATCCTGCACGGCTTTTTGCAGCAGCTCGACGATGTCTGCGGAGCCCTTGATATGGCAGGAGGAACCGACACAGATTTGAATGATCATGTCTGATATCACACCTTTGCAAGGACGCAGCTGTTGAAGAATTCCTCGACGGAATCGGGTGTCACGGAATGGAATTCGTCGTCCACGGTGACGCATACGCCGAGCTGGCATTTGCTCATGCAGAAGGTGCCGCCGAGTTCGACCTTGTCACCGAGATTGTGCTCAGCGATCAGACGCTGGAGCTGCTCCACGACCTGACGGGAGCCTTTGACGTGGCAGGAAGAGCCGATACAAACAGTGATTTTCATTGAAACACTCCTCATTTTCCAAGGCCGTTAAATGGCCTGTACAGATGCAGCGGCCGGTGGCCGCAGAGACGGGACGCGCGCCAAACGGAGATGAAAACAAATAATTCACAAGGACCTATGCAGAATAGACAGTTTTCCGACAGACCCCTGATCGACTGTCCTTATATTATATCATCTGATTGTCTTTTTGAAAATGGGAATCGTCAATAAATATGCGAAGGTGGTTTGGCAATCCGGCATAAAACATGATGAAGTATCTTTATTTTTCTTTACGGACGGGCGAAAAATGGAAGCCGCGGAGGGCGTAGCGGCGGCCGTTTTTGTTGATTCGCGAACGCCCGTATGCTATAATGCATCATAAGAATACATATCAGGAGCGTTCAATATGGAGACATTGCCAAAGGTTGTCGCGGTCGTGGGCACAAACGCCTCCGGCAAGAGCGCGCTGGGCATCGAGCTGGCCAGGCGCTTTGGCGGGGAGATCATCTCGGCGGATTCGCGGCAGGTGTTCCGGGGGCTTGATTTGGGCAGCGGTAAGGTCACCCCGGAGGAAATGCAGGGCGTCGCGCATCATCTGATCGACGTGCGCGAGCCGGGCGAGTTCTTCTCGATGGCGGATTTTCAGCGGATGAGCTACCAAATCATCGATGGGATTCGCGGGCGGGGACATCTGCCGATGATCGTGGGCGGCACAGGGCTGTATGTCGATTCCGTGCTGGACGGTTATCTGCTCTCGGATACGGAGCCGGACCTCGCCTACCGCGCGGAGCTGGAACGGCTGGCCACGCCGGAGCTGTACGATATGCTGCTGAAGCTTGTGCCGGATGTGCAGGTGGAGCGCAACAATCGCAACCGCGTCATGCGCATGCTGGAGCGTCTGCACGACGGGGACGATGCCGTGCCCGGCAAACAGGCGCGCTATCGCAGCCTGCGCCTGGGCGTGAGCTGGCCGCGCGATGTGTTGGCAAGGCGCATCGACGAGCGCATCGCCATGCGGCTTGAGCAGGGCATGATCGAGGAGGTTCAGGGGCTGCTTGACAGCGGGGTGAGCAGGGAATTTTTGCTGGGGCTGGGGCTGGAGTACCGGTTCATCACGCAATACCTGACCGGCGAAATCCCGGACAGGGACGAGATGCTCGCCAAGCTCGCGCAGGCGATCCGCAAGTTTGCCAAGCGGCAGATGACATGGTTCAGGCGCAATCCGGATATCGTCTGGCTCGACATGCAGGGCGACGCTTTCGCGCAGGCATGCGAGGCGGTGGAGAGCTTTCTTGCTTTATAGGAAATTGCGCGAAAACCGGACATCGAGCATAGAAACACTTTGTAATTGCGTAAAAATCGGCCGCGTTCGGCGTAATCGGGCGATTTGCAGCGATTTTCGGAAGTGGAGGCGGCCACTGACCGCTGCGCGAAAAACCGGGCAGCGAGCACAGAAACACTTTGGAGTGTGAAGCGCTTCGGAAGTGGGAGCGCGCATGGCGCGCTTTTTGCCCTATAAGAAATTGCGTAAAATCGGCCGTGTTCGGCGTAATCGGGCGATTTTCGGAAGTGGAGACGGCCACTGGCCGCTGCGCGAAAAAAACGGACAGC
>JAUNJB010000155.1 GCA_030535375.1 Clostridia bacterium | reverse complement strand
TGTTGAAGTGCTTCGGAAGTGGGAGCGCGCACGGCGCGCCGTCCATTGCCCGGCTATCGGAATCTGCGGCGTGTTTTGTGCGGGGGCTTGCCGTATATGCTATAATGAAACAAAGGAGATGGATGCATGGATACGCTGAATCGGATTCGAGCGGATTTGCTCGGAAAGCTCGAGGTGCGCAAGACGTGGGTGCAGAAGAGCGACTTCATCGAGTGGGTGCTGGCCTATGCATCCGGGATGGGCGTGAAGGCCGTCGTGGAGGAGGGCGGAAAGCATGTCCGTTCGCGCAATGTCGTCTTCGGCGACGCGGAGAAGGCGAAGGTGCTGATTACCGCGCATTACGACACGTGCGCCAGGCTCCCGTTTCCCAACTTCATGACGCCGTGCAGCTGGCCCGGAATTCTGCTGACGCAGGGAGCGCTGCTGCTGGGCTGGATGCTGCTGGGCGGGGGAGCCGGTTTTTTGCTGGGCAGACTGATGCGGCCGCTGGCGATGCCCGTATGGCTGGCAACGGCGGTCTCTATGGTGGCTGTGCTGCTCGTCTGCGCGGGCTTGCTGGCGCTGATGCTCGTGGGGCCGGCGAATCCGCATACGGCCAACGACAATACATCCGGCGTGGCGACGGTGCTGATGGCGATGGAGGCGCTGCGCGGCCGGGATGATATCGCATACGTGCTTTTTGACAACGAGGAGAAGGGCCTGCTGGGCTCGGCAGCATTTGCCCAGAGGCATCCGGCGGCCGCGAAGCGGGCGTTTATCGTGCAGTATGACTGTGTATCCGACGGCGGTACGCTGCTGTATACGGGCTCCAGAGCGGGCATGGAATGCGCCGAGGGGAGGCGGATGGCGGCGGCGCTTGAGCGCGTAGCGGGGGAGCACGGCAGGCGGGTGGCGACGGGGGCCTTCCCCAAGGTGATCTATCCGTCTGATCAGATGCTCTTTGCGCGGGGAACCGCGTTTGCCGCGCTCAGGGGTGAGCGGCTGCTGTATCTGGATCGCATTCACACCGCGCGCGACACCGTGTTTGATGAGGAAAACCTGTTGATGATGGTGGAAGTGCTCGAGGCATTTGTGTGGGACAAAACGGGAAATTAAAAAGGAAGCGCGATTCGTCCGCGAGGGACGGAAGGCGCTTCCTTTTTGTGATGAGAGACGGGCCCCGGCCGCGATTTAGGGCGGCCCTGGAAAGAACAAGCCAAACCGTGCGCAGGCAGAGCGCGGAAGGCTACAGGCACGGAGGAGCCGGCTCCCGCAGAATGCGGCGCAGCGTCACAATCGCCGCGATGGAGAGGATGACCTCCGCCGCGGGCTGCGCGTAGGCCAGGCCGTACAGCGGGAAGAGGCGGTTGAGGACGATGAGCGCCGGAATCTCCAGCACGATCTTGCGCAGCAGCGCGAAGACCAGGGAGCGCCTGCCCATGCCGCATGCCTGGAACACGCCGACGGCGATAAAATCCATGCACAGAAACGGCAGGGAGAGGCACATCCCGCGCAGGAAGCGCGTGCCGTAGGCGACGATGGAATCCACCTTCATGAACAGGGAGACCAGCCCGCCCGCGCCCAGCATGTAGCAGGCCGTGATCACGAACAGGAACGAGAGCGCCAGACGCACGGCGTAGAGGATGGTCTCCCTCATGCGTGCGCGGTTTCCGCTGGCGTAATTGTAGCTGACCAGCGGCATGATGCCCTGTGAGAAGCCCAGCGCCACCTGCAGAGGCACCATATTGATCTTCTGGGCGATGCCCATGGCGGCGACGGCGTCCGCGCCGTAGACGGAGGTGAAGTTGTTGAGCACGGTCATGCCGGTGACATTGAGCAGATTCTGGATGGACGCGGGGATGCCCACCGCGCATACGCCCACGACGATGGCGCGCTTGACGCCGAACATCGCCGGGCGGATGCAGACATACGTGCTGTCCCGGCGGATGAAGAGCAGGACGAAAAAGTACAGGCAGGCCACACAGTTGGAGAGGAATGTCGCCAGGCCGGCGCCCGCCGCGCCGAGGTTCAGGCCCCACGGCATGATGAAGATGGGATCGAGCACGATATTGAGCAGGCAGCCGCTCATCGTGCCGATGCTGGCGTGCAGAGAGGAGCCCTCCGCGCGCACCAGGTACGCCAGCACGACGTTGAGGATCGCGGGGGTGGCGCCGAAGCTGACCGTCCACCTGAGGTAATCGGCCGTGGCGGCGACGGTCTGCTGGCTTGCGCCGAGCACGGTCAGCAGCGGCGCTTTGAACGCCGTGACCAGCAGGGAGAAGAGCACGCCGCTGATCAGCGCGCAGTAAAAGCCGAAGGCGGAGCTGCGGTGCACGGTGTCGATATCCCTGCGGCCCAGCGCGCGGCTCATCATGCTGGAGCTGCCCACGCCGAACAGATTGTTGACCGCGTTGAACGCCAGCAGCACCGGCGCGGCGAGCGTGACGGCCGCATTTTGCACGGGATCGTTCAGCATGCCGACGAAGTAAGTATCGGCCAGATTGTAGATGACCATCACCAGCGAACTGATGATGGTCGGGACGGCGAGCTTCATCACGGCCCGGGGGACGGGCGTGTGCTCAAAGAGCTCCGTCTTTTGCAGGTTTTCCTGTTTATCCATGGGTAATTGCCTTTCTGATGGTCATTTCAGCACGACGTTCCTGCTGCCGAGCATGTCGGTGAGCGCGTCAATCAGCTGGCGCGTGGGCGTGACGCACAGCTCTTTGGGCGCGCGCAGCTTGGCGCCGGTGCTCTCGATATAGAGCACGACGCCTGCCTCGCCGGGCGAGCGGGAGAGCAGCGGGCGGATCATGCCGATGGCGCTGTCGCTGGGCAGGCGCAGATAGAGCGTGTTGCCGGGGAGCACCTGCGGGGGAGCGGCGGGGGATGCGGCCGCCTTGCCCGGCGAATTCCCGGGGCGGGACGATCCAGAGCCGTGCGGAGCGCCGGCCAGGGCGGAGGAGGACAGCGTGCCGGAGCGCTTCATCTCCTCGTATTCCGCATTTGTGGGCAGGATCTCGACGGTATCGAGCAGCAGCTTGGGGTCGTCGTCCTCGCGGATGGAAAGGCGGCCGGAGAAGATGACCGCCGTGTCGGCGATGAGCTCCGTGCTCACGCGCTCGAGCACCTTGGGGAAGACCAGCGCCTCGATGGTGCCGGTGAGATCCTCCAGCGTGGCGAAGCCCATCAGATTGCCGGCTTTGGTGGTCTTCTGGCGCACCTCGGTGAGCATGCCGCCCATTTGCACGCGCATGCCGTCGCTTTGCAGGCCGTGATCCGGCTGCTCCAGCAGCTCGGCGAGCTGTGCGGTGCTCATCGTCATTCGGGCGAGGGCGTCGGTGTAATCGCTGAGCGGATGGCCGGTGATGTACAGGCCGGTGACGCTCTTTTCAAAGTTCAGCCGCGTGCGCAGGTTGTAGTCCGGAATGTTGGGCAGCGGGGGATTGACCTCCTCGAGCATGCCGTCGCCAAAGAGCGACAGCTGGCCGCGGATATTGCTGCGGCGGGTGCGGTTGGCGCCGTCCAGCGCGTTTTCGTATACGGCCATCAGCTGTGCGCGGCCGGCGCCCGTGCAGTCAAACGCGCCGGAGAGGATGAGCGACTCCACCACGCGCTTGTTGACCTGTTCGGTATCCATGCGCTGGCAGAAATCGAAAATGTCCTTGAAGGCCCCGCCGCGGCGGCGCACGTCGATGATGGAATCGATGGCCTTGTCGCCGCAGGATTTGATGGCGCCCAGACCGAAGCGGATGCCCGCGATGCCCTCGGCATTTTGGCCGACGGAGAACTTGCGGCTGGAGAGGTTGATATCGGGCGGGAGCAGCGGAATGCCGTGCTTGCGGCAGTATTCCGAGTATCCCGCGACCTTTCCGCTGTCACCGGAGACGGAATTGAGCATCGCGGCGAAGAACTGCACCGGATAGTGGCGCTTGAGCCAGCCGGTGTGCACGGCGACGACGCCGTATGCCGCCGCGTGGGACTTGTTGAAGGCGTAGGAGGCGAACGCGGTCATCTCGTCAAAGAGCTGGCTGGCGACATCCGCCGGCACGCCCCGCCGCACGCAGCCGGGCACGGTGACCACGCCATCCTCCACCAGGCCGTTGATGAAGATTTCCCGCTCCTTGGCCATGACGTCGTGCTTTTTCTTGGCCATTGCGCGGCGCACGAGGTCGCTTCGGCCGTAGGAATAGCCCGCGAGATCGCGCACGATCTGCATGACCTGCTCCTGATACACCATGCAGCCGTAGGTGACGTCGAGGATGGGCTTGAGCTTTGGATGGAGATACTGGATGGACGCCGGATTGTGCTTGCCCTCGATGTAGCGGGGGATGGAATCCATCGGGCCGGGGCGGTAGAGCGAGATTGCGGCGATGATATCCTCAAAATTCTGGGGCTTCATGTTCGAGAGAAACTGGCGCATGCCGCCGGATTCCAGCTGGAACACGCCGTCCGTCTCGCCCTCGGAGATCATGTCGTAGACGGCCTGATCGTCGAGCGGGATATCCTCGGAGCGCATGTCGACGCCCGCCTCGCGCATCAGATCGAGCGCGTCTCGGATGACGGTCAGCGTGCGCAGGCCAAGAAAGTCCATCTTGAGCAGGCCCAGCTTTTCGATGGTGCCCATCGGGAACTGGGTGGTGATGACGTCGTCGTTGCGCTGGAGGGGAACGTACTCTGTGACGGGCTTGTCGGTGATGAGCACGCCGGCGGCGTGCGTGGAGGCGTGGCGCGGCAGCCCCTCGAGCGAGCGGCTCATGTCGATCAGCTTTTTGACGCGCTCATCCTCATGATAGCGGTTCTTCAGCTCGGGGGAGATGGTCAGCGCGCGTTCAAGGGTCATGTTCAGCTCAAACGGAATCGACTTGGAGACGGCGTCCACCTCGGCGTAGGGATAGCCCAGCACGCGGCCGACATCGCGCACGACGGCCCGTGCGGCCATCGTACCGAAGGTGATGATCTGGCTGACGTGATCCGCGCCATAGCGCCTGGCGACGTAGTCGATGACCTCCTGACGGCGCTCGTAGCAGAAATCGACGTCGATATCGGGCATGGACACGCGCTCGGGATTGAGAAACCGCTCGAAGAGCAGGCTGTATTTGAGCGGATCGAGCTGCGTGATGTGCAGGCAGTAGGCGACGATGGAGCCTGCGCCGGAGCCGCGCCCCGGGCCGACGACGATGTTCTGGCTGCGGGCGTAGCGGATGAAATCCCAGACGATGAGGAAGTAATCGACGTAGCCCATCTTGGTGATGACGCCGATTTCATACTCCATGCGTTCGCGGGCCTCCTTGGTGACGGGCTGATAGTGCTCGGAAAGGCCAGCCTCGCACAGGCGGCGAAGCATTTGCTCGCTGGTCTCTCCGTTCTCGGTGGGGAAGCGCGGCAGCTTCGTCTCGCCGAAGACGAACTCGACGTGGCAGCGCTTGGCGATCTCCTGCGTGCGCTCAAGCGCGTCCGGCCACCGGGCGAAGAGCTCCTTCATCTCGTCCTCGCTCTTGACGAAGAGCTCGCGCGTCTCCATGCGCATGCGGTTGGCGTCATCGAGCGTCTTGCCCGTCTGGATGCACATGAGCACCTCCTGCGCCTCGGCATCCTCGCGGCGCAGATAGTGGCAGTCGTTGGTGGCGACAAGGGGGATGCCCGTCTCCTCGCTGACCCGCACGAGCAGCGGAAGCACGCGCTTTTCATCCTCCAGGCCGTGGTCCATGAGCTCGATGAAGTAGTTTCCCTTGCCAAAGAGCGCCTCCATCTCGCGCGCGTGGGCGCAGGCATCCTCAAAGCGGCCGTCGAGCAGCAGCTTGTCGAGCTTGCCGGACAGGCAGGCACTGGTAGCGATCAGGCCGCGCGAATACCTGCGCAGGCACTCCATATCGATGCGCGGACGATAATAGAAGCCGCGTGTCCACGCCTCGCTGACCAGATGCATCAGGTTCTGGTAGCCCTCCTGCGTTTCGCACAGCAGGATCAGGTGATTGGTGGCGCGCATGCCGTTCATGGGGTTGCGCTCGTCCATGTTGTCGCAGGTGTACACCTCGCAGCCGATGACGGGATGGATGCCGCGCTTCTTCGCCTCGGTGTAAAAATCGACGACGCCGTACATGACGCCGTGATCGGTGATCGCGCAGGCGTCCATGCCCAGCTCCTTGACGCGGTCAAGCAGGGGGCCGATGCGGTTGGCGCCGTCCAGCAGGCTGTATTCGGTGTGAAGATGAAGGTGTGCAAAGGCCATGAAAGTGCTCCTTTATTGATTCGCTCAGTCAAACGAAAGCGTCGCCAGAATCGGCAGCACGAGACGCGCGGGCATCTGTGTCTCGAAGGTGAGCTGGAGGGTTTCATCCCACGTCTCGTATGTATCCCATAGCTCGTCGCCCTCATCGGTCGTGACCGTGGCGCGATAGCAGATGAAGCGCCGGCCGCCCAGCGTGCGCGTGCGCACCTCGTCCGCGCCCATGCCCATGTAGTAGCTGACCAGCTCCTGCTCGCCGTAGCCCGAGAGATTGTCGCCCGTCTCGTTGGCATAGCAGAAGAGGTGGAGCGTATGGCTTCCGCCCGATATGCTGCCGGCATACAGCGCATTGCCGCCGCCCTCCAGATTGGCCTGCGTGTTGTCGGCGAGCGTGTAATCCTGCGGAATGGACATGACAAAGCCGTAGCGGGAGAAGTCGAGCGTCTGCCCGCTGGAAATGGGCTTGATTTCAAGCCCGTCCGCAAAGCGCAGCGCGGCGGCGAGCACACAGCCGGCCACAAAGCAGCCGCAAAGCGTGAGGATATACAGCAGAAAATTTTTCTTGTTCATAGCGCTCCTGGGTCGATGGAAAATAGAGGTTCCTTATTATTTTAAATCTTTGCATGCGGTCTGTCAACGAGAAAGCGGCGCATTCGGCGCGGGACTCCTGCGGGTATCCGGCCGGGGCGGTGAGGTC
>JAUNJB010000154.1 GCA_030535375.1 Clostridia bacterium | reverse complement strand
GGTAGATATCGATACCGCTGTGGTCGAAAAACCGAAGATCCTCCGCCGCGATGAAGGCCATCTGCGTGTGCATGGGCACCTCGGAAAGCGAGATGACCGTGCGGTTTTCCGTGCCGCGCACCTCGCTCATCAGATCGCCGTTCATATCGTACAGGCTGGATGTCTGCGCCAAGCCGTGCAGACGGTTTGTATCCAGCCGCTGCCAATTGGCCACGTCAAAAACCAAAAAGAACGCCAGCGCCAGCGCGAGAAGCACACTGGCGATCACCGCGGCGGCGATCAGCAGCCGCTTTTTCGTCTTTCCCACGCGCTCGCCCTCCGTCCATACAAAAGCTGATCGACTTTCTTTTTCCCAAAATCGGACGATCTATGCATCAAGAAGGCATGTGTTTTCATCTGTGTCATATATATAGAATGTAAGCAAATGCGGCGGGAGGAATGGACATGATAAAGGCCAGGAAAAGCGGCGATCAGATCACCGTTTGGCTCAGCGGTGAAATTGACCACTGCGCTGCGGGAACGCTGCGCGCGGAGATCGAGTCTCTGCTCAGCCGTCCGGAGATCAGGCGCCTGAATCTCGACTTTACCGACGTGAGCTTTATGGACAGCTCCGGCGTGGGCATGATCATCGGCCGGTATAAGACGATGGCGTCACGCGGAGGGCACGTCAGCGCAAGCGGGCTGCATCCTCCGGTGGACAGGCTGTTCCGGCTGGCGGGGCTGCACAGAATTATCGATATCAACCCATCAGAGAGGCAGGAAAACGCATGAAC
Organism: Clostridia bacterium; assembly: GCA_030535375.1. Taxonomy (GTDB): domain Bacteria; phylum Bacillota; class Clostridia; order Christensenellales; family Aristaeellaceae; genus Ventricola. Next base: position 6,137 of record JAUNJB010000154.1, on the reverse strand, counting down.
AACCAAATGGAGCTGACCTTTTTCGCATTGGCAGAAAACGAAGCGTTTGCCCGCATGGTCATCAGCGCGTTCCTGGTACAGGCCAACCCGACGGTGAGCGTGCTTTCCGAGGTGCGCACGGCCGTCAGCGAGGCGGTGACCAATGCGGTCGTGCACGCTTATGAGCGTGACGGGGGAAAGGTCGTGATGCGCGCGACGCTCGGGAAGGAGCGCGTGGACATCGAGGTGGAGGACTTCGGACGCGGTATCGCGGATATTCAGCAGGCCATGCAGCCGTTTTTCACGACGCAGCCCGATCAGGAGCGCACGGGCATGGGCTTTGCGCTGATGCAGTCGTTCATGGACGAGGTGAAGGTCGTTTCCTCGCCGGGGTGCGGCACATCGGTGAGGATGAGCAAGCGGCTGGGTGATGAGGCCGAATGACACAGAAAAGGAGCGCGCAGGAGGAGCGGCTTCTGCTCAGCCGGGCATGCTCGGGCGACGCGCAGGCCATGGAAGCGCTGCTCGCATCCTATCAGCCGCTGCTGCTCTCGCTGGCGCGCCGCTTTATCTGCACCGGAGGTGCCTGCACGCCGGGAGAGCTTGTGCAGGCCGGGTACATCGGGCTGATGCAGGCCGCTAGGCATTATGACGCGCAGAAGGCCGTGCGCTTTATCACGTATGCCGTGCCGTGGGCGCTCGGCGAAATGCGCCGCGCGATGCGGCAGTCCCTCGATGCCACAGGCGTCTATGAAAAGCGGCGGGAAATCGCGCGGCGCGAGGCCGAACTCAGCGGCAGGCTTGGCCGCTCTCCGCGTCTTGATGAGCTGGCGCGCGCCTGCGGCATGACACAGGCGGACCTCGCCTGCGCGATAGAGGCCGGCGCGCCCGCGCTTTCCGTGGAGGACGAGGACGACGGCAAGCGCCCCGTGGAGGAGCTGCTGCGCAGTCGCGAGGGCATCGATATGGAGGCCATCGATCTGCGCATGGCGCTGGAACGGCTCACGCAGGAAGAGCAGCGCCTCATCTGTCTTCGCTTCTTTCGCGACAAGACGCAGCAGGAGACGGCCTGCCTGCTTGGAAAAAGCCAGACGCAGGTTTGCCGGATGGAGCGCCGTGCACTTGACCGTCTGCGCGAAATGCTCGCATAGAGCGCTGTTCTTCACAGCATTTGCAGAAGTGCCATTGCCCCGGCGGCGCCTAGCGCACGCACGACGGCCAAGGCAGTCAGATGCCTCATGGACAGCCCGAGAGGGCGCAAAAAGAGCAGATTCTGCGTCAGGATGGACAGGCCGCTGAAGCCCGATGCGCCCGCCACAAGGATGGCGCGCAGATCTGGGGAAAACGGCGCGCCGGTCAGCGCGTGGAGGCCGCCCGCTACCTCGAGCACGGCGTGAAGCAGTGCGGTCAGTCCGGGAGATGCGGCAGGCATCATCGCGCCGATGCCCGCCGCCAGCACGCTGAAGAACATGATGCAGCCGCCGACGCCCAATATGCCATCCACGCACTGGACGATCGGATTGACGCTGCCGCTTTGAACGGCAGACGGCGGAAGCGGTTTTTTCTTGCTTCCGCTCTTTTGCGTGCAAAGAAACACAACCGCCAGCGCAAAGGCTGCGCCCAGCAGGTGGGAGATCAGCAGCAGGCGGCAAAACCGCGCATCCCGTACCCAGGTGTTGACCGTGTTGCGCAAAAACATAGGACTGACGGTGCCCGTGAGGGCCGCCAGACACAGCAATTCCCGGCGGGAAAGGTCGCTTCCATATGCCGCGATGACGGACGCACCCGACGGCGAGCCGCCCATCAGACCCAGTATGGCCGCGGCGGGCGCGGCCGGCATGCTGCTTTTTTTGAATTGCTCGGCGAGCATGCGGCAAAATACCATGTAGGGAAAGAGGCTGGGAACCACGTCAAGCCCCCAGACAGTGAGCGCCGAGCGCGCCGCCTGCGTAGTGCATTCCGGCATCAGCAGCATCGCCGCGATCATGAAAAGACACCCTGCGATCTTCAATCCTTCATCACCCATGTCCACGCTATGCGGACAGCCCGCCGTCTTATGATGTACAGCCGGATCGCGCGGGTTTCGCGGGTTTGGCAAAGTTTTTGCCAAAAAAGTGCAGAAAAACGCGTCCCTCCTGTTGCGCGGCAAGCAAAAAGAGTGATATAATAAACAATGTAGCAAAATCGAACCGGGAGGTTTTCAGTTTATGTCAGGCCATTCCAAGTGGGCAAATATCAAGCACAAGAAGGGCAAGGCGGATGCCGAGCGCGGCAAGATCTTCACCAAGATCGGCCGTGAAATCGCCATCGCTGTGCGCGACGGCGGCGGCGATCCGGCGACAAACGGCAAGCTGCGCGACGTCATCGCCAAGGCAAAGGCCAACAATATGCCCAATGAGAACATCAAGCGCTCTATTGCCAAGGCAGCAGGTGAGCTGGGCAATGTCAATTATGAGGAAATCACCTACGAGGGCTATGCGCCGGGCGGCATGGCCGTGATCGTTTCCACCGTCACGGATAACCGCAACCGCACCGCCTCCGATATCCGCCACATCTTTGACAAGAACGGCGGTTCGCTGGGCACCAACGGCTGCGTCTCCTACATGTTTGACAACGTGGGCATGATCGTCATTGAGCGCAAGCCGGGCATGGATGAGGACGAGGTCATGATGGCTGCGCTGGACGCCGGTGCTTCGGATATCGAGGCGCTGGACGACAGCTTTGAGGTGACCACGGCCGTGAGCGACTTTTCCACCGTGCGCGAGAATCTGGAGAAGGCCGGTTACTCCTTCCTGAGCGCCGAACTGACCATGATTCCGCAGACCACCAATGAGATCACCGATCCCGAGACCGTCCAGAAGATTCAGAAGATGCTGGAGATGCTCGACGATCTCGACGACGTGCAGGATGTCTACCACAACGGTGAGCTGCCGGAGGACGAGGAAGAGGACGACTGATTCCTCTGGCATTCCATGACGCACAAAACCGCTCCGCGGACGAAGAGCAGACGCTCGGACGCGGGGCGTTTTTTCTGCGGTCAGGATGGCGGAATGTGTGCAGACGCAGTTTCGGCTTGACTTTTATGGCGATCTGTGAAAGAATAAAGGCAAATTCCTGAGCACGAGAGGATATGGATATGAAACACACGGTTACGCTGATCGTTCCCTGCTATAATGAGGAGGCATCCCTGCCCATCTTTTACGATGCGGTGTGCGATGTTGCCCGGCAGCTGCCCGATTACGAGCTGACTTTGCTGCTCGTCAACGATGGCTCCAGGGACGGCACGCTTGCCATCATGCGCCGGCTGGCGAAGAAAGACGAGCGTGTGAAGTATCTCTCGTTTTCGCGCAATTTCGGCAAGGAAGCGGCGATGTACGCGGGCTTTTGCAACGCGAAGGGGGATTATATCGCCGTGATGGACGCGGACATGCAGGACCCGCCTTCGCTTCTGCCGCAGATGCTGGAGATTCTCGCGGGCGGTGAGTACGACAGCGTGGCCACCAGGCGTGTGACGCGCGACGGCGAACCGCCGATCCGCTCGTTCTTCGCCCGGATGTTTTATCGGATCATCAACAGGATTTCCGAGGCGGATATCGTGGACGGCGCGCGTGATTTCAGGCTGATGAAGCGGGAGATGGTGGAGGCCATCGTCTCCATGTGCGAATACAATCGCTTTTCCAAGGGCATATTCGGCTGGATCGGGTTTCGCACCATGTGGCTGCCGTATAAGAATGTGGAGCGCGTGGCGGGCGAGACGAAGTGGAACTTCTGGAAGCTGTTCAAATACTCGATCGACGGCATCGTGAATTTCTCACAGGCGCCCCTGTCCATCGCCTCCTATACAGGCCTTGGCTTTACGCTGCTTGCATTTGTGGCGACGCTCTTTATCATCGTGCGCCGTCTGATCTTCGGCGATCCCGTTGCCGGCTGGGCATCCACGGTTTGCATTATCCTGTTCATCGGCGGCATTCAGCTGTTGTGCATGGGCATCATCGGCCAGTATCTTGCCAAGACGTACATGGAGGTCAAGCGCCGCCCGCACTATATCATCGCTGAGACAAACGAAGAATCGGCGGACCGCGTCAGATGACGTGATGGGAGGAAGGACTTTGAAACCCAGAAAACACGGGGAATTTCACCATAAGCACAGCCTGGGGCAGAATTTCATCGAGGATGAATCGCTGCTTGAGCGGCTGGCCGATCTTTCGCTTGTCTCGGCTGAGGACTGCGTGCTGGAGATCGGCCCGGGCTTTGGTGCGCTGACCAAGCCGCTTGCCCGCCGGGCGAAGCGCGTTGTCTCCCTTGAAATCGACCGTACGCTGATCCCGATTCTCACCGTCGCCCTGGAAAGGTATCCGAATGCGCAAATCATTGAGGGCGACGTCATGAAGACGGATCTTGCCAGGCTGGTGAGGGAAACGCTTGGGGAGGATTGTTCGCTGCGCGTGGCGGCCAATCTGCCGTATTACATCACGACGGATGTGCTGACCAAGCTGCTTCGTGAGCTGCCGCAGGCCAAATCCATTGCAGTGATGATCCAAAAGGAGGTCGGGGATAAGCTTTTGAGCGCGCCCGGCGACGAGGGATATGGACCGCTGGCCATCCTCTGCCAGTATTTCTGCGAGGTGGAACGCGCGCTTGACGTTCCCGCCGCCTGCTTCACGCCACCGCCCAAGGTGGATTCCAGCTTCATGGTGCTCGTGCGCAGGCAGCAGGCGCCCTGTGTAGTGACCGCTGAAGACGTTTTTTTGCGCCTTGTCCGGGGCGCGTTTGTGATGCGCCGCAAGACATTGGCGAACAACCTGCTCACGGCCTTTCAGCTGAGCAGGGAAGAGGCGCTCGTCTGCCTTGGGCGTGCGGGCCTCGGGGAAAAGGTGCGCGCTGAGGAGCTTACCCTTGCTCAGATGTGTGCGCTTTCAAATGAAATCGTCGGTCATATTGGGTGACGGTCCGGATTTCCCCGGCATGAAAAACAGCCGCACACATCGCGGGATGTGTACAGCCTACATTGTTTAAAAGGGCACGGTCTCCCGGAGGGAGAGGCAAATCTCCGGGGAACGGCAAAAGCACTCCCCGCGTCGATCGCCATGATCCCTATGCCAATCAAACCGCACCCATTGCGGATGTGCGCGGCTGTCCGCATTTTCGGTCAGCGCCTCAGGAATTTGAGCTTGGGCCGCAGTTTGTTCACGTAGATGACGGTCAGCGGCATGAGAAGGCGGTCATACAGCAGCATGCACGCGTCGAGCATCACCGCGAAGACGAGCAGGAGCCATGTGCCCATCTCTCTGAATTCTGCGACGACCGCGTCCATGTGCAGCACAAAGCCCAGCACGGCGTACATCAGAATGATGGCGGCGTTGAACACGAGCAGCTTTGCGCATATGCGCAGGGCCTTTTTTTTGATGCGGTCGATCTCCCATTTGACAATGGGATAGTAGCCCAGAAACAGATAGAAAAAAGCGGCCTCTTTGTCAAAACCAAGAAACAGCGAGATCAGCGCAACGGCGGCGTAGGCCGTCCAGGCTGTCTTCTTGCCGTATTCAAGCAGGATGGGCAGAAGGAGTACGCCGCTGATCATCGGCGCGCAGTATGTTGCGATGGGAATCAGGCCGCCTGTGAGCATCAGCGCTACGGAAAGCGCGGCCATCAGCCCGCAAAAGGCCATTTTGGCGCTCTGCTGCCTGCTTTTGTTGCGATTGCTCGTCGCCATAGAAGCATCCACTCCAATTCATCTCGTTAGGATAAGTATATCACATGCGGCGTATGCAGGCAATTGACCCGCAAAAAAGCGCGCCGTGCGCGCTCCCACTTCCGAAGCACTTCACACTCCAAAGTGTTTCTGTGCTCGCTGCCCGTTTTTTTTTTTTTTTCGCGCAATTTCCTATAAGAGAAAAAGCGCGCAGTGCGTGCCCCACTTCCGAAGCACCTCCCACTCCAAAGTGTTTCTGTGCTCGCTGCCCGTTTTTTTCGCGCAATTTCCTATAAGAGAAAAAGCGCGCGATGCGCGCTTCCACTTCCGAAGAGCCTCCCATTCCAAAGCGTTTCTGTGCTCGCTGCCCGGTTTTTTGCGCTTCCTAATAAGTAAAAAAACAGACGGCCCGCGGCCTGGCCGTCCGTATTCCGAGGGAAAGAGGTTATCGATCGCCGGACATGGC
>JAUNJB010000153.1 GCA_030535375.1 Clostridia bacterium | reverse complement strand
ACCCAGATCCTGCGCGGCCTCGGCCAGATGCGGATCGAGCTGGCGCAGCTTGGGCAGCACGCTGAGCACCACGTAGGGCACACAGAACGCGATGTGCGAGAGCAGCAGCGTCACGTAGCCCAGCTGGATCTTGGCCATCGCATAGAGCAGCATCAGCGATACGCCGGTGACCACCTCGGAGTTGAGCATCGGCAGGTTGACAATGCTCAGCAGCGCGTGGCGCGGGCCGCGCCTCAGCTGAAACAGCGCGATCGCGCCGACGGTGCCCAGCACGGTGGAGATCGCCGCGGCCAGCAGGCCGATGGAGAGCGTCGTGCCCAGCGCGGACATAATGGCCGTGTCGGTAATCAGCTCCCTGTACCAGCGCAGCGTAAAGCCGCCCCAATTCGCGCGGGATTTGCTGTCGTTGAACGAGTAGAGAATCAGCAGCACGATCGGCGCGTAGAGGAACGCCATGATCAGGCCGATGTACGCCTTTCTGAGCTTTTTCATCAGAGAATGCGCACCTCCTTCTGCGTCTCCTCTTCCTTATCGATGCGGTTGAGCGTGCCCATGAACGCCAGCACGACCACCATCACCAGCAGGGAGAGGGTGGAGCCAAAGTGCCAGTCGCTCGATTTGCCGAACTGGTTCTGGATGATGTCGCCGATGAGCGGCACCTTGCCGCCGCCCATCAGCTGGCTGATGACGAACGTCGTCACCGCCGGCACGAACACCATCGTGATCCCCTCCAGCACGCCGGGCAGGGAGTACGGCAGCGTCACCCGCAGGAAGCTCTTGCGCGGGCTGGCGCCCAGATCGGCGGCGGCCTCCAGCAGGCTGCGGTCGATCTTTTCAATCACGGTGTAGATCGGCATGATCATGAAGCTCAGATAGTTGTAAACCATGCCGAGAATCACGGCGTTTTCGTTGTACAGGAAGATGATCTTCTTGCCCACGCCCATGCCGGTCAGCCACGCATCAAACGCGGGAACGGCCTCGCGCAGCGCGGTTATCCAGCTGTTGAGGATGCCGGAGTTCTCCAGGATCGACATCCAGGAGTACGTGCGCAGCAGGAAGTTCATCCACATCGGCAGCACGATCAGCATCAGCCACAGCGCGGGGCGCTTAAAGTCCTTTCCGGTGAGAATCAGCGCCACGGGATAGCCCAGCAGCAGGCAGATCACCGTCGTGATGATCGCAATCTTCAGCGAGCGGAGCAGGAGCTTCAGATACGTCGGCTCCAGCATGCGCCTGAAGTTGCTCAGCGATACGACCGTCTGCTTCTGCGGCCGTTCCGTGGTCAGCGTGCCGTCCTCCAGGCGGAAATACGTCGCGCCGTCCTCCAGCACCTCCTCGGTGTAGGGGATGCTCTCCTCCACCGTCACGCCATACCAGACGATCATCAGCAACGGCACGACGATGAAGATCGCCGCCCACAGCACAAACGGCGCAAGCAGCGCCCTGTTCTTTTTCATGGCGGCCACCTCACATTGCGCGCTGCGCGTGCTTCTTGAGCACATCCGGCGAGCAGTCGCTCTTGTGCATCACCTGGATATCCTCCGGCGCGACGGTCAGCTTGACGCGCGTACCGACACCGCGCGCGTGCGTGGAGTGCACCAGCAGCACGTTTTCTCCCGAGCGCACCTTCATCTCATAGTGCACCCCCTTGAACAGCAGAGACTCCACGACGCCCTGGGGCACATTCTGCACGGGATCATCCTCGGGCTTGAGCTTGACGTCCTCGGGCCGCAGCACGACATCCACCTCGGCACTCTCGCCGAATCCGCTGTCCACGCACGGGAAATCGCATCCGAGGAAGCGCACCAGCCTGTCGCGCACCATCGTTCCGGCGAGGATGTTGCTGTCGCCGATAAAATCCGCCACAAACGCGGACTGCGGCTCGTTGTAGATGTCCTCCGGCGTACCCAGCTGGAGAATCTGCCCCGCGCGCATGACGGCCACGCGGTCGCTCATGGTGAGCGCCTCCTCCTGATCGTGGGTGACGAATATGAATGTGATGCCGCTCTCGCGCTGAATGCGCTTGAGCTCCAATTGCATCTCGCGCCGCAGCTTCAAGTCGAGCGCGCCCAGCGGCTCATCGAGCAGCAGCACGTCCGGCTTGTTGATCAGCGCGCGCGCGATGGCCACGCGCTGCTGCTGTCCGCCGGAGAGCGAGGCGATCTTGCGCTTTTCAAACCCCGCCAGCCCCACCAGGCTCAGCATGCGGCTGACCTCCTCGGCGGTCTTCTTCTTGTCCTCACCGCGCAGGTCGGGACCGAAGGCGACATTCTGCGCGACGTTCAGGTGCGGGAAGAGCGCATACCGCTGGAAAACCGTGTTGATCGCGCGCTTATAGGGCGGAAGCGGCACGATGTTCTCCCCTTTATAGAGGATTTCGCCGCTTGTCGGCCTTTCAAATCCGCCGATGCATCGCAGCAGCGTCGTCTTGCCGCAGCCGGACGGGCCCAGCAGCGTCACAAATTCGTTCTGTCCGATGTCGATGCTCACGCCGCCCAGCGCCGTGAATCCGTCCTCGAAGGTGACCTTCACGTCCCGGATCGAAAGGATGGTCTTGTTTTCCATAGTGTTCCTCCTGCATTGATGTGCATGCGATTCAGAAATTCGGCGGCGTACACACCCAGATGAGGGTTGCCGGGGTTTTGCCGGTGTTGTGCAGATAGTGCTGCGCAACGGGCTTGTAGGAGAAGCTGTCCCCCTTGCGCACGCGATAGCTCTTCTCGCCGAGCACCAGCGTCACGGCGCCGGAGAGCACGTGGCCGAATTCCTCACCCATGTGCGGCAGATCGATTTCCGTGTGCGCGCCGGGCTCGAGCGTCACCATGATCGGCTCGATGTCCTTCTTCTGCGCGTTGGGAATCAGCCAGTGAATGGTCACGCCGCCGTCCGTCTCCTTGACAAAGACGTTCTCCTTGCGGCAGACGGGGTTATCGCTCTGCTCGTCCGAAAAGAATTCGTGAAACGAGGAGCCCAGCGTCGTCAGGATATCCTCCAGTGTCGAAAGCGACGGCGATGTCTGGTTGCTTTCCAGCTGAGAGATAAATCCCTTGGACAGCTCGCAGCGGTCAGCCAATTCCTTTTGGGTCAGGTTGTTCTTCTGGCGAAGGCTTCTCAGCTTTTCGCCGATATTCATTTCCACAAAAACGCCCCCATGTTTAGCTATACAAAACTCTAAGATTATCACTGCGGTGCAGATTAAAACACATTTTCACCAAAATGTCAAGCGATTGAATCCATCTTTTTTTCCGATTTTTCATTTCGTTCGGTTTTTTTCGTTTTTTCATCCTATAGGATCGAGTTTTTTCTGCTATTTATTGATTTTTTCTGTCCATGTTCTCCGTGATTCCCGGCTTAACATTTCTAAACCCCGCCGTCTGACCGGAGAAAAAAGTTTTATCATATTAAACTTAAAAGTCAGAATAAAAAATCCCTCCCAATCGCAAATCGGGAAGGATTCCTCCTGTTCATCGTCATGCGGCCGCTCTCCCCGCCGCGCGCCTGCCTGCGGCCCTTAAAAACTTACGCAGGCGCTTTCTCCGTCCGGTGCTCCATCCAAGGCGCCTTGCGGCGTCCGTTTTCACGTCTGTCTCTCTCTCCTCAGCTATCGTATTCGTAGTAGAAGAACAGGCCCGTCTCCCGGTCGTAAAACGCAAACGTCGCGTTGAGCGTATGCGGCAGTTCGTTGAGCGCAAGCGTATCCGACAGTCCGGCGCAGCTGCCCGGCCAATCGCCGTGCCCGCCGTATTGCGCTTCGTAATCGTCCCGGTAAAACCATGCGTCAAACGTCACGTCCGATCCGGGCGCCACCATGTGCGCCAGATCCCAGAACTTTTGCCTGGCCAGCGCCTCATAGTCCCGCGCGCTGACCTGTGCGATATGCCATCCGGGCGTCCTCTGAATGTCCTCAAACGCCTTCTCCGTTTCCCCGATTTGGAAGATCCGCAGCGTATGGCCGTCCCTGAAATAATCGTCAAAGTACAAAACCGGGGCATCCGCCCATCGCTCCTCCAGGCCCGTTCTTTGAAGGGCGTACCGCGCGGGCGCCGTGTTCGCCGCGGTGTTTTTCCCGTCGGCCGCCGCAAGCTCCCAGGCCAGCCACGCAATGAACAGCCCGAAGAAAATCAGGGCATGAACGCAGAACAGATGGACGATCCGAAAGCAGATTTTCCTGATCCTCTCCCCCTTCGTCAAGCCTGTTCCCCCTCATCCCTTTCGTAGACCAGAATATCCCCCGGCTGACAGTCGAGCGCACGGCAAATCGCGTCGAGCGTCTCCAGGCGCACGGCCTTCGCACGGCCATTTTTGAGGATGGAGAGGTTGGCTATCGTGATGCCCACGCGGTTTGAAAGCTCCGTGAGGCTCATCTTGCGCCGGGCCAGCATCACGTCAAGATCCACGCGAATCATGTCTATCCCTCCTCAGATCGTCAGCTCGTTTTCCCTCTGAATCGCGGCCGCGCGGCGCACAAGCAGGCACAGCGCATAGGCGACCAGCGCCACGCCGAGGAACGCGCAGCAAAGCAGCCCCACATAAAACAGCGGCAGCACAAGCGCGCCCGCAAGCAGCACGATGATCACAAGCGCCGCAAACAGCACGCCGCCGCATACGACGCTCAGCGCCGCGATGACCTGCATGGCGCGCGCGTTCTCCTCGGTAAACGCGCTTCCCTGCCTCAGCCGCCCGCACAGCCTGAAAAACACAACCAGCGCGGCATAGCAGCAGCCGCTGACGATGCCCACGGTCAGCAGCCCGGTCAGCGCCATCAGCAGGACGTCGTTCATCCCCATGCCGGCGGCCTGACCAAGCGCCGTAAACCCGATGAAACCCAACCAAAGCGCCACAAGCGTGCCCAGCACGCCTGCAATCACCGCCGCGACGCGCAGCACAAGGAAAATCGATTCCGCGTTCAGCAGCTTTTCCAATTTCTTCATGTTTCTCACCTCACGGCCATTGTATCACCTCATTCATCGATTGTCAATTATTATTTATCGAATTTCAATAAAAATTGATTGAAATACAGAAATCGTTTGGAATCCTTGCCCCGTCTGTGTACAGGCAAGAACTGAAGTGCCCCTGCAGGATGTCGCTCGTCCCCGGCCTTCCTCCGGCTTCCGTATAAATGAAGGCCGCTTCGGGGCATCTCCTCAAGATGGACACATACAAAATACCTCCTATTGCAGGTTTCATCCTGCAGCAGGAGGCATCCTGATGGTTGTCCATTCTCCGGGCCGCAGTCCACGTCTGCGCCCCGCCGCATTATTTGTTCATCGTCCAATACGCTGCGCGCGCAACCGGCGCGTCAACCTCGCCGTCCGTGCCCGCATATTGTCCGTCAGCCGGCAGCACCATGCCCTCACCGGTGAGGTAGAACGTCACTACGTCTCCGACGGCGATCTCCTCCTCGCCGGTGAGCACCACCCAGACGGGATCGCGCCAGACGCCCGTGGAGACGTTGCTCACGCAGATCAGCGCGCAGGGACTGCCGTTGTAGTCGGTGAATTCCATCACCTTTCCGCGGAATTGGAACTGACGATCCACGTATTTCTGCGGGTCCTTCACCCAGTCCGCATAGCTGAGTGAGATCATCTTCTGTCTGAAAAGGGTGAGGCTCTCGCGCTCGGTCAGTTCGCGTGTGAGCGTGATATCCACCGAATTCTCCTTGAAGCCCGTCGCCTTGGCGCGCAGGGTATAGGTCTGCGTCTCCGCATTCTGCATGAAGATCCGCACGTTAAACACGCCGTTCTTGCCCGCCTTGACGTTGGTATTCATGCCCTTTCCCGTAATGTAGACCGTGGCATTCGGCTCGGTCACGCCGCGCACCGTCACATTGGTGCCCGTAAAGCTCGTCTCCTCCGGCTCGGTGATCTCAAGCGTCGCGGTCGGCATCTCATAGCGCACCGCAAGCATGGCCTCGGCCTGATCGGTCATCACCGCCAGCACCAGGTCGCCCTCCTCCGGCAGCGTCACCTTCACAGAGAATGTGCCGTCCTTCTTGGCGGTCGTGGTGGCAAGCGTCTTCTCGCCCACGACAACCCGCACGGCGGCGGACGGATCAGTCGTGCCGGCAATGGTGAGCTCCGCCTCCGCGGTATACGCGGGCACACCCTCTATGATCATCACGCCCTCGCTGGCCACCACCTCGGCCACCCCCGGCGTGGGCGACGGCGTGGGCGACGGCGTCGCAGTCGGCGCGATCGTGGGCACGGGCGTCGCCTCCGATACGCTGGAAAGCAGCTTCACGCCGGAGAGCACCTGCTCGATGCGCGCGTCGTCCTCCTGTCCGGGCTCGCGGCCCACGATGGTCTGCGTGAACATGTACAGCCTTCCCAGGTGCAGCGTCACATAGCGCAGCGTATACACCGGCATGGACGCATACATCGCCGAAGAGGTCAGCCTGACGCAGACGGGCTCCGTCTGCATCAGCTCGCAGCTCTCGTAAAGCCCGCTGTCGGCGAATTGCCGGGCAAACCGCTCAAGCTCCTCGTCGCTCAGCTCGTCCATGTCGTTGACGGACGCAAAATCGCCGGCGTCCGCGACGCTGATGGCAATCTGTCCGCCCTCATCAGGGATGACCTCCATCACGATGCCGGATGCGATATAGCTGGCAAGCACGGCCTCCTTCGTGGTGCCCAGAGACTGGATCAGCTCCTCGTGTTCATCCAGATTCGTCTGGGTAAAAACGGTTTCATTCTCCTGCTGCGTGTAGCGGAATCCCTCGTATGGGAAAACATATGTCGCGCTTTCCGCCATCGCCGACAATCCGCCGAGCAGCAGCGCCGCGCTGAGCAGCAGCGTGAAAACCGAGTGTTTCATGATCAAATCCCCTTTCCTGGGTCAAGAGCGACGCGCGCCCGAACTGCAAGATGGTATCAGAAGAATTATATCACAGCCCTGACAGGTTTTACAAGTGGCATTGGCGA
>JAUNJB010000014.1 GCA_030535375.1 Clostridia bacterium | reverse complement strand
GTCGGGAAGTTCGGGGAGACGAAGATGAAATTCTTCATATGCGATGCACTCCTTTGCTTATGCGTTTCAAATGGGATATGCGGCGGACGGCCCTCTCATTTTTCGCCCATCAGGAAGGGCAGGTAATAGGCCGTCTGCTTGTACCACCAGTCCCAATCGTGGTTGACATCGAGCCCCCAGAAATTGACGGAGGCGTTGATGCCCTTTTCGTAAAGCACGCGCCCGAGCCAGCCGGTGCTGACCTTGAGCACATCCTCCCACGCGCCCTGGCCGACGCAGATGATGATTTTGCGCTCATTGTACATCCGGATATACGGATGATCGCCCGGCAGGCCCGCGATGTAGTCGCACGGGGAGTTGGCATAGACGAGGTCGTCCATATAGTCGCCAAAGCTGTCGCGGGAATCGTACACGCCGGAAAGCGCCAGCACGCCGTCGAACAGATCCGGACGGCGGAAGAAGAGATTGGCCGCGTGCATCGCGCCCATGGAGCAGCCGAACGTGGCGATCATCTCCTGATGCCAGTTGCGCTCGCCTGCCAGATGGTGAATCTCCGGCACCATCTCGTCGACGACGTAGTGAAACCACTGCTCGTGACGCTCGATGCGACGGCGGGAATCGCCGCCCTTATCGGCCCAGGTCTCCCCGTCGATGGTGTCGATGGAGAACACCATGATCTTCCCCGCGTCGATCCACGGACGGAAGACATCGTCCATGTGGAAGTTCTCAAAGTCGAAAAAGCGGCCCGCCTGGCACGGGATGAACAGCACGGGCTTGCCGCGATGGCCGTAGACCTTGAACTCCATATCCCGGCCAAGGCAATTGGAATAGTGTTTGAAATAGCGTACTTCCATGGGCGAATCTCCTTTTGTAAGTTCATTGATCGGAAAAATGAGGAGGGATGTTCCCTGCGTATTCCCGGTGGATGCGGCTTAGAATCCGAGGCATTTCATGAATATGGGCACCTGATTGCGCCAGGATGCCTCCGAGTGCGTGCCGCCCGGCACGATGCGGAACGTCAGATCGACGCCGCGGTGCAGAAGCGCCTGACAGGTGGAAAACAGCGCCTCTCGGCTCTCCTCGTGATTGCCCATTTCCTGGCTGCCGTAATCCATGTAGATGCAGGTGTCGGGGGCTATGTCCGCGTGCTTGATCATGCGGCGCACCTTATGCGGCGCGACCCAGAGACTGGGAGAGAGGCACGCGGCGCGCTGAAAATGCCGGTTATAGGAGGTGGCGGCATACAGGGCCATCAGCCCGCCCATCGAGGAGCCCGCGATGAGCGTATGCTCCCGGCCGGGCAGCGTGCGCAGATTGGCGTCGAGCATGGGCTTGAAATCGTGCACGAGCCAATTCATCAGCGTGCGGCCGCAGGCATCGATCCGGCCCAGCGAGGCCGTTTCATGCGAAAAGGGGGAATACTCGCGCAGGCGGCCATTGCCCACGCTGTTGCACTCCACCGCGGCAATGATCAGCGGCGCGCCGCTTTCGTTCATATAGTCGTACATGCCCCAGGAGGTGCCGTAGGCCGCGTCGGCGTCGAGGAATACGTTGTGGCCGTCAAACATATACAGCACGGGAAAGCGGGCGTCGGGATGCTCCTCATAGGCACGAGGAAGATAGAGATAGGCGCGGCGCCTGAGCTCCGGGGAGAGACAGGGGATGGTGATTTCCCACTTGTGAAGCATGGGGATGCCTCCTGGATCGTGATCCCGCGCGCCTGCCGCGGCGCAATAAAAACGGCCCGGCGGCAGGATGCGGGTATGCAAATAAGTATACGGCAGCCGGCGCAAGCTGTCAATTCCATGGACGCAAAAAATTGATTTTTTTTAAAGGGCGGGCCCCGTAATAAGAGAGAAAATGTTCGGTTTTGCGGGAAAGAGGGGAATTTGAGGCGCCTTTCGGGTTGACAGATGGTAAAGTTGACATATATGCAGGTCGTAGATATAATAGGGCCAGGCAAGAGCGGCTGCGCGCGGCAGAGGAAGGAGAGCGTATGGCGAATATCATCGACTATGTGCGCTGGCGGGGCGATATCCCGGTGGAGCAGGTGCCCCTTTGCGAGGTGGATGCGCTGATCCTCAGCTATCTGTCCTACATGCCGTTTGACGGGATCGTGGGAGACGCGCCGGAGGGCGGGGGAATTCCTCTGGCGCAGGCGGCCATGGCGCTGCTGCTCGCCAACGAACAGGACGGCATCGACCTGGCCTACAGCGTGCGGGACGACCGGATGCTTCTGCCTGCGGTGGCCGCGAGCGCGCGCTTTGGCGGCATGCGCCTTGTGGGCTATGTCAACCGCTATGACCGCAGCCGCGAGGAGCAATTCTCGGCGGTGACATTTCTTGCGGGGGATACGGCGGTCATCGCTTACAGGGGAACGGACGGCACGGTCGTCGGCTGGAAGGAAGACTTCAACATGAGCTTTGAGGAGGCCGTGCCGGCGCAAAGCGATGCGGTCGACTACGCGCAGCGGGTTGTCGCCGCGCTCGGCCTGCCCGTCATGCTCTGCGGTCATTCCAAAGGGGGCAATCTGGCGGTGTATGCCGCGACTTTTTCCGACGACGCGACGCGCGGACGCGTACAGATTGTCTATAATTTCGACGGCCCGGGCTTCAATGAGAAGGTGATCGCCTCGCCGGAATTTGCGCGTGCGGGCGCGATGGTGCGCACGTTTGTGCCGCAGTCCTCCATGGTGGGCATCATGTTCTGGCACGATGGGCCGTTTACCATCGTGAAGAGCGACAGCGTGAGCATCTTTCAGCACAACGCCTACACCTGGCAGGTGATGGGCGGGCACTTCGTCACGGTGGAGGAGCGCACCAGCGACAGCTATTTTGCGGACGACACGGTCAAGCGCTGGATGGCTAGCCTGACGCCGGAGAAGCGCAAACGCGCCATTGACGGCATCTACGCCGTGCTGGATGTGGCGAAGGGACGCCATGTCAGCAATCTGTTTGAGGTGAGCAATCTGCTGGCCATGCTGCGGGCAGCGGGCGCGATGGACGACCAGACGCGAGAGGCCGTGGAGGAGTTCTTCCGGCTGCTGGGGACGTCCGCAGCCGGCGCGGTGCCCGACTTCCTCGACCGCACGGCGGACGGCCTGCGCCAGCGTGTCATCCGCAGGGAGGCACAGCGCGCGCTCGGCGGGGCGGAGGACGAAAAGAAGTGAAATCAAACGGCGGTCTTTCCCTGATGGACGGAGGGAAAGACCGCCGTTTTTTGGCAGTAGTGCCGCCGGGAGGGTATCCGGCAAAAGGATCAGTATTGCATCCAATGATCAAACCAATTCATCATATCACACCATGTGCGTGGCACTTCAACACCGGAAGCCAGCGGATAAAAGCCGATAAACAGCAGGATCGACACTATACAGAGCAACACCATCATCATATGCGCGAAACGCGGTTTAGACCGTTCGATGTAGCGCATAACCTGCGCTGTTGCAAGAATGATAAACGGTACGCTGGCGAAATAGTGATAGATAAAAGTAAGGCGTGAAATGAGCATCCATGGCAGATACGCCGACAGGAAGCCCACCGCGATCAGCGGCATGGCCCGGTCGTATGCGTCCTCCCGCGCATGGACGGCGCGCAGCGACGGCAGCGCGTTGCGATACATGCTGTAGCACAGCACGAACATGATGCCCACAAAGCCCGTCCACCAAACAGCCGGATTGCCAAACGACAGGATGGTCGAAGCCATACCAACGCCCGCGAAATTGTCCTTATAGTACCACATGGGCTTGATGATCAGCGGCCACTCGTACCACACCGAGGAATACGGGTGCGTCGCCACCAGATTGCTGTGGTAGCTGAACATCGTCACCTGCGCGTCCCAAAGCCGCTGCACCGTCGTCATATTCAGTCGGACCGGACCGTACGCACGCAGGTATGGGATAAAACTCGCCGCATAGATGAGCGCCGGTACAATCACAAAGAACACCACACATGCGGCCAGCGTCAGCACGGCGTTTTTGGCAAAGCCGTCTGCCGCGCGCGCAAACGCCGCGTCCTCGCCGCGATGCGCCTTGGCATAGACGCTCTGCCGCCAGAGCGTGAACATGCGCGCGAAGAACAGCACGGCCAGCCCGACCGCGCCGTAGCAGCCGATCCACTTGCTGGCAATCGCCATCCCCATGAACGCCCCCGACAGCGCCAGCGGCACAAACGTCCTGCCCAGGGACTGATGGAA
Organism: Clostridia bacterium; assembly: GCA_030535375.1. GTDB lineage: Bacteria > Bacillota > Clostridia > Christensenellales > Aristaeellaceae > Ventricola. Next base: position 28,297 of record JAUNJB010000014.1, on the reverse strand, counting down.
AAAGCTCATCTGTGACCAGCGCAACATGAACCAGAACATCACGATCATGAATAGCACCGGGAACGAGTCAATCGTTGCGATTCGTGTCTGTGTGTAGTGCATGCAGTCCGCGGCCATCAGCAGCGTGCTTAGGGCCGCCCAGCGCGTCCTGCCAAATAGCTGCCTGGCCAACAGGTACAGCGCCGGCAGCATCAGAACGCCTGCCAGCGCGCCCGGAAAACGCCACGCAAACGGCGTCATGCCCATGAGTGAGATGCACCAACTCATGAACACCTTGCCCAGCGGCGGATGCGTGTTCTCATAGGCGTGCAGCGCATGCGCGTGCTCGTAGCCTGTGCGCGCATGGTAGACCTCATCAAAATACATGCTGTTGTAGTAGGTGGGCTTTTCAGGCACAGTATCCTGCTCATCGATAAGTGCCGAGGGATCATTCTGCCGTCCTTCATATCCGCCGCTTGCTGTTGCACTTATAATGGGCAAAACTTTGCCGGCGCCATCTACGAACCCGGTTTCCCATATCGCTGCGCCTGCACCCGCAAATGTCATGCGCACATAGCGCCCGGAGAAATGGATCATACCGCCTGTTGCGTCTGTTACTTTTCCGTTTGCGTCGTAAACAGCCGTGCGTAAAGCCAGCCATTTAAAGCACTCGCCTTGATTAAAGAGCGCATCATATTCATCGCCATACACGAAACCATCGTCTGATACCGCAAACGAGAATTGTGTGCCGGAGATGCCGCCGTTATAGTAAATATGGAAATCCTCCTGATTTGCTCCAAGATCGAACACTACTGTTTCCCCTTGAGCAGTAGAGGTGTAGCCCTTCTGTGGTGCATTTGTTGCGCCGAGGTTCCAAAAACCGATTGCTGCATAAACAGATGTAATCACAAATATGATCATCCAGTCACGCGCTGCCATGTGCAGCTTATAATCCTGGGGATGCAGCAGCTCCTGTCTCATCCGCGCATTCAGTATGGATCGATCGTCCTTTTCATTGCTTGCTGCATCAAAAGCCCGTGCGGGCGTATAATGTCAGCGTTGCCCACTCACCGTCTGTGTCGTAAACGCAGTCGCTTGTACCATAGATGTTCAAAAAGGACAGATTTGCACCAATTCTATCCTTCTCGCATCCTTCAGCGCGCACACGCGCACTCAACCGGTAGGTTGTGTTCTCATGCACAAGGACAGTCTGTTCAAAGCGCGCATCGTTGCGTCCGGCATTTTCAATCAATACACTTGTCGTGCCATCCTCGAGTGTCATAGCCTCTAAATATGACGTTCCCGCACTGGTAATCCACATGCCGGTTGTCCACCCATCCGGTACGCCATTTGTAACGGCAGAGAAGTCGCCGTTTTCTATTAGGTTACCTGCCTGCGGAGGCTCTCGATGAGAAAATGTTCCGAGCAATACACATCCCAAAACGAACACGAAAAGTGCAGTGACAATCAAGCTAACCATGTGCGTTCGTTTATTAGCTCTCATAGTTGCCCTCCTCACAGCGAAAGCGCAGATGTAAATGGCATGATTTCCACTTTGGTTTATCCATCGCGTCGATGGGCGCAGGCTCCTCCTGCGCGTCATGGAACAGCTCGTTGCCGGACAAATTCTAAGGTTTCCCTCATATTGTGAAGGGACGGGAACACGCGATGGAGGATTCTTTATCCACATTGATTATAGCGTGGCATGCTGTCTTTTGCAAGAAATCTGCAGCGATATAAGTGGCAGTGTCCATATCACGCTAACGCCAAAGTACAGAGGGCAGATAATCTATGGGAAATATCGTACGGAGATTGGAAAAATATTAAGAACAATCTGTGATGGATATGGCGTGGAAATCATCGAAGCGCATGCGTGTGTTTACGGGTGAACCGGAAAGAGAAGGCAAAGGGAAACAAAGGGCTGGAAGGAACGATGAGTGAGAAAAAAGCCACCCGATGAGGGTGGCAGCCGGTAATATGGGTGCGACTACAAATCTTCGGAGCGCGAGCGGCGCTTTCCGGTATCGGGCCATTATGGGGCCCGATCTGACTTTCCTCAGCAGGTTGACGGGCAGTTGTCGGCAATGACGGTCATATCGAGCCCGCCGGTGCGGTTGATGATGGCGACGGTGGACGTGCTGCCCGCGGAGAAGGGCAGGGTCTTTTCGATGTAGATGTAGCCATCCTGACCGGCGACGGTGATCCTGTGCCGCCCGGAGGTGACGCGCACGTAATTGGAGGCCGTGGCGGAATTGAGGATGCTCACCACGCGCGTGCCGTCCACGTAGATGCGGAAGGCCGGGTATCCGTGCGAAGCATTGAGAAAGCGCACGGCGGCATAGCTGGGCACAAGGGGGAATGTGCTGCCGGGCAGAAGCTGGATGCCGCCGGAGATGGGCCCGCTGCCGCCGGGGATTGTCGTGCCGGGGGAAGAGGGGGCGTTCCCTCCGGGGCCGGTTACGACGATGGTGGGCTGATTCAGGGATTCGCCGCCGGTGATCGTGATGCCGGGCGCTATGGGGCCCCCTTCACCGGGATTGGGCAGAAGCGTTGTCGGCGTGTCGGCGAGGCTGCGCGCGGCATCAGCCTCATTCTGGGGCACAGAAGAGGAAGGATCATTTCGATTTTCCATATAGCCGGACGGAAAGAGGGTTCTTTCCGTCGCCCTCCTTTCAGCGTGATCACTACATCGTATTCCGCAAAAGAAGGGAGTGTGAGGATCAAACGCGGGTGTCGGCCTCGATAAACCAGTAGGGATCGTCGTGGAAGAGCATGATCTGCCTGTCCTCGACCAGACAGGTGTAGCGGATGCCCTGGCCGCCGGCCTTGAGCGCAGGAGCCTCCCGCTCGTCGGTGACGCGGTCGATGCGGCAGACGGGGCCGTCCTCCGTGCGGAACATCAGCGGCCGGACGCGGCCGTTCAGCAGGTGATCCGCCCGCACCATCACGTAGATTTTGGCCGGATTTTCCCGATGACAGGACATGGACAGACCTCCTTGAGATTATCCCGCGAAAAACGGGACGGGATGAATGGTGTGATCCTCCACGGGGTTGATTGCGGCGTACCCGCTGTCGGAGAGCACCACGCCGCGCTGCACGATCTGATGACCGTAGCGCCTGCGCAGGCCGTCGATGGAGCGCTCCAGCTGCTCCATGTGGATGCGCCGCGTTTCGTCCCCCATGAAGTCGAGCTGGATGGGTGCGTCGTCGGGCGAGAGCATGGAGCAGCTGAGGCCCACGCTGCGATAGGGAAAGCCGCGCGCAAAGCGATCGTCGAACAGGGAGATGGCGGTTTGGGCCAGCTCGTCGGTGAGGTTGGTTGCGCGGTCAAGCGTCGTTTGACGCGAATTGGTGACCAGGTCGGCCGAGCGCGCGGAGATCGTCACGCAGCGGGCGCGGAAGCCGCCCTCCCGCAGCCGCGCGGCGACCGACTCGGCCAGCAAATAGTAGATGCAGCGCGCGTCGTCGAGCGTGTTCAGATCGTGCGGAGGGGTGGTGCTGTTGCCCACGGATTTGACGCAGGCGCGGTGATCAAGCGGCATCACCGGCGCACGGTCCTGCCCGCCGGCATAGGCCTTGAGCGTTATGCCGTTTTTGCCGAGCTTATTTTGCAGCACGGCGGCGTCACAGCGGGCGAGCTGGCCGATGGTTGTGATGCCCAGCTGCGCAAGCTTGCGCCGCGTGCTTGGGCCGACGTAGAGCAGATCGCCCACAGGCAGGCCCCATACGCGTTCCTCGTAGCATTCCGGTTCCAGCACGGTGACGGCATCGGGCTTTTTCATATCGCTGCCGAGTTTGGCGAAGATCTTGTTATCCGCCACGCCGACGGAGACGGTAATGCCCAGCTCCGTGCGCACACGGCGGCGGATTTCCTCGGCGACGCGCGCGCCATCCCCGATTGTCACCCCGGGATTGCTCAGGTCGATCCAGGATTCATCCAGCCCGAAGGATTCCACGCGGTTGGAATACTGTTCGTAGATTCGGCGCATCTTGCCGCTGAATCGGACGTAGAGCGGGAAATCCGGCGGCACGCAGACCAGGCCGGGGCATTTTTCCCTGGCCTGCCAGATGGCCTCGCCGGTTTTCACGCCAAAGGACTTGGCCAGCGGATTTTTGGTCAGGATGATGCCGTGGCGTGCCTCGGCATTTCCGGCGACGGCGACGGGCTTATTCCGGATTTCCGGCGTGTAGAGACACTCGACGGAGGCATAGTAGCTGTTGGCATCGCAGTGCAGAATGACTCTCCCCAAGACGGATCACCTCATATTTATGGGAACAAATGTTCTTATATTCTATTATATGCACTTTGGATGCTTTGTCAACAGGAAAGTTCAGGAAGGGCGTCGGGGCGAGAGAATATTGAAGCGGCCTCGGATATCCGAATTCGATATAGGATTAAGGCGCGGCGATGGATTCAAATCACAACGAAAAAGGGATTGTCAGGCCAGGGTTTTCCAGCTTGGCAATCCTCTTATTCATATTTAAGGTTGATTTCGGCAGTCATTGCTCCCCAATGTGATTTGGCATAACCGTAACGGAGTCCCATTGCTTTGGGGAAGAAAAGCAGGGGCGGAACTCGCAGGGAAAAGGATTCGGTGTTCGTGTTGCCAGGAAGCGTTGAGCCGGTGAAGGAGGACCCGTCCATTTGTCTGCGTATTTTCGAATGGAGTTTCGCGATGCTGAATGACAAGAGAGCTTTCGTAAACACATGGACAGAGCCCCGTCTGGGGAAACGCCTGAACTTAACTGCCAATTCAGATGAGATCGCCGCCCCCAATCAGGTCACAAACAGAAATGACATGAATCATCTGGATTTATTTTAGATTTTTACACGGCAGAGAAAGTGGTATTCTATTGGAATAATCGTTCTCGTATTCATAATCTTTCAACATAAGGAATATATTCACTTGCGAATCTACCATTTGTTTTCATAGAAAGAAGCTCGCCCGTTAAAGCCTGCATATCAACAACAACGCTGGTGTATTGCTCATCCTCCGTGCCCCAGAGGATCACGCGCCATACATATCCAACATCCTTTTGAAAGAAGAAGGAATAGTACGTTTCATCCCAATTCGATATGTGGAATTCATCCTCCATGGCCGCCGCTGCCAGAGATAACGCCTCCTCCTGTGAGATGGCTTCATCTGCCGGCAGGCAAAAGCCATAGGCCGCAATGGCTTCCAGTTCTACAACGCTGCGCAGGAGCGCATCCTTTTCTTTCGCTCTTGCCAGCTTTGTGGGCAGGCTGTCCGCAAATTCCATCTTTTCCTCAAGCGTCCATTTGAAAAAAGCGCCTCTCTGTTCACAGAGCGAATTGTATTCTTCTTCCAGATCATCGATTACGATGTATTTTTCGCATCGGGTCACAGCGCCGTCTGTCACCTCAACGCCAAAGCTCATTTGATTTTGAAGCTCCACGCCAAAGCGCCACATGCCTCCGCAAACGGAATGATCCGCGATATAATACGAGACATAAACAGCTGAGGGGTTATCCAGCAGGGATGGATCCAGATTGAATCTGCTTGATATCTCGTTCAATGCGATGCGCAGCGCATCCTCCTGCGAAATTTCTCCGTCTCCCGGCAGCAGATTATGGCAATAGGATAACTCTCCGCATTCCACCATCAGCTGGTCAAACGCATGCTTTTCCTCGATGGACCAATCGTAATAGCTTCCAAGAATGGACTCTAAAATATCCAGCGTAACCTCATAGGTAGATTCCTCATCCTGATATTCACTTTCGGAAACGGGGTATCCGTTCTGAGCGAGATCCTCGATCATGGCAGAGATTTTGTCTCTGCTCAATGTGGAGGTATCCCCTTCATTCGCCAGCAGATGCTGCCTGACGATAGAAAAAATCTCGCTTTCTTCCGCATAAGCGGTGCAGAAGAACACCAGACAAACGAGTGCCAGAATCATGCTCATTATCGTTTTTCTCATTTTCTTTTGACCTCCACAAATAGCATGCAGTTCTCATCTTTTTAAGTATGATTGTTTCCGGCTCTTTTGTTCTTTGCTTATATCCGGCATTTCTTCTAAAATCCCGCGTTCAATATCGCCTTATTCTGGATATCAGCCCATTGTCTGCGTTGATGAATATGGAACGCATCATCATGTAAATCACCATGTTTGCTTACCAATTTTATACATGTGACGAGAGAACGGAAGATTTTTCTGATTTACCCGGCGTCCAGCGCGCTGTAACCGTCCGGCACCCGGATGCCCAGCGCTTCGCAGATGGACGGATTGTACATCTTATCAAAGCCGGAGGCGCGTTCGATGGGCATGGAGGAGATGTCCGCGCCGTCCCGGAGGATTTGCACGGCCATTTCGCCCGTCGCATAGCCCAGCGCGTAATAATCAATGGAGATCGTCGCGACGCCGCAGATCAGGCAGGTGCTTTCCTCGCCCGCGATGACGGGCACCTTCTCCGGCAGGCATATGTTTGCGATCAGCTCCGCGTTGGCGGCGACGGTGTTGTCGGTCGGAATGAAGAGGACGTCGCATTCGGATGCGGCGGTCGTTGTGGCGGAGGACAGATCGTTGGAGTCGATGAACAGATATGCCTGACAGGCGTAGCCCATCGAGGAGAGCGCCGCTTGCAGCGTTTCCGCCTGATACTGGGAGTTCGGCTCGGACGAGCAGTAGAGAATGCCGACCGTTTGGGCGAGGGGAAAGAGCTCCGCGATCATGTCGGCCTGCTCCTGGGCCGGCACGAGATCCGTCGTGCCCGAGACGTTTCCGCCGACCGTTCCGTCAAAATCGTCGAGCTGGAGCGCGACGTGGTAATCCGTGATGGCCGTGCCGAGGATCGGGATATCGGCCGTCGCATTGGACGTGACCTGCAGCGCGGTGGTGGAATTCGCCAGGAGCAGGTCGACCTCTTTGGCGATCAGATCGCCCACGATTGAGGAGCACATGGTGTGGTCGCCATAGGCGTTGCGATCCAAAAAGGCAACGTGTGCGCCGAAGGCATCCGTGAGCGCGGCCTTGAAGCCGCGGGTCGCTTCGTCCAGAGATTCATGCTGCATAAATTGGCAGATGCCCACCGTGTAGGATGCCTCCTGCGCGTGCGCCGGGGATATCAGCGCGCAGGCAAGGCATATCAGCAGGAGAAAAAGGGATATCGGGCGTTTTCTCATCGTAGGATGCCTCCTCTTCCATTGTTTGGTGCATACTTCTATTATACATGGGCGGCGGGCATTTGTAAAACAGAGGATGGAGCAAAAGCGCCGGATTTTTAGAAAAATGAATAAATTTTTACGAATTTAGTTGACAGAAATGTGGCGTAAAGCTATAATAAGATTAGACTTTGTGACAAAGATGCCAAAGTCTAAGCGTCATAAAAAAACAAATGTTGAAAGGGAGAGGAATTGCAGTATGCAAAGCAGACGTGAGTTTTTGAAGAGTTCCGCCGCGGTTTTGGCGATGGGTGTGATGGCCGGATGCGGCGTCAGCACCGGCAAGGCGGAGAGCGAAGAAAAACAGGTTGCTGCCCCCAGTTTTCCGTTTGAGTGGCATTCTTTGGATGTGGAAGAGGTGCAGAAGCGCACCTTCGAGGGATTCTATACCCTGGGCGGCTGCGCGCGGGCGGTGTTTAATGGAATCATTGGCCTGCTGGCGGAGCAGTATGGTTATCCGTACAATCAGGTTCCTACGGAAATGTATGCCAATGGCCACTCCGGCTATCTGGTAGGCTCCCTGTGCGGTTCGCTGGGCGGAGCCGCCGGCGTGCTCGGCCTGCTGCTGCCCACGGACGAAGTGGACGACGTGCTCAAGGAGCTGCTTACCTGGTACAGCAATGCGGAGATGCCGTACTATCAGCCGGATATGGAGCTGATTACCACGGTGGCCAATTCCGTGAACTGCAACGATTCCCTGGGCAAGTGGATGACGACCGCAGGCGTTGCGGAGAAGAGCGACCCCAAGCGCAAGGCGCGCTGCGCCGGCGTGAGCGCGGATGTGGCCAAGAAGGTCTGCGAGCTGCTGGACGTGCATTTCGGCTTTGCCGTGGCCGAGGCTGAGGAGGAGAAGAGCTTCGAGTGCGGCGAGAACCAGTATATCGGCACGGGCACGGGCATGGAAGGTGACGTGGTGGTTCGCGTGACCATGGACGGAGACAAGATCGCCGCCGTTGAGGTGCTTCAGCACAATGAGACCCCCGGCGTGGGAACGCCCGCCGTGGAGCAGATGCCTGCCAAGTTCGTGAATCTTTCCACGCTGGAGCAGGTGGATGGTGTGGATACCATAAGCAGTTCGACGGTTACCTCCAACGCCATCAAGGATGCCGTGAAGGATGCGCTCTCCCAGGTGAAGTAAAGGCGAACCTTTTGTGCATGCAAAGGGCTGCCCGACCGGGAGCGAGGAACTGAATAAAAGGATGCGGGAAACGATTTGAACCGCATCCCGTCAAGAGGACAGAGAAAAATATAAGATTATTAGTGGGATTGTCAGGCTGGATTTTTCTGGCTTGGCAATCCTTCTTTTTGTATATAAGGTGGATTTCGGCAGTCATTGCTTCCAAATGTGTTTTTGGCGTAACCTTATTTGAGTCCCATTGCTTTTTAGAGAAAGGCAGATGGACTGCTTAAAAGAAAATAGGCAGCAAAAACCCCTCACTTTAAGCGAAAAGAGGAAAAGTTTATAGCTTCAAGTCCATTCGTAATTCCCTGTGCTGGAATAAAGTAAGGTCTGTTAACCGCAAAGGAGAGATAAAGAATGGATAAGAATCCTTTAGCGCATGCGATGTTGAATTGCAAAAACATTTTTCCTTAAACATGGGAGGCAGACAATCTGCGTGAAACGAAGAGGAGGGATGGGGATAATACAATGCGAACACGGAGGAGCGGATATCGCAAGAACGAAAGGCAGGAAAAAAGCCACCCGGCAAAGGTGGCTGCCAGTAGCAGGGACGATTGTTAGATTATCAAAGCGTGGTAGGGACAGCCGGCATCGGCCATCCTCGAAACACACAGCCGGCTATGGGAAAAAGCGGAGCGAGGTTTAAAAATACAGCTCTGCGGCGATATCCCCCGTCCTGTCGTCCACGACAAGAATCTGAGCGTCGGGGCGCGCATCCTCCGGCACGTCGGCAAAGCAATGCGTCACAGTGCCGTCCCGGTCGATCATCAGGGAAATGCCGCCGTCCTGCGCGCGGTAGGATAGGGTGCCGAAGGAGGTCTCATCGTCCATGGCTGCGCTGTTCCCGGCGCATTCCTGAACTGCGCCGTTTTTCCTGTCGACGAGCAGGAAATAGGCTTCGTCCTGCGCTGCGGCTTCATCGAGTTCTTCCAGCGGGAAAAGGGAGTTCGACCACTTGCTGAATGCATCCTCCTCGAAGATGTGCTCCCTGACGATGTTGTGCATCAGCGTCATCAGCTTCGCGTCACGGTAGACAGCGGAGCCCTCCCTGAGGGATATGCAGACGCTGAAGCTGTCGTCATGCAGGAGCATCAGCAGATTGTCCAGGCGGTTTTGCGCGCGGATGTAGCCGAGCTTGTACTGTGTGTACGCGTCGTAATCCGCGGCCCAGCCCTGATGAGACGCGTCGCCTCGGCGATCCGCGATATCATAATGGCCGGCGATGTATCGCCCGAGATAGTCCGTCACCTTTCTGGCTCCGGATGGATTGAGATGCGAGAAGGGATCGTAGCAGTCCACATCGTAGTCGACCACCTGATCGAGATTCACGAAATCGATGTAGTTGAGATCGTATTCCTCCGCGATGTAATAGACGGCGTTGGCGGCCATCTGTTCTTCCTCGGCGGCGGGATAGGGCAGATGGACGAGGAGCACATCGATGTGACGGCTCCGGCATTCTTCGATCATTCTGCGAAGATAGATGAATCCCCAGCCGCTTTCCTCCAAAGCCTGGTTTTCGTCGATGATGTCGTAATCTCGCGGTTCGGCCACGCGCACGGCCATCTCCGCGCCCTTCTGGCAGTTGAGCTCATAGTGGAAATCGGACGGCGTCAGTTCGCTCCATCGGGCATGATATTTGCCCAGGGTGAAGCAGTATTCCCACCTCATGTCCATGTAGCGGTTTCCCGCGTCATCCTCGGCATAGGGATCGTCCATCAGGTCTTCGATGGCCCGGAGCTTTGTCTGGGTGAGAGGAAAGCAGTCGAACGCCGTGTGGACGTCGCTGCTGCTGCCGGACAGCTTGTAGCCCTTTTCAACGTCCTTGACGCCGATGACCACGAGCTTGGGATCGGCATAGTCAAGCGCGTTCATCATCACCCAGTAGGACACGGGCAGCGTATTGCCGTAGCTGGAGAGATTGTAGGACGCGATGCCGTAGTCATGCCAAAGCTCCATGGGGAAGACGCCGTTAACGACGTGGCTGTCCCCGATGAAGAGCACGTCGATGTCCTCAGGGGCGTCGAGGAAGGGTTTAAACTTGATGATGCTCGCCTTCCGCTCGACGATCCTGGAGATAAGCGCGATTGAACTCAGCAGCAGCGTGAAGAAGATGACGGTTTTCAGAACCCGGAGGAGCTTTTTTCTTTTCATCATGAGTGTTTCCATCCTCAGAACTGGTAATAGATGAAGGTCGCCTCGTCAAAGCCGGAACCCCAGACGCCAAACAGCAGGATGCTCACCACGGCGCCGATCAGGATCAGCCATCTCAGGGGCAGCCGTCGCATGAGCACCCAATCCCGCACCCGAACGCCGCGCTCCTGCGCCAGTGAGACGAGGAACAGCAGAAGGACGGCGGCCGCGAGCAGGAGGCCGTCCGCGGGCGGCAATCCGAGCGACTCGATCAGTGGGAGGGAGAGCTGATCCGTGCGCGTATCGGTCAATACCGCCCCGAGCATGCGGAAGGCGTCAGAGGCGTGCGCGCAGCGGTCGAAGAACCAGCCGATATTCACGATGAAGAACGTGCGCAGAACGCGGAAGATGTGGAAGGCTCCGGAGGAGGTCAGGCGCGGCAGGCGGGCATTTATCCGCTTATATGCCGGCTCCATCAGCGCCGTGAATGCGAGAATGACGCCGTTGTAGAGGCCCCAGAGGATATAATTGCTCGTCGCGCCATGCCAGATGCCGACCAGCAGGAAGACGAGGAGATTGCCCAGCGCCGCAGGGAGCGCGCGGGAGAAGTCCGCACCAAAGCGCTTTTTAGCGGCCTTGGAGAGTTTATTCATCGGCTTGGTCAGTGCGAAGGGATAGAAGACATAGTCGCGCATCCACGCGCCCAGGCTGATGTGCCAGCGGCGCCAGAAGTCGCCCAGCGATACGGAGAAGTAGGGCCGCTTGAAGTTGGGGGCGAGCCGGATGCCGAACAGCTGTGCGATGCCTGTCACCAGATCGATGCCGCCGGAGAAGTCGGTGTACTGCTGCAGGGCGTAGAGCAGCACTGCCAACACGGCCACCGCGCCGCCATACGCGCCTGCCGGCGCGGAGAAAACCGCGTCGACCAGCGGAAACGCCCTGTCCGCAATGACCATCTTCTTGAACAGGCCCCAGAGGATCAGCATGGCGCCGCGCTTCAGCGTGCCGTAATCGCAGGCGTGCGGTGTGGAAAGCTGCAGGGCGAGCTGATCATAGCGGCCGATTGGCCCCTGGATGAGCTGCGGGAAGAAGGAGACGAACAGTGCGAATTTCGCGGGATTCTTTTCCGGGGCGTATTTGCCGTTGTATACATCGATGAGATAGCCCATCGATTGGAACGTGTAAAACGAAATGCCCAGCGGCAGGAGCAGGCCCAGCGGGGACGCGCCAAACAGCCCGAGCACATCGTCGGTATACTTGAGCACGGCGAGTAGGGCAAAGTTGAGAAGCAGCACAGCGAGAAACCATCCGCGCTGGCGGCGCCTGGCCTCTGCTTTGACACGCTTCCTGTCGCCGGAAGGGAGTATGGATTCCGCGAGGCGGTTCTTTAAGGCGTCCGCAATGCGGCCGATTTGCAGTGCGCCAAGCCATGTCGTAAGCGTCGTCAGCAGAATAAACGGCAGGCTCGCAAACGCCCTGGACGCATAAAAGCCATAGCTGGCCAGCAGAAGAACGATCCATCTGAAGCGCATCGGGCAGATGTAGTAGACGGCTGCGCAGGCAAAGCCGTACGCGGTGAGCAAGAATAGAGACATAGCGTTTTCCTTTGTGCGATCGTTTGTATTTTTCGGCTTCACCGGAAAGGCGGGAAGCCGTGCTGTTCGTATGAAATACTGTTTTGATTTTATCAAATTTCGCCCCGCGATTCAAGGCCTTTGCCCGATCTTCGGCCGAGGGGATGATGGCGCTGGGGGAAAGCTGTGAGGGAGCGCGGATGTTGCTCAGAACAGGCCGGCGTGCGGGGTGTGTGCGCAAGGCATGGCGGATGGCGCGCTTGACCCGCACGTGTGGAAAGAGAAGGGAATGTAAAGATGAGTCAACCGGACTTGAAGAAAAACACCTATGCGATCTGATTCCCGAAGGCCTCAGAACGCATAGGTATTTAAATGGGTCGGGGATTATTTCTTGATTTTTTGGACGATGCTCAGCCCTGTGCCGTCCTTTTCGTCGATATCGATCAGCGTCTGGATGAGCCGGGTCTGCTCATCGGGCGTGAAGTTGGTGAAGGGGCGCCTGGCGTATCCCGCGGGGATGCCGGCGGCTCTCAGCCAGAGCTTGATGCAGGCGATCATGCTGCCGCTGTTGACGCCTGTCATGATCACGTGCAGCGCCTTCCTCTGAAGCGTTGACGCCGCTTCAACGTCGCCCTTTTTCACGGTTTGCCAGATCTTGATGTACAGATCGGGAATGCAGTTGTAGAACGAGCCGATGATGCCGTCCACCCCGAGGGCGACGTTGGAGGAGCCGAGCTCATCGCAGCCGCCGTAGACCTGGAAGCCTTCCTTGCAGGAATCCTTGATCTGCGTCACCTCGTAAAGGGCCGTTCCGGTGTATTTGACACCCTTGACATTCTTGATCTCAGAGAGGCGGCGGATCATATCCACCGTCATCATGCCGGCGAGCGGGATGTTATACACGATCATGGGAAGGCTTGTCGCCTCGGCGATATCCCTGTAATAACCGAATATCTGATCCTCGGAGAACTTGAAATAGAACGGCGGAACGCTGGAAATACCGGCGGCGCCGACGCTTTCGGCGTGCTTGGCCAGTTCGATGGATGCTCGCGTGGACATGGCGCCGACGTGGACGACGACGGGAAGCCTGCCGCCCACTTCGTCCATCACGATCTCAACCTGACGCTTTCTTTCCTCGCTGTTCATGAGGAAGGTTTCGCCCGTCGAGCCGGTGAGATACAGACCGCCGATGTCAAATGACATCAAATGCCGGATAAATGCGCGCGTGCCCTGCTCGTCGAGGTTTTCATCCTTGTCAAACACGGAGAGCACCGCCGGGATGACGCCCTTGAAATCTGCAATAGAATTACCCATTTTCATGCACCTTTCTGCAATTGTTTTCCATCATTTCCTTGACCTTGTGACAGGATACAAAATGGCTGACGCCGTCGATGACATATTCCTCCAGCACGGGCCTTTCCGTCTTGCACCGTTCGGTGCACTCCGGACACCGGGGGTGGAAGGTGCAGCCGGACGGGGGATTGGCCGGGGAGGGGACGTCGCCCTGCAGCGGGATGCGTTTTTTCTTCTGGGAGACATCCGCCACGGGGATGGCGCTGAGCAGGGCCTTGGTGTAGGGATGGAGCGTATTGTTGAACAGCTCCTCGGAGGTGGTCAGCTCCACGATTCTGCCCAGATACATCACGGCGATCCTGTCCGCCAGGTATTCCACCACGGAGAGGTCGTGGGTAATGAAGATATAGGTCAGGGCGCGCTCCTCCTTCAGCTTGTTGAGGAGCTTGAGCACCTGCGCCTGGATGGAGACGTCGAGCGCGGAGACCGCTTCGTCGCATATGATCAGCTCGGGATTGACGGAAAGCGCTCTGGCGATGCCGATTCTCTGGCGTTGGCCGCCGGAGAATTCGTTGGGATAGCGGGACATGTAGTCCCGGGGGAGATTGACGTCTTCAAGGAGCTTGCCGATCTTGTCCATCCGCTCCTTTTTGCTCTTGACACCGAACTTGATCAGCGGGTCCTCCAGCGAACCGTAGATGGTGAACGCGGGATTCAGCGAGGAATAGGGGTCCTGGAAGACGATCTGAATCTTCTGGCGGGCGTTGTCCAGCTCCTTCTTGGAGAGCTTGCGCAGATCCTTGAAGCCATCTTCAAACTGGTATTCCATGCTGCCTTCCGTGACCGGGACGAGCTGCAGGATGGATTTGCCAAGCGTGGTTTTTCCGCAGCCGGATTCGCCCACCAGGCCGAGCGTCTCGCCGCGATAGACATCCAGACTGATGTCATCCACAGCCTTGACATAACCGACCGTCTTCTTGAGAATGCCCTTTTTGATCGGGAAATAGGTCTTCGCTCCCCGAACCTTCAGCAATACCTCTTTATTTTCCATCTGCGCTCACCTCCTTGTAATTGAAGCAGCGGGTATAATGCCCCTCCGACACCCATTCCTCCGGCGGCATCTCTGTCTCGCAGCGCGGGCCGGCGTAGTCGCAGCGCGGGCAGAACTGGCAGCCCTTGGGCCTGTTGAAGGGATCGGGCGTCACGCCGCGGATGGGCTCGAGCTGTTGATTTTTGCCTTTTCCGAGCACGGGAATGGATCTGAGCAGCGCTTTGGTGTACGGATGGACGGGATTGGTGAACACGTCCTCCACCTTGCCGTATTCGACGATGTTGCCCATGTACATGACGGCGACATCGTCCGCCATCTCCGCGACCACGCCCATGTTGTGGGTGATCATCATGATGGCCGTGCCGTGCTCCTTTTTGAGGCTGTTCATCAGCTCGAAGATCTGCGCGCTGATGGTCACGTCAAGCGCGGTGGTCGGTTCGTCGGCCAGCAGGATCTTCGGCTCGCAGGACATGCCCATGGCGATCATCGCGCGCTGGCGCATGCCGCCGGAGAACTGATGGGGGTATTCGCCGTCCCGGATCTCGGGCGCGGGAATGCCCATATCGGCCAGATCCTCGATGGATTCCTTTTTGAGTTCGGCCTTGCTCAGCCCGGTTTTGTGCTCCTTGATCATCTCCCGAATCTGATGGCCCACGGTGTATACGGGGTTGAGCGCGGTCATGGGGTCCTGGAAGATGATGGCGATGTCCTTGCCGCGAAGGCTTCGCATCTCCCTGCCGTTCTTCTCGAGCTGATCCAGGCGAACCTCCGTGCCGTCATCCTTGTGATAGGTGATGGAGCCGGATTCGATGCGGGAAAGCTCCGGAAGAAGCCTGAGGATGGAATTGGCGGTCACGGATTTGCCGCAGCCGGATTCGCCCACAATGCAGAGGGTTTTTCCTCTCTTGATGTCAAAGCTTACGCCCTTTAAGACCTTATTGCATCTTTGGTTGGTGTAGAAATTGACGTGAAGGTCTTTTACGCTCAGCACGACATCGTGATTCTTTTCTGACATGTCGCACACTCCTTAACCAATCTGCGTGGGGTCGCTGGCATCGCGAAGCCCGTCGCCGATGAAATTGATCGCCAATACGAACAGGATGAGCATGATGGCGCAGGGCAGCCACATCCACCAGTAGCCCAGCCAGTCGTAGCGGATCGTGCCGGCGTTTGTGATGACGTTGATGATGTTGCCCCAGGTTGCGATTTCCTGCGGCACGCCGTAGCCCAGCACGGACAGGGAAGCCTCCTGCAGGATGAACATGGCGGTCGACAGCGTGATATTGACGACGACCGGGCCCACCGTGTTCGGGAAGAGATGCTTGAACGCGATCTTGACATCCGAAACGCCGAAAGCCCTGAGCGCCTGAACGAACTCCGCCTCCTTGAGCGAGAGCACTTTACTCCTGGCCATGCGGTACATGCTGGGCCAGCCAGTGAGAATGAAGATGACAATCATGTTTTCAAGGCTTTGGCCCACCAGCGCCACGATGATGATGATCAGCACCATCTGCGGGAAGGAGAGGAACACATCCGACACCTTGAAAATGATCTTATCCAGCCAGCCGCCCTTGTAGCCCGCGTACATGCCGAGCGTGACGCCGATCAGCGCTGCGCCCAGCGCGCTGCCCAGGCCGACGATGATGCTGATTCTGCCGCCGTAGAGCATTCGCGCCCAGATGTCGCGCCCCATTTGATCCGTTCCGAAGATGTGCTCCGCGGAAGGGGGAGCCGTTCTGTCGCGCAGGGAGATCGCCGTCGAGGAGTACTGGGTGAAGAGCGGCGCGGCGAAGCAAAGGATGCAGATGATGAGAAACAGCGCTGTGCCGAAGACGGCCAGCTTGTTGGCCATGATCTTCCGGACGGTTCTGTTCGTCAGCTTGGTTGCCAGCTTTCCACTCTCTTCGAGATCCCTGATCTTGTCTAATTTACGGTCAAGAGCCGTCTTTTTGATTGTGTTACTCATGATAGCTTCACCCTCGGATCCAAAATAGCGGTCATAATATCCACCAGCAGGGAAGACAGCAGCACGAGCAGCACCATGAACAGACCGACGGACATGATGATGGGCGTATTCTGCGTCTTGACGGCGTCGGTAAACCAGCGGCCTACGCCGGGCCACTGGAAGATGTTTTCAATGACGATGGAGCCGCTGATCAGCATGGGAAGGCGGAAGCCGATCAGAACCATGACGGGCGTGCAGGCCACGCGGAAGCCGTGGAACAGATTGACCTTCCATTCGGGCAGGCCCTTGGCCCTGGCGGTCTTCACGTAATCGCAGTTCATGGAATCCAGCATGCTGGATCTGGAATAGCGCATCACGCCGGCCGTCATCGAGATGCCGAGCACGAACGCGGGGAGGAACAGGTGATGCAGCTCATCCAGCAGGCCCGTTGTACCCCGCTGGCCGACCGGGAACCATCCCAGATTGAGGCAGAAGAAGATGATGCAGAACACACCGAAGAGGAACTGCGGAATGGCCACGCCGATCATGCCGGCGATGGTCAGCACGTTGTCGGCGAGCTTTCCCTTGCGGATGGCGGAAATGATGCCTAAAAGGACACCCAGAATGCTGGAAATAAAGAGCGCCGCGAGGGACAGCTCGATGGTGGCGGGCAGCTTTTGCATCATCAGCGTGCCCACGGGCATGTTGTTTTGCAGCGAATAGCCCAGGTCGCCTGTGCACACACCCTTCAGCCAGCTGAAATACCGGACGATCATCGGGCCATCCAGACCCTTGGCCACTCTGAAGGCCTCGATCTCCTCCGGCGTCATCTCGGCCAGCTGATCCATCGGGATCAGAAAGTCGATCACGTCGCCGGGCATGAGCTCGATACCCGCATAGATGAGAAAGGTGATGATCAACAACATGGGGATCATGCCCAATAATTTTCTGATGGTATAATTAAGCATACGACAATCCCTTTCCTGTTGGTTCTTGGGGTTCCGTTTGCAACCGCGTCTACAAAGAGAGGGCTAGCGAGTGCTAGCCCCCGTATTTCGTTTGGACGCAACCGGATTACTCGCGCTCAAACATGTTGAGGAAGGCATAACGCGTGAAGGTCACGTTGACGGTATCAACGGTGTAGCCATCCATTTCCTGCAGCTGCTGAACCTGAGCGGAATCCTTGCAGAACGCGTAGTCGATCTTTCCGGCCATGGCGTTGGTGATGAGGTTCTCGTCGCCGGCGTCGGTGGACGGATACATGTAGATCTTTTCGATGTTGCCGGTGCCTTCGATGAAGTATTCGGTGTTGCGGACGAGGGTGGTGTACTCGCCGAGCTTCACCTCGTCAACCTTGAACGGGCCGGTGCCGATGGGAGCCTGCCAGAAGGTGCTCGCGCTGAAATTCTCAGGCGTGACGGTCTCGAGGCAATGCTTCGGCAGGATGGGCCACTGGGAGAAGATCGTCAGCGCGTTGGGCTGAGCGTTGTTGAACTCGAAGGTGACGGTATTTCCGTCGACGGTGATCGCCTTCGCGTCGTTGATCACTTCGGTCATGACGGTGTTGGCGCCCGGAACGGTGGGATAGTATTCAAACGTCCACTTCACGTCTTCCGCGGTGAAGGGCTCGCCGTCGTGCCACTTGATGCCCTCGCGAATGACGAAGGAGATGGTCTTGCCGTCCTCGGAGACCTCATAGCTCTCGGCCAGCAGGCCGTCGGTCGGAACCAGGTTTTCGTCGGCGTTGAGCAGGCGGTCAAACACGATCTCCTGATGCCAGAAGAGCGCGGGGTTGGTGGCCGGATGCTCCAGCGCGTTGACGGCGCCGGTGTCGGTGTACATGGTCTTGTCCTCGCGGTCGATCGTCCAGTCGAGGATGTTCTTCTGATAGGCGAACTGGTCGTTGCCCACGGCGTTGCCCTTCATATCCAGGTGGCTGGAGGTGATGATCCAGGACGGGATGTAGAACATCGGGATGACCTGAACCTGCTCGTTCTCATAGGTCTGAATCGCATCGTAGGCGGCCTTCTGATCCTCCGTGGAGACGGCGACACGCGCGGTTTCGATGAGCGCGTCCAGGGTCTCGTCCGGCTTCACGGTGGAGTTGTTCGCCGCGGTGCTGTGATGACGGGTGTAGAACTCGCCTAGCGTCAGCGCGTTGGTGCCGGCGAAGCAGATATCCCAGTCGACAGCGGAGTGCACGCCGTCCGCGGAGGGCGTCCAGAGCAGCGCGGTC
The DNA here is from genome assembly GCA_030535375.1 of Clostridia bacterium. Lineage (GTDB taxonomy): Bacteria > Bacillota > Clostridia > Christensenellales > Aristaeellaceae > Ventricola. The sequence continues at coordinate 9,728 of JAUNJB010000014.1, read as the reverse complement.
AGGTTATCGGTCAGCAGCTGGAATTCCATGTTGACGCCCACATCCGCCCAGAAGGCCTGAATCGCGGTGATGGTATCCAGAAGGTTCGCGGTATAGTAGACGGCCTGGAGCGTATAGCTGCCGTCCCAGCCGGCCTCGGCGAGCAGTTCCTTCGCCTTTTCGGGGTCATAGGTGTACTCGGTCAGGCCGTCGGCCTGCCAGTAGCCTTCGGGAATCAGGGACTTGTTGGCGGCGGTAACGGTGCCGTTCCACAGGGCGTCGACGATGGCGTCCATATCGATCGCATACCACAGGGCCTGACGGACGCGCACATCCTGCAGGGGGTTGGGATACTCCGTCCCGCCCACGCCGGCGGCAGAAGCAGAGACTGCGCACAGGATCATGCACAGCACGAGAAGTGAAGTAAGCAGCTTTTTCATGTTTTCCTCCTTAAAAGATGGTTTTTATCGTCACCGGTCACCGCCGGTGAATGACGGATGAAAATGATATACAATACACCATATATATTAAATAATATCTTTTGATTCTCTTCCTTGTGTATTTAGTGAAATTTATGATTATATTTTATATGAAAGAATGCAGAATGTCAATAGACTTTTTACTCCCTTTGTGGTGGAATGCACAAAATGAAAATGCGTGAAAAAACAGGAAAACGGGTGCTAATTCAAGTATCCGGAGGAATTTGCCGGATTTTACGAGAAGGGAAAAAAACATGCGCGCCGGGCCCGAAAGGGACGGCGCGCATATATGACGGGCATTACTTGCCGCAGATCCGCTCGATCCAGTCGCAGACCTCGGAGGGATAATCCGCCTCGCAGTGGGGCATATCCCAGACGAGGGCATAGTCGACATCCCTTCCGGCGTTTTTCAGCTTGAGGGCAAGCGCCATGGAGACGGTCAAGGCGGTGTCCGCATCGCAGGCGCCCACCCGAATGCGGAAATGATCGGCGCTTGCGCTCAGCTCGGAATCGATAAAGTTCATCGGATTGAGGAGGAAGCGGCGCCGGGCCAGGGCCTCGTCTCCGGCGACGCCGGCATAGGCGCGGTATGTGCGCGCGTACTCGGCGGGAAACTCCTCCCTGAGCTCGGCGATGGCCGGTGCGATCAGCTCGCTGAAGTGCATATAGTCCCGCTCGGGCGTGCCGAATACCTGGTTTTCACCGCTGTCCATGCCCAGCGTATCAAAGGAGGTACAGGGCTTCATCCTGCGGCGGTGGTTCAGGATATAATCGTCCAGGCTTGTGATGCGGGCGCGCGTGCCGTCCCAGGAGAGCCAGGCGCGTTTATCCGTGCCGGGCGCGTCCGTCATGGGCGGCTCATGGCCCTTGTACGGCGTGCCCTCGGGCGGACGGGAGAGCAGGTCGCCCAGGCTGGACGGACGGTCGGGATCATCCGCGGGGGAGAGCGCCACGGCCGCACCGGCATGATGCAGGCCGATATCATCTCTGGGCGGGGCACTGGGCCTCGGCGCGGGGATTCTGCGTGTGTAATCGCCCGCCAGATACGCCCCGGAGGTGCAGCGCAGCGGAAGCGTGCCGGCGTCCAGTCTCGTCAGATAGTCCTCGGCGGAGCGCTCCAGCAGCCCCATCAGGTAATCGTAGCCCGTCCCGCTCCGGCCGTCCTCGTGAAGCGTGAGCGGGGCGCCCGTTTCGGGGTGCCGCAGTTTCAGGCCGTTGAAGTAGCGGATGTAGGCGGCGGCAAGCTTCCCGGAGAGCGCCGTCTGAAACGGAGTCATGGTTCCGGCGGGCCCCGCGTGAGAGGATTCGTTCTCGGGATCGCATCGGAACTGCCACTCGTAGGCCAGATCGGCGTGATCGAGATCCACGATGGGGCAGTAGATCTGAGCGGCATATACCGCGTCGCTCTCCTCGAGGAACGCGCCGTTCTGCTCGAGATAGGGAAGGTAGCGCGGGTCGTCGCCCGTCAGGCCGATCAGGCTGGACATCGCGCCGCCCGCGCTCCAGCCCACCGAGATGATTTGATCCAGATTGCCGGGCAGAGCGGCGGCATTGTGCCGGAGAAAGCGGATGGCCGTTTTGAGATCGACGAGCGTCCAGGGCGATTTGGCGCAGAGCCTGCCATCGGCGTCCCTCGATTCGCGGCCGCGGCAGCCGCAGGTCACGTAGATCATGCCGCGGGCCAGGTATTTTCCGGCCTCATCGCGCGGGCCGCCCAGCCATGTGTGCGGCATCTGCATGTATCCGGCGGAGTTGTTTTCAAAGACGACGGGTGCGCTTTGCGCGGTAAAGCAGCCCATGCGGCCGTCCTTTCGGATGCTGCCGTCCGCACGGAGATACGCGGCGGGCACGAAGATGCTCATCCGCTGGAACTTTGGCGTGGTGGCGCGCGCGGTGTAGAGGATGTCCTCAAGGCACCAGCAGCGATGCGCCTCGTCAAAGGACCACCGTTCCCGGCAGTCGGTCAGCTCCATGGTGGCATTGACGATGGGAAAGGGATGGTTCATCCTGATACACTCCTCGCTCAGCGTGTTTTCCCCTGCCGGCACGCGCGCGTACTTAGCGCAAACGGCTTGGCTTTTTGGCGCAGAGAAGCGGCTTCGGAAGGGATTTCATCTATGATTCTATCCGAAAGCGCGAAAAAGAACAATTCTTATTCGGCCGTCGATTCTTGCCGCTTTGGAATCAATCGGCCGTTTTTGTACATCATGCAGTAGTCGATAAAGTGCCGGATCTCCGTGGAGAGAGGGGTGTCCTTCAGATAGGCCAGGCAGACGGTGGTCTGGATCTCCGGGATGATGGGGACGACCGTAAACGGCGGGGCCGCGGCGAAAACCGAATCCGTGGGGAACGTGGCGTGCTGCTCGAACAGGAGCGCGACGCAGCTGCGCTTGTTGACCATATCCAATACGGCGTCCAGACTGTGGCTGGTAAAGAGCACCTTCGGCGTGAAGCCCGCCTCCCGGCAGGCGCGCAGGCACAGCGAGTAGGGCAACGTATCCCGCTTGATGAGCGTGAAGCGCTCGTCCCTGAGCCGGGCCAGCTCAAGCCGATCCTCCCCTTCCAGCGGATGGTTTTTGGGGAGTACCGCGACCAGGCGGTCGGCGACATACGGAATTCTGACGATGTGCTGTTCCCTGACGGGATCGTGCTCCAGATAGGCAGCGCTGTCCCTGTAGATGGCCAGATCACAGCGCCCTTCAAACAGCTGCTCGCGCACGACCAGCGTGTCCGCTTCGTCGGTCTGAATCTTTATGCGGGGAAAATCCAGCTGGAACCGAACCAGGATATCCGCGATGTTGTAGGCGGTCAGGGCGGGGATGGTGGAGATCCTCAGCAGCCTGCCCTCATCGTGCAGATAGCTGAATGCGGCGGATTCGTATTCGTATTGGAGCCTGGCGATGGATTGGGCGTAGGGCAGCATCAGCCTGCCGAATTCCGTCAGCGCCACCCTGCGCGATGTGCGCGTGAAAAGAGGAGCGCCCAGCTGCTTTTCCAGCGTCATGATGTGCTTGGACAGGGACGACTGGCCGATGAAGAGCCTTTCGGCGGCCGCCCAATAATTCTGGGTCTGTGCGAGCATGACGAATTCCCTGAAATATGAGATATCCATGGGCGTTCCTCCAGAATGGTTCAATTCCTATTTGGAATCGATTATAGCGTGAAAAAGAATTGCTTGTCAATCCGGGATGCAATATAATGTGGTAAAATACAGGAGGTTTATCATGAATATCGACATGCTGAAGCAAAAGCCGTTTGAGCTTTCCGACGCGCAGGCGGCCTGGGTCGCCCGGACGCTCGCCGGGCTCACGACGGAGCGGAAGGTTGGGCAGCTGTTTTGCGTCCTTGGGGATGCCTATGCGCCGGAGAAGCTGGCCGATCTGGTGAGCCGTTACGGCATCGGCGGCGTGCTGTTTCGTCCGGCGCCGGCGGACGAGGTACGGCAAAGGTTCGCCGGACTGGACGCGCTGGCCGACGTGCCGCTGCTCAAGGCGGCCAATCTGGAGGAGGGCGGCGCGGGCGTCCTGTCGGACGGCACGTATTTCGGCTCCCAGCTCCAGGTCGCTGCGGCGGACGACATCGAGTGCACGCGGGCCTTTGCGCGGGTGTGCGCCAGGGAAGGCAGAAGCGTCGGCGTCAACTGGACGTTCTCCCCGGTGGTGGACATCGATTACAATTTCCGCAATCCGATTACCAATGTGCGCACCTTTGGCAGCGATCCCGAGCGCGTGCTTCGGAATGCCAGTGCGTATGTGCGCACTGTGCAGCGCCACGGCATCGCCGCGGCCTGCAAGCATTTTCCGGGAGACGGTGTGGATTTCAGGGATCAGCATCTGCATCCCACGTATAACAGCCTCACCGCCCAGGCGTGGTTTGACACGTTCGGCCGCATCTACAAGGCGCTGATCGACGAGGGCCTGCTCAGCATCATGGTGGGGCATATCGTGCAGCCCCATGTGATTCAGGAGATCAATCCCGCTGCGTCGCAGGAGGATATGCTGCCGGGTAGCCAGTCGCGCGAGCTGCTCACGGGCGTGCTCAGGGAGCGGTTTGGGTTTAACGGCGTGATCATCACGGACGCCACGATCATGGGCGGCTATACGATGACCATGCCCCGCAGCAGGGCGATCCCCACCAGCATCGCCGCGGGGTGCGACATGCTCTGCTTCAGCACGGACATTTGGGAGGATATCGGCTATCTGCTCGATGCGCTGGAATCCGGCCTGCTTACGCGGGAGAGGCTCGACGATGCGGTCACCCGCGTGCTGGCGCTCAAGGCGAAGCTGAATGCGGATTTCCCCGCGGCCGAGGCCGACGCACAGGCGGAGCGGGAGCGGTGCGCGCGAAAAGCGGTCACCCTCGTCAAGGATGTGCAGGGGCTGGTGCCGGTGCGGCGGGAGGCATATCCCCGTATCCGGCTTGTGACGCTGGGACAGGACGAGATCTATGACGGCTCCATGACCGACATCGCGGCGGAGCTCCTTGAGCGGCAGGGCTTTGAGGTGGAGCGATACGATCCCTTCGCGGACGACCTGCACGGCACGCGCGGCCTGCCCGAGGACCGGCTGACGCTGATCCTTTGCAACATGCCCGCGGAAAGCAACCAGACCACGGTGCGCATCGGCTGGTGCAAAAAGCACGCGCTGGAGATTCCCCGCTTTGTCTGCGAGGAGAGGACGGCGTTCATCTCGTTTGCCAATCCATATCACCTGCAGGATGTGCCGCGCGTGCGCACGTATATCAACGCATACGCGGCCACGCGCGCGACAATCGCCGCCGCGGTGGAAAGGCTGCTGGGGCAGGCGCCCTTTGAGGGGATCAGCCCGGTGGACCCCTTCTGCGGCCTTGAGGACGCCCGGCTGTAAGGGGCCGCGGGCCTGCTTCGGATGGCATGATACGCAAAAGCCTGTGCGGCTTTGCTCCGGTGGAGTAAAGCGCACAGGCTTTTTTCACTTTGGAAATTGCGAAAAACCGGGCACGTCCGCCCAAATCGAGCGGTTTACAGCAATTTTCGGAAGTGGGAGCGGCCGCTGGCCGCTAGGAAATTGCGAAAAACCGGGCGCGTCCGCTCAAATCGGGCGGTTTGCAGGGATTTTCGGAAGTGGGAGCGGCCACTGGCCGCTAGGAAATTGCGTAGAATCGGACGTGTCCGCTCAAATCGAGCGGTTTGCAGCAATTTTCGGAAGTGGGAGCGGCCGCTGGCCGCTAGGAAATTGCGTAGAATCGGGCGCGTCCGCTCAAATCGAGCGATTTGCAGAAGTTTTCGGAAGTGAAAGCGCGCACGGCGCGCTTTTTGAATGGCGTCCCTGTCGGGCGCGCGGTCATGTGTCTACCTCAAAGGGGAGGAGGGAGAGGATGTCCTTCTTAATGTCGATGCCGGGGTAGACCTCCAGCAGCTTCAGGCCGCGCGATGTGAGGATAAAGACGCAGCGCTCTGTGATATAGAGCACCTTCTGGCCGTTTGCGATGGCGTTTCTCGCGGAGAAGCTGACGCTCCGCACCTCGCTGACGAATTTGGGAATGGCGCCGTTTTCCTCAATGGTGACGGTGCCGTCTTCCTGGATGACCTGCAGCCCCTTTGTGTTGAACGTGAGGCAGAAGACGACCGTGGGCGTCTTCGCGGTGATATTGGCGAAGCCGCCGATGCCGGCATAAGCGCCGGGTCCCCGGTGTGCGTTGACATTGCCGTGCCTGTCCACCTCGAGCGCGCCCATGAAGCAGATATCCAGACCGCCGTGGTTGTACAGATCGAATTGATTCGCCATGTCGTACACGGAGGCCGCGCCGATCATGGCGCCGAATACCTTGCCGGAGGCGGGGAAGCCGCCGATGCCGCCGGATTCGACCGTCAGCGTGATGTGATCCAGCATGCCGTTCTGCTTCGCATAGCGGGAGATCGTCTCGGGAATGCCGATGCCGATGTTGACGATGTCCTCCTTGCGAAGCTCGCGGGCGGCGCGCTTTCCGATGATGTGGCTGGCCACGCTCGTCTTGCGGTGATCCGAGGTCAGCGCGTCGAGCTTTTCCGTCCAGTCGTGCCACTCCTCGTAGCGGATTTCAAAGCTGCCGGTGAGCGCCTGGAGCGCGTCGTCCCTGGGTTCGGGCTCCTCCACCACGATCGCGTCGACCAGGCATCCCGGGATGATGGCGTTTCTCGGGCGGGAGGGCATATCGACGATGCGGTCCACCTGAACGATGACGATGCCGTTGTTTGATTTGGTCGCCTGGCAGATGGAGAGCGCGTCGCCGGACATGTACATGTCGTCAAAGGAGATATTGCCCTTGCGATCGGCCGCCGTGCCCTTGATCAGGGCCGCGGTGATCTTCGGCAATTTGTAATAGAGGAATTCCTCGCCGTCCACCTCCACCACCTTGACGAAGGAACTGTCCGTGGAGATCTGGTTGATGCCGGGGCCGTCGCGCCTCGGATCGACAAAGATATCGAGGCCGACCTTGGACAGCGCGCCGGGAAGGCCGCCCGCCTGGGCACGGATGGCGTGGGAAATGCAGCCCAGGGGAAGATTGTAGGCTTCAAAGCGGTTTTCAAGAATGATCTTCTTGGTGCTGGGCATGGCCCCGAAGTGGCCGCAGATCAGGCGATCGACAGCGCCCGCGCGGATGTAGCCCTCCGCGTTTCTGTTCTCATCCCAGATGCCGAAGCCCGCGCTGGAGATGATCGTCAGGTGCTTGGGGGAGTGAGTCTGCTGGTATCTCCGGTACAGCGCTTCATGAAGCTGCACGGGGCTTTCGATGCCGACGAAGGAGTTGACGCAGATACAGTCTCCGTCCCGGATCAGGCTGATCGCTTCGTCCGCTGTCATAATACGGTACATGAGTAAGCCGCCTTTCTATGTGGATCAATCAAAAGCGAAGGGGAATGGCCCCCGGGGAAGGGGGTGTCGCGGCAGATGCTGAGCGGCTGCCCGCAGAATGGGGGGAAGCCGCCCGCGGGAAAAACCGTTTACCTTGCCGCCTGTGCCGAACGGTGCCGCCCTCTCCCCGGTCAGGAGGAGCGGCGCTTTTTATTGCACCGTGAATCCGGTCCATTCGATATGATTGTACTGCATGACATCATTTGCCTTTTTCATCCCGATTTTCTCATAAAATGGAACGGCATTCTCATTGGCAATCAAATAGACCGCGATATCTTTTTCGCCGCCGGCCTTATCATGCGCGGCCTTCATAAGCTGCCGTCCGATGCCTCGGCCCTCATAATCCCTGTCAACGCCCAGATCCGTGACATAGAGCCAATAGGCATAATCGGTCAGCCCAAATAGAGCGCCGACGATGAAGCCGTCCTCGTTTCTTGCAATAAGGCTTATCGTCGCATGATGCACGAGCCGGGATATTCTTTCCTCAAACCGTTCCTTCGGGTATTGCGAACCCAGGTCCGTCCTTTTCAGGAAATCGATATATTCCTCCGCGGTGATCCGCTCTTCGCTGATTCTTATTCCGTCGCGCATTAAAGCTTCCTCCATCCAATCTGTTCCGGATGCCGATTCCTTTTACACCTCTGCGCCGGCAAACCGCTTTGCGCTCTCCCCGGCAAGCCGGAATTCAGGAGGCGGGGGACAACGCGGGGGCATGCAATTCTTCTTTCAATGACCGGTTTCGCGAAAAGTCCTTCCACGGAGGGGCTGCCGGCGTGTTCGATACACGGAACCGGGCCGCCTGCCGCACAACATCAGCTCCCGTATTGTGTTTTCAAAACCGGCTTTCCGTATGGGGTCAGGGGGAAGATTTCCACTTATATTGATCCCTCTCAATAACGCGACATATCTTTTCATATCCGCAAACACCTCTGCCAAACTGGATTTGCCGCGTGGTCATGCTGTTTCAGTATATCATGTTTCCGGGCGTTTTTCCATCTGTTTCTCATTGAATTCCCGCGCAATGGCGGAGCAGCCGGTCCGGATTTTGCGTGTGGCCTGATTGCGTGCCTTGCAGAAAAGCGAGATCCAGCTTAATCTCCTCAAGGAATGCTCATGTGCGGTAAAGTAACACACAAGAATTTGATAGGCAGCACCCCTGCTATTCCGTAAAAATAAAGGGGAGCAATATAGTAAATCATAGGATAGTATGATATACTTGATTCAAGTAACCGAGAGACGAATCGGAAGTTGTAGAGGTGGTTAAGAATATGAAAAGATATATCGCCTTATTGCGAGGTATCAATATAAGCGGCAAAAACAAAGTGTCAATGGCAGAATTAAAGCAAAGTTTTGAAAAACTTAATTATATAGAGGTCAAAACCTATTTAAACAGCGGCAATGTGATTTTTTCAAGTGATGAAGCTGACACAATCAAGATTACAAGCCAGATTGAGGAAATGATTAAAAATCAGTTTCGTTTAGATATTCCTGTTTTTGTCATATCCAAAGAAGAACTTGAGGACATTTTACATCATGCACCCAACTGGTGGGGAGATGAAAGTAAAGAGATTTATGACAATCTAATCTTTATTATGCCGCCTGCTACATTCAAAGATGTATATAGCGAAATTGGAGAGCCTAAAGAGGGATTAGAAAAGATAGAGGAATACAAAGAAACGGTATTCTGGTCTTTCAATCGGAAAGATTATCAAAAAACAAACTGGTGGTCTAAAACAGCAAGTGCAAATATTAGCTCTAAGCTAACGATAAGAACAGCGAATACGGTTAGAAAAATAGTTGGTATGTAATAGCTTTTTAACTTCCAGCTTGTCGGGTAAATAGCAAACCCAGTCAACGGTCAAGATGAACGGGCTGCGCCCGCCACCACGCCCAGTTTTGCAAATAGGAAGCCAAGAGGTGACAGCAAAATGTACTGCCACCTCTTGATGCATCTTTGCCCTGCACCAATGCTCATGTGTGGAAAATAGCACAAAAGAATTTGATAGACGGTACCCCTGCTATTCTGTAAAAATAAAGGGGAGCAATATAGTAAATCATAGGATAGTATGATATACTTGATTCAAGTAACCGAGAGACAAATGGTAATTTGTAAATTTGGAGTAAAACGATGATTATATTGATAACAGGTGCGTCGCACACAGGTAAAACTGCACTCGCTCAAAAACTGCTTGAGAAATATAAGTATCCATATTTATCAATAGACCATTTGAAAATGGGTTTAATTCGGAGTGGATACACCAAACTTACGCCCGAAGACGATAATGAACTTACAGATTATTTGTGGCCAGTTATTAGAGAAATAATTAAAACGGCAATAGAAAACGAACAAAATCTTATTATCGAGGGATGTTATATACCGTTTAATTGGTCACAGGAC
>JAUNJB010000152.1 GCA_030535375.1 Clostridia bacterium | reverse complement strand
AATCCCGACGATGAAGCCTGTGAAATAAACGAAACCGCTGCATAAAAAGACAGAGAGTGTGCGATTTGCACGCTCTGTTTTTTTTGACTTATAGGAAATTACGCGAAAAACCGGGCAGCGAGCACAGAAATACTTTGGAGTGTGAAGCGCTTCGGAAATGGGAGCGGGCACTGGCCGCTTTTTGACTTTATAGGAAATTGCGTGAAAATTGGCCGCGTTCGCCGTAATCGGGCGATTTGCAGCGATTTTCGGAAATGGGAGCGCGCACGGCGCGCTTTTTGTGCCGTCCGGTCGGCCCGCGATGAACCGGACCGTAGGTGGGAGCATATTGGCGGCCGAAGCCACGGAATACTTTAAAATGGATGAAATTTGGTATTGACATCTTTGGAAATATATGATATACCTAAATAGTAATCGTTTACTGTACAGCAGTTTGTGCAAAAAAACATCCGCTTACATGCGACGATATTTATTTTAACATAAATAGTAAACGTTTACTATATGGGCGGGAGGTGACAGCGTGCTGAGCGTGGAGAAGCTGACGAAACGCTATGGGGCAAGCAAGGCCATTGAAGATGTCTCCTTTGAGGCTTCGCCGGGCGAGATTGTCGGAATTGTAGGCCACAATGGAAGCGGAAAGTCCACGACGATGAACATCATCACGGGCTATCTCGCCGCAACATCGGGGCATGTGCGGCTGGACGGAGAGGATAACGTTCAGTGCGCGAAGAAGGTGCGCCGGAAGATCGGGTATCTGCCGGAGGTGCCGTCCCTGTACGCGGAGCTGACGGTCGAGGAGCAGCTGCGGTTTGCCTGCGATATCAGAGGAATCCGGAATCGGAAGGAAGCGATCGCTCTGGCCTGCGCCAGCACGGACATCGAGGGTGTCCGCAGGCGTCTGATCGGCAATCTGTCCAAAGGTTATCGCCAGAGGGTGGGATTGGCACAGGCGCTGGTCGGCAATCCGCCGGTGCTCATCCTGGACGAGCCATCCTCGGGTCTTGATCCGACTCAGATCGTGGATATGCGCCGGATGATCCGGGCTCTGGGGAGGGAGCATCTGGTGCTCATGAGCACCCATGTGCTGTCCGAAGTGTCAGCGTTGTGCTCCCGGCTCGTGATTCTGAACAACGGAAGGGTTGCGGCGGATGAAACCCCGGAGCGGCTCAGCGAAAGGTTCCGGCAAAGGGATCTCTATGAGATTCAGGTCGATTGTCCGGACGAGACGTTGATGGGCGCACTGTCGGAGGCCGGATATCGGGATGCGAAGCTGCTTGGCACGCAGGGCGGGCTTGCGCGCGTACGTCTGATCGTCAAGAAACCGGATGCGGCGTCAAGGCTTGCTGCCGTGGCCAAGAGCGCAGGCGGAGAATTGCGGGCATTTGGGCCGGTGATGCCGGAGCTTGAAGCCGTGTTTTTGAGCCTGACCAGGGATGAACGGTACGCCGCGCGGAAGAAGGGCGGCGCAGAGAAGGAAGGCGTGAGCGGATGAGGGCGATCTACCGCAAGGAGATGCGGCAATACTGGGTGTCCCCCTCCGGTGTCGTCTTTCTGGCCGCATATGCGGCGCTGACAGGATATTGCTTTTCCGTCGGCAATTTGTATGCGCAGAATGGACGGGCGGCAGTGCTGTTCAGCACGCTGTTGCCGATGCTCATGTATTTGATCCCCGTGATCACCATGCGCCTCTTTGCGGAGGAACGGAAGATGCGCACGGAGCAACTGCTGTTCACCGCGCCGCTGGCGGTGAGGGACGTCGTGTTCGGCAAGTTCCTGGCGGCCTTCACCATGTTCGCGGTCGGGAGTCTTCCCGTGCTCCTGTGCGTCGCGCTGCTGGCGCGGCTTGGATGCTTTCAGGCGCTGGAGGTTCTGGGCAATCTGGCCGGGCTGCTGCTGACGGGCATGGCCTTTATCTCGATTGGCCTGTTTGCCTCAGCGATCACGGAGAACCAGATCGTATCGGCGATTGTGAGCTATGCGATCTTGTTGGGGCTGTGGCTGCTCGGGTATTTTCAAAGCTATGTAAGCGATCCGATCCTCCTGGGCGTGATCCGGCTGTTTTCCTATCAGCAGCACTTTCAGGAGCTGTCAATCGGCATATTCAGCTTGACGGCGGCCGTCTATTTTATCGGCATGACGCTGTGGATGCTTCAGATGACCATCACGGTGCTTGAATGCAGACGCCATTGATTGGATGTGAGGAAGAGTGAACAAAGGAAAAGCGGGGTATCGTCTGGCGGCGCTGCTGGGGCTGGCGGTCTTCCTGCTGGCCGGCGTGCTGGCCCGGCAGATCACGGCACGCTGCGGTATGAAGGCGGATCTGACGGAGAACCAGCTGTACCGTCTTTCCGATGAAACCAGGCAATTGGTCTCATCGCTAGACACCGATGTGCGGATTACGGTTTTGAATGCGGAGGCGGAGTATCCGCTTTTGCCCGGGAATCTGCTGGCGGAGTATGCTCCGCTGAGCAGTCATATTTCGATCACATTCTGCGATCCATATACGGACCCGCTGACCGTCAGAGGATACAGCGAAAAGGGGTATGACGTCGCGCTGAACGACATTGTGTTTGAGGCGAGGGGACGGATCTGCGTGGTCGCGCTGGAGGAGCTCTATGAGCTCAGCGCGGATGGGGAATCGGTCACGGCGATCAAGGCGGAGCAGAAGATCACATCGGCCATTTATCAAACGGCCGTCGCAGCGGAGAGAAAGGTGCTCTTCACAGATGGACATGGGGAGCAGCCCAGCGCGTCGCTGATGGCCCTTCTTGAGGAAAACGGATGCTCAAGCGCGTATGCGGCGCTTTCCGTACTTGGCCTGGAGGATGACACGGACATGTTGGTGATTTGCGCGCCGAAGCAGGATTTTATGCCCGATGAAATTGACGCCGTGGGCAAGTACCTGGAGACGGGCGGCAGAGCGATGGTATTCCTGGGCCCGGAGGCGGATTCGATGAGCAATCTCGGGGATTTTCTGGGCGAGTGGGGCGTGGAGATCGGAAGCGGGATTGTGCATGAGCCCAGGCTCAATGTCGGCGCCAACGAGGTGAATGTGGCAGCAACCTATATTTCTCATCCGATAAACGCCTATTTTTCCAACAATCGGTATTATGTCATCATGCCCTCCGGCGTGCCGCTTGCCCAGCGGTTTATCAGCCTGGGACAGATGAAGACGATGCAGGTGCTCAGTTCGTCCGTGGATGCCTGGGCGCAGGGCACGCTTGAATGGGAAAGGGAGAGCGGTCCCTTCGTGCTGGCGATGACGAGCGAGCGCACGTCCGCCGTGGGCGGCGAACCGGGCAGGCTGATCACATTGGGCAGCGGGCAGATGTACGGCGATGATCTGATGCAGACGCCCAGCGTGGCCAACCGCGCATTTTTGATGCAGTGCATGAGCTGGCTGCTGGACGATGAAACGCTCATCAGCATTCCCGCAAAGGAGATGGGGGACCCCTATCTGCCCGTCACCGCGGGCGAGGTACGGGCATTTTCGGCTTTGCTGACGGTCGGCATTGCGCTGGCGTGGCTCTGTGTGGGCCTCGTCGTGACCCTTCGCAGGAGAAATCTGTGATGAGTAGAGAAAATCGGATTCTTTCGGCGTTTGTTCTCATCCTGCTTGCCGCGGTGCTGTGGATTGGGCGAAGCACACCCCAAAGCCCGGAGGAGACGGCGGATGAGGAAGAGATCGTTGTCACCGAGATGAGCGTCGGCGATATCAAGGCCGCGCTTCTGGTCAATGAAAAAGGCAGCGTCGCGGTTTACGCGCGGGAGGATGCGTTTGACGTCATGGACCCGCCGGAGGGAGCGGTGTTCTCCCAGACCATGCTCAAGGCGTTTGTCTATCAAATGGCACATCTGCGCGCCGACCGTGTGCTCGGGCAGCCGGAGGAGTGGGCGGAGTACGGCCTGGAGGATTATTCCTCCGCGCTTGTTCTGCTTGGATGGCAGGGCGAACGGGTCCGGCTGTTTATGGGAAGCGAGGCGCCGTTTGGCAGCGGGTATTACCTGCGCAGGGAGGGCGATCCAAACCTGTATCTGGTGAGCGGCCTTCCGGCGAATATGCTTGGCTACGATGTGGACGCGCTGCGCGATGTGCGGGTTCTTCCGCAGATCGGAAGCGGAGACTTTTCCCAGATCACCAGAATTGTGCTCGAAAGAGATGGACAAACCCTCGAAATCCGCGGAACCGAACGAGAGGGCGCGGCTTACTTTACCATGATAAGCCCGTTTGAGGCGATGCTCGACTGGCAGACCGTCATGAACCGGCTGGTCGCGCCGCTGGCCTCCTTGCAAATGGAGGGATATATGAGCGAAGTGCCGGCCGGCGAAACGCTGGCGCGGCTGACGATTGAGATGAACGGAAGCAGCTCGACGCTTGTGTTTTTGAAGGCGGATGAGGACTTCGTCTGCTGCACGCGGGAGGGCGGGCTTGAGGCCGTGCTGCTTGGAAAGGCACAGGTGGATTTCCTGGAATGCCGCGCGGAGGATTTGGTGGAATATTCCTTTTACGCGCGCAGCGCCGCGGATACGCAGAGCGTGAGCTTTTATGCGGATGGGATCAGCGGAACGCTGGAGCTGAGCGGCGAGGGAGAGAACCTGCGCTCCTTCCTCAACGGGAGGACGCTGAATCAGAGCGAAACGCTGGCGCTTTTCAAATCGCTGACGCTGCTCCCGGCGACGCAGCTGCTGGAAGAGACGGAGAGCATCTCCGGAGAAAGCCTGCTGACGCTGAGCTTTGCGCTCAAAACCGGGGAAACGGAGCTGATTCAGCTCGTTCCCCACGGACAGCGGCAATGCGCGGTGGTGATCAACGGCAGCGCCTCTGTGACGACATACCGCAGCAGCGTGGAGGAGATTCTTCGCGTGCTCAGGGACGCGATAAGCGCCTGATGACGGATATAATGCGGGATATGACCGCGTTATACAAATACAAGAATGGAGGGAAAATCCATGAAAAAGCACTTGTGTATCCTGTTGGCAGCCCTGTTCCTGTGCGGCGCGGCAGCGCTCGCGGACGAGGGCGAGAAGACGACCCTGTATCTGGCCAATACGCAGCCCGATACCGATGTCGAAAGTTTGCAGCTTTACGCCTGCGAAAAGGCGATTGAAGAGGCGACTGACGGCAATTTCAGCGTCGAGGTATTCACCAATTCCGCCCTTGGCGACACGGATGATATCCTTGAGCAGGCCATCCAGGGCACGGCAATCCTGACCGTGACCGATCCGGGACGCCTGGCGGATTACATCCCCGAGTACGGCATTTTGCAGATGCCCTACATCATGGCGGACTATACCCAGATTGACGCGATCACCGGCACGGAAACCGTCGCCAATTGGGAGAAGCAGTTTGAGGAGTACGGCGTCAAGGTGCTGGCTTCGAATTGGTACGGCGGCGCGCGTCACTTCGTCTGCAACAAGGAAGTGAACGTGCCCAGCGATCTGAACGGCCTCAAGATCCGCACGATGGGCAGCGACCTGTGCATCGCTTCCGTCAACGCGATGGGCGCCGTCGGCACGGCGATGTCCCAGAGCGAAATCTATTCCGGCATCGAGCAGAAGGCCATCGACGGCTGTGAGAATCAGAGCACCTCGACCTATGCCAGCCGGCTGTACGAGATCTGCTCGTACATCAACAAGACCGGCCACTTCATCCTGCTCGGCTGCCCGACGACCGGCACGATCTACTTTGATTCGCTGTCCGACAGCTATCAGCAGCTGCTGGTGGATACCTTCCGCAGCAACGGCACGGAGTATCAGGCGATCTGCGCCGAAATGGAGCTGGAGTGCGAGAAGGAAATGGCCGACAAGGGCGTGACCATCCACGAGGTGGATACCGCTGCGTTCAAGGAGGCCGTGGAGAGCGTGTATGCCGATCTGGGCTATGAGGAGCTTCGCTCCGAAATCCTGGCCGAGGCCGGACTGCTGTAAGCCGAATCGACGCAAACCATGCCGTGCGCCCGTCCTTGAGGCGGGCGTACATTTTCCCGATTGGAGTGAACGAGATGAAAAAAATGTATCGGGCCTTCTGCTCGCTTGAGGAACTCCTGTGCGGCGGCATTCTCTGCGGCATCGTGGCGCTTGCGTTTGCCACGGCCGTGGGCAGATGCATCAATCGCCCCCTATCCTGGACGGTTGAGGTATCGCAGTTCCTTCTGGCGTGGCTCGCTTTCCTCGGCGCGGACATGGCGCTGAGGCACGGCAGGGTCACCGGTGTGGATCTGCTGACGCGCAAGCTGCCGCAGAAAGGACAGGCGGCCGTCAAATTGATCACCGATCTGCTGATTCTGGCACTGCTGATCGCGTTTGTGAGATTCGGCTACGCGCTCTGCGTGTCCAATCTCAAGCGATCCTATCAGACCGTGGGCATCAGCTATGCGTGGGCGACGGCAGCGTGTCCTGTGAGCTCTTTGCTGATGATCGTCACGATCCTCATGGAATGCTGGCAGCAGCTTTGCATCCTTCTGGGGAAAAGCACGAAGGAGGGATAATCCGTGGTCCTTGTACTTATCGCATTCGTGGTACTGCTTGTTGTCAACATGCCGATCGCCTTTGTGGTGGGCATCTCCGGCGCCGTCTATTTTGTGGCCAGCGGCATGGTGCCGTTCTCCGTGGCGGTGCAGCGTGTGGTGGCGCAGACACAGTCATACAGCTTTCTGGCCATTCCCTTTTTCATCTTCGCCGGAAGCCTGATGAATGAGACGGGCATCACCAAGGGCCTGCTCAAGCTGGCCGAGATGATTACCAGGCGCATCTACGGCGGCCTGGCGCAGACCAACATCCTGCTGAGCACCATGATGGGCGGCGTTTCCGGTTCCGCCTGTGCGGACGCCTCCATGGAGGCGCGCGTGCTGGGCTTTGACATGCTGCGGCGGGGCTATCCGAAGGGATACACCGTGGCGGTAACCTGCCTGAGTTCGCTGATCACGGCGACGATTCCGCCGTCCGTCGGTCTGATCCTCTTTGGCTATGTCGGCGGCGTATCCATCGGCCGGCTCTTTCTTGCCGGCATTGTGCCGGGCGTTCTGATGTGCGTGGCGCTCATGATCGTGGTGGCCATCACATCGCGCAGGCACGGCTATGAGCCGCCGGTGCAGAACATGGAGAAGCTGCCCAAGGGCGAGGTGCTGCGCACACTCAGGGAGTCCTTCCCGGCGATCCT